>JAHJOO010000024.1 GCA_018820275.1 Alphaproteobacteria bacterium
CCGAGGTCGTCGACGCCGAACAGATCGCCCAGGTCGTCTCCCGCTGGACCGGCGTCCCCGTCGACAAGATGCTGGAGGGCGAGCGCGAGAAGCTGCTCAAGATGGAGGATGCCCTGCGCGGCCGCGTCGTCGGTCAGGACGCGGCGCTGGAGGCCGTGTCCGACGCCGTGCGCCGCGCCCGCGCCGGCCTGAACGACCCCAACCGCCCGCTGGGCAGCTTCCTGTTCCTCGGCCCCACGGGCGTGGGCAAGACCGAGCTGACCAAGGCGCTCGCCGCCTTCCTGTTCGACGACGAGGCGGCCATCACCCGCATCGACATGTCGGAATATATGGAGAAACACTCCGTCAGCCGCCTGATCGGCGCCCCTCCCGGCTACGTCGGCTATGACGAGGGCGGGGCCCTGACCGAGGCCGTGCGCCGCCGGCCGTATCAGGTGATCCTGTTCGACGAGGTGGAAAAGGCCCACCCCGACGTCTTCAACGTCCTGCTCCAGGTGCTGGACGACGGCCGCCTGACCGACGGTCAGGGCCGCGTGGTCGACTTCAAGAACACCCTGATCATCCTGACCTCCAACCTCGGCTCGGCCGCCTTGGCGGATCAGGCCGAAGGCGAGGACGTCGAGGCCGTGCGCCCGGTGGTCATGGAGGCCGTCCGCGCCCACTTCCGCCCCGAGTTCCTGAACCGCCTCGACGAGATCATCCTCTTCCGCCGTCTCGGCCGCGACCAGATGGGCGGCATCGTCCGCATCCAGCTGGCCCGGTTCGAGAAGCTGCTGGCCGACCGCCGCCTGACCCTCGCGCTGGACGACGCGGCCGCCGCCTGGCTGGCCGACAAGGGCTATGACCCGGTCTACGGCGCGCGGCCGCTGAAGCGGGTGATCCAGAAGGAACTGGTCGACCCCATCGCGCGCAAACTGCTGGCGGGCGAGATCGCGGACGGCAGCGTGATCGCCGTGTCAGCCGGCGAGGGCGGGCTGGAGATCGGCAAGGCGCGGGTGCATTAGGGGTGCCGCGAAGCCTGCTCTAGGAGGGAATGTGTCCGTCAATGACCGCGAGGTGCTGGTTCAACTCTTCAACGAGAGCAAGGCCAATGATGCGCCTAACCAAACGGACTCGGATTTTTTTGAGACGTACGTCCCCTATCACTTCCTAAAAGGTCACGAGGTCGATTCCACGGACATTGAGGCAGGAATCGTCGACGGTTCCGGCGATGGCGGAATTGACTCAGTCTACGCACTGGCAGACGGACGCCTGATAACAGAAGTTGATCCCGCTACAGTTCGCAAGAACGTCGACTTGCACCTATGGCTATTTTCGACCAAGTACATAGACGGCTTCAAGCTAAATACGCTTGACACAATACTGGCAACTACGTCTGACTTGCTTACACTTGACGATGACCTATTTAATCAAAAATCGGGCATTTATAATCAGGACGTGGTGGCGGCTCTTCAAGAGTTTAGGGCCTTCTATCTGGCCGTCGCTGCTAAATTTCCTAAGCTCGAAATCCGGGTCGTATTTGCCACCAAGAGCGCGAGCGAGGCATCTGCACCAGTTAAGGCGAAGCTGGCCGCTGTAAAATCTCAGCTTTCGGCGCTTTACTCTTCAGCGAAGGTCGAAGTGATTGCGGCCGACGCGCAGGCGGTTCTAACCGCCGTAAGTCAGGCCCCCGAGCACGTTCGGGGACTCGCTATCGCCGGCAACCCCATAAGTCAGCAGAACGGTCCATCCTACGTGGCGCTCGCGAAGTTGAGCTCGTATTCCCAGTTCATCTCAAAAGCCGACGGAAGCCTGGAAGCCGAATTCTTTGACGACAATGTTCGAGACTACGAAGGTGACGTCGCAGTTAACACTGAGATCGCCGCCACACTCGACGGAGGTGGCCCGGCTGACTTCTGGTGGCTGAACAATGGGGTCTCCATCATCTGCGACGAAGCGACCCTGTCGGGCAGCATGCTGCAGATCGTGAACCCGAAAGTCGTCAATGGCCTTCAGACTAGCCGTAAGATTCATGAGCATTTTGGCAAGCCGGGTGCCAACCAAAATGATGATCGCCTCCTTCTCGTTCGCGTCGTGAGCGCGACGGATGAAGATCTGAGAGCGGACATCATAGCTTCTACTAATAGGCAAACGCCCATTCAGCCGGGCCAACTCAAGACAACTTCTGTACTACACAAAAAACTCGAGACCTATTTGAGAGGACAGGGCTTGTTCTATGAGCGCCGCAAAAATTTCTGGAAGAATCAAGGAAAGAAGCGCGCTGACATTGTCAGCGTCACTGAGATTGCTCAAGCGATGGTGACTGTCATCGGTGGCCGAGCGCACACCGCCCGCGCCCGACCCGGCGGCATCATGAAGTCCGATCCCGAGCTCGTGTTTAACGAGCAGTATTCGCTGGGCGTCTATGTCAAAGCGATCCGTCTAGTGAGAGCGATTGATGATCTAATCGCACAAACACTTCCTGCCGCAGGTCGACGCGATCGGAATAACATAAAATTCCAGGTTGTAGGTCGCGTTGTATCGGAGTCGACAGGGGGCAACTTCGCGGAGAAGCCATTTGAAGGCGCGAAGCTGATCGACACCCCGCGTAGACAAAAGATCATTGGCGAGGTTTTCGCGATCTATCAGTCACTTGGCGCAAACGATAAGGTTGCTAAGTCCGAAGAGTTCTGGACCCGCGCCCGCAACGACAGTTTTTAGGTGACGCGTCTGCGCCCGCCCCTTCCGCGGTGGTCCTTTCGAACTGTGGTAGCCACCGCCTCCCCCGCCACCCGATCCGTCCAGGCCCTCTTGCATCCCGCATACGCCCCGCCGTCCCCCGGATGCCGCGCCGCGCAGCGCGCCTTCTCCCGCCCATAGGCCGCCGCCGTTTCCGGCTCGGCCCTCAGCCGGTCGCGGAAGGCCAGGTGCCAGGGGATCATCGGGTCGCCCGCCGCGTGGACGTGCAGGTGGGCGGCGCGCGCTCCGGTCTGCGGATCGTCCAGGGTGAAATAGCGCCGCCCGGCCACGCCGTTCTCGCCGCGCCAGCGCCAGCCCGCCGCCTCCAGCGCCGGCCGCGCCGCCGCGACGGCGGCCAGATCGGCGACCTCGCCCAGCAGGTCGATCACCGGCTTGGCGACCAGCCCCGGCACGGCGGTCGAGCCGATGTGATGCAGCGCCGCGAACGCCCCCGGCACCGCCGCGCGCAGGTCCGCCATCAGCGTATCGGCCCGGACGGCCCACTGCGGATCATGGGGCGCGAGCGCGACGGGTCTGGGCATCCGCCATGATCCGGAGCGGCGCGGGCGGGGTCAAGCGCACGGGCCACCGCCCCACGTCCGATCCTGACGCAGCCGCGTGCCACCCTCCGCCGCATGCAGACCCGCGCCGCGCCCATCCGGACTCTCCGGACTCTCCGGACTCTCCGCACCCTGTTTTCGGGTCCGGACGGCCCGGCTTGGCGTCCGCCGCCCGGCCGGGCAGCATGCGCCGTCGCCCGCCCGGAGCCCCTCGCCATGTGCGCCTCCTACGAAGCCCGTTTCGGCCTGCGCCAGCTGGTCGAGCTGTTCGCGGCCGCGGGCGCGCCGCTGGCGCTGCGCGGCGGCCTGCCCAACCTCGAGCCGATCGGCGAGGTGCGCCCCACCGACGCGGCCATGGCCGTGCGCCTCGTCGACGGCGCCGCCGACCTTGTGCCCATGCGCTTCGGCTTTCCCCCGCCGCCGGGACGCAAGGGCGGGCCGGTCATCAACTATCGCGCCGAGGGGCGCGAGATCGCCAACGGCGGCCGTCAGGGCCGGGCCCTGGTCCCCGCCTCGGGCTTCTTCGAATTCACCGGCGACAAATATCCCAAGACCCGCTGGAAGCTGGCGGCGGCCGACGGCGCGCCCCTGCTGCTGGCCGCCGTCTGGCGCGCGGGCGAGGCGGGCGAGGCCTTCAGCCTGCTGACCGCCGAGCCGGGGCCGGACGTGGCCCCCTACCACACGCGCGGGGTCCTGCCCCTGCCGCCTGCCCTGTGGGCCGACTGGCTGTTCGGGCGCCGGCCCACCGCCGACCTCCTGTCGCCGCCCCCGGCCGGGACCCTGACGGCCGTCGCGGCCCCGCGCGGCGGCTGAGGCCGGAGAACGCCGCTTTGCGCGCAACGCCCGGCAAGCTAAAGCGTAATTGCACGGCAGGGGCCCGTTCCAGAGGCCCCGCCATCAGGGACAGGACACGCACATGGCACGCGTCGCACTCGTGACGGGCGGAACCCGCGGCATCGGCAAGGCGATCGCCGAACGGCTCAAGGCCGACGGCATGGAGGTGGCCTGCGGCTACTCCGGCAACGTCGAGGCCGCCGAGGCCACCGCGAACGAGCTGGGCGTCATGGTGGTCAAGGGCAACGTCGGCTCGTTCGAGGACTGCGAGCGCGCCGTGAAGGAGGTCGAGGACCGGCTCGGCCCCGTCGACGTGCTGATCAACAACGCCGGCATCACCCGCGACGGCTTCTTCCACAAGATGACCCACGACCAGTGGTCCGACGTGATCCGCGTCAACATGGACTCGGTCTTCAACATGACGCGCCAGGTCATCGGCGGCATGCGCGACCGCGGCTTCGGCCGCATCGTCAACATCTCCTCGATCAACGGCCAGAAGGGCCAGATCGGCCAGACCAACTATTCCGCCGCCAAGGCCGGCATGATCGGCTTCACCAAGGCCCTGGCGCTGGAGAATGCGCGCAAGGGCGTGACCGTGAACTGCATCGCCCCGGGCTATATCGACACCGAGATGGTCGGGGCCATGGACGAGAAGGTGCTGGCCGGGATCGTCGCCCAGATCCCCGTCGGAAGGCTCGGGAAAGGCGAGGAAATCGCCGACATGGTCTCGTGGCTGGCCGGCGAACGTGCCGGATATGTCACAGGCTGCACGCTTTCCCTGAACGGGGGTCAGTATCTCGTCGGCTGACGGAATCCGGCCCAAAATCCGCCGCGGCGCCCCGGTCAAGTGCGGCTCATGAGGATTTCGCTGCGGCACAGGACGGCGTTCGCGCCGCTGGTCGCCGCGACGGCGCTGGCCGTCGCGGGGCTGGGCCTGTGCGCCGGCGCCGCCGCGGCCCAGAGCGGGGCCATCCTGCGCGGCGACGACCCCGGCCGCAGCCGCGGGGCCATGCCCGAGACGGGCCGCTACGTCGCCGAAACCGGCCAGAGCTTCGTCCTCGACCGCTCCGGCCCGCGCACCCTGATGCGCTTCGAACGCTCGGCCGAGGTCTGGGTCCTGCGCCCCCAGCCGGCGCCCCGCGGCGACGTCATCATGCGCAACGACGCGGGCGACCAGGTCCTGCGCGTGACGCCCAACGGGGCCATGACCCTGTACACGCCGTCCGCGCCCCAGGGCGTGCCGGTCTCGGCCGAGGGCTCCGCCGCCCGCCTGCTGCCGCCCACCCTGACCGCCGTCCAGCTGGCCAATTTCATCATCCACCAGAGCGGCCGGGCGACCAACGCGGTCGGCCGCCTGGTCATCGTCGACATGGAGATCGGCCAGGGCTCCGAAGCCGTGGCCGCCGACGCCCTGTCCACCGCCGTCGAGGCCCTCGTGCGCATGTCGCGCTCGGCCGGCCTGCGTCAGGACGCGGCCCGCGTGCGGCGCATCGTGGTGACCGACGAGGGCCGCCCCCGCATTACCTTCGCGCGCGGCGTGCTGACCATCGTCATCGACCCGACCGCCGGCTACGCCGGTCGTCCCTCCTCGACGCGCATCGCCCGCGTGATCTCGGGCGTCGACTAGGCTCAGCCCTGAAACACGTCCTTGGCCGCCCGCCGCGCGGCGAAGGTCGCCGCGTCCCCCGCGGTCAGGAAGGGGTTGAAGCGTCGCTCGGTCCCCACGGTGGTTGGCACCGTCGGCTCGCCCCGCGCGCGCCGCGCCAGCAGCCCGTCGACGTGCGCCGCCAGCTCCGGCCGGTTGTCCACGCTCACGGCGAACCGGGCATTGCCCGCGGCGTATTCGTGCGCCCCCCACAGCCGCGTCGCCCCGTCCCAGTCCGCCACGCGCGACAGGCTGTCCCACATCTGCTCCGGCGTCCCCTCGAACAGCCGCCCGCAGCCCAGCGGAAAGATCACGTCGCCGACGAAGGCCTCCCCCGCCTCCCGCGCCAGGAACACCACGTGCCCCAGGGTGTGGCCGGGCATGGCCAGCACCTCGAACCGCGTTTCGCCCAGCGCGACCGCGTCGCCGTCCGTCACGACCCGGTCCAGCGGCGCGGCGCGGCGCACCTCCTCGGGCCCCACGATCTCGCAGCCGGTCGCGGCCTTCAGCGCGGCATTCCCTTGGGTGTGGTCGGGGTGCCAGTGGGTGTTGAGCAGCAGGTCCAGCCGGCCCCAGCCGCTGGCCTCGAGGTCGGCCAGGATCGCCGCCGCGTCCGGCGCGTCGACCGCCGCCACCGCCCCGCTGGCGGCGTCGCGGATCAGGAAGCCATAGTTGTCCGACAGGCAGGGGAACAGGCGCACGTCCAGGGTCATGGGCCCATCCTAGCCGGACGGGCCGTGGCGGCCTATCCTCCTCCCATGAGGCGTGGCGTCGAGGAACTCAGGGCCTTCTACGGCGAGGCGGCGGGGCAGGTCGTCCGGCGTCTGGTCGCGCGGCGTCTGGACGACGCCTGGGGCGAGGCCGCAGGCTGCGACGTCCTGGGCCTGGGCTATGCCGTGCCCTGGCTGGACGCCTTCGTCGGCGCGCGACGCCAGATCGCCGCCATGCCGGGCGGGCAGGGGGCCGAGACCTGGCCGCCGACCGGCCGCAACCGCACGGTCCTGGTCGACGAACGCGCCCTGCCGTTCGCGGCCGGAACCTTCGATCGCGTCCTGCTGGTCCACGCGCTGGAGGAGGCGGACGCCCCCGCCCAGGTCCTCGCCGAGGCCGTGCGGGTCCTCAGTCCGACCGGGCGGATCATCCTGGCCGCCGCGGCCCGCGGCGGGCTGTGGGCGCGCGCGGACTCCACGCCGTTCGGCCACGGCCGCCCGTTCACCCGCCGCCAGCTGGAGGGTCTGGTGCGCCAGGTGGGGCTGGAGCCCTCGGCCTGGTCCCAGACCCTCTACGTGCCCCCGTGGCGCCCCCTGCTGGGCGCCGCCGACGGCTTCGAGGAGGTCGGACGCCGGATCGCGCCGGGCTTCGCCGGCCTCATCCTGCTCGAGGCCACGCGTCAGGCCTACGCCCGCGTCCGGCCGTCGGGCGCGGTCGCCCCCGCGCCGGCGACGCGGGGACTTCAGCCGGCCCCCGCGGCCCGTGGCGCGCGACTGGCCGCGCGCGACGAACCGCTTTAGACGGCGGGCCATGAACCGGCTCATCCTCATGCGGCACGCCAAGGCCGAGCGCGACGCGCCGTCGGGCAGGGACGTGGATCGCCCCCTGAGCGCGCGCGGCGTGACCGACGCCGGCCTCGTGGCCCGCGCCCTGGCCCAGCGCGGGGTGCGTCCCGACGTCGCCCTCGTCTCGGCCGCCGCGCGGACGCGCCAGACCTGGGACGCCGTCCGCGACGCCTTCGGCGACGTCGAGGTATCGATCGAGCCCGCCCTCTACGACGCCTCCAGCGACGCCCTGCGGCGCGCGGTCGAGGCCCAGGACGACCGCGCCGGCTGCCTGATCCTGATCGCCCACAATCCGGGCGTTCACCAGCTGGCGGTGGAGCTGCTGATCGAGGGCGCCGCCTCGCCGATGGCGATCGAGCGGTTCGCCGCGGGCTTCCCCACCGGGGCCGCGGCCGTGTTCGCCCTCGACGCCAACGGCCGGGCGTCGCTGGAACTGTTCCTCAGGCCGCGCGACGTCGGCGGCGGGGCCGAGGCGTGACCACGGCCTTCAAGATCGTCGACGCCGCCGAGTGGGCCGCGGCCCGCAAGGCCGGGGCCTACGCCGGCTCGCCCGTCGATCTGGCCGACGGCTACATCCACCTCTCCACCGCCGGACAGCTGGAGGAGACGGCCCGCCGGCACTATGCCGGGCGGACGAACCTGCGCCTTCTCGAGGTCGACCTCGACCGCCTGGACGCCGTGAAGTGGGAGCCGTCGCGCGGTGGGGCCCTGTTCCCGCACCAGTACGGCGCCCTGCCCGTCGCGGCCGTGCTGACCGACCGGCCGATGGCGGTGTCCGACGCCGGCGTCATCACCGTCGGGGTGCCGGATGCTTGAGGCCCTGGCCGCGCCGGTCCTGCGTCGCATGGACCCCGAGACCGCGCACCGCCTGGCGATCCGGGGGCTGTCGCTCCTGCCCGCGCCGCGCCCGGCGAGTCCCGACCCGATGCTGACGACGCGCCTCGCCGGCCTGACCCTTCCGAACCCGGTCGGGCTGGCGGCGGGGCTGGACAAGAACGCCGAGGCGCTGGGCGGCCTGGCGGGTCTGGGCTTCGGCTTCGTCGAGGCCGGCTCGGTCACGCCGCGGCCACAGGACGGCAATCCTCGCCCGCGGCTGTTCCGGCTGACCGAGGACGCCGGGGTCATCAACCGCATGGGCTTCAACAATGCGGGCCTCGAGGCCTTCGCCGCCCGGCTGGACCGCCGCCCGCCTGGCGTGCTCGTCGGGGCCAATCTGGGGGCCAACAAGGACTCCGACGACCGCGCCGCCGACTATGTGACCGGCCTGCGCCGGCTGGCCGGCAAGGCCGACTGGTTCACCGTCAACGTCTCGTCGCCGAACACGCCCGGCCTGCGCGCCCTGCAGGGCCGCGAGGCGCTGGACGACCTGCTGGGGCGGGTCGCCGAGGCCCGTCCCGCCGACGGCGCGCCGGTCTTCCTCAAGATCGCGCCCGACCTCGCGGAGTCGGAGATCGTCGAGATCGTCCAGGCCGCCCGCCTCTGGAAGCTGGACGGCCTGATCGTGTCGAACACCACGATCGCGCGGCCCGACGACCTGCGCTCGCCGCACCGGGGAGAGACCGGGGGCCTGTCCGGCGCCCCGCTCAAGCTCCTCGCCCGCCGCGCCCTCGGCATCGCCGTCGAGGCGGCCGAGGGGCGGCTCGCCCTGATCGCGGCGGGAGGAATCGATTCCGGCGAGGAAGTCCTGCACCGCCTCCGGCAGGGGGCCTCGGCGGTCCAGCTGTACTCCGCCCTGGTGCACCACGGCCCCGGACTGGTCCGCCGGATCCTGGCCGACCTGCGGCGGCGGATGGCCGCCGAGGGATTCACCACGATTTCCGGGGCGATCGGCACCGCCCGTTGACGGGCCGTTAGGGGCATCCAGGCATGCTGTCCGACGGGAAGTCCGCGCTTCCCCGTCGGGGAGACCTCATGCCGACCACGAGCGACGCCAGCCCCTGGGCCACGGCCGTGCGCCAGCGCCGAAAGGCGCTGCTGCAGCGGCTCGGCATGGGCGCAGCGGCCGCCTTCGTCTTCAGCCCGGTCCTGACCTGGGACTTCGCCGCCCTGTGGGTGGCCGGCTATTTCCTCGTGCAGCTGATCGACCTCTGGGTCTTCGGCCCGGTCAACGCCGGCAAGGTCGACCGGATGGGCCCGCTGCGGATGGTCGCCGCCAACATCATGCTGGTGGCCAATGCGCTGTATTTCGGCAGTCTGTCGGTGGCCCTCTGGTACACCGGCGGGCCCATGGGCGGGATCTGCGCGGCCATGCTCCTGTCGTCCGGGGCCATCTATGCGGTGGTCAATGCGCCGCGGTCCAACCTGGTGCTGGCGCTCTCGATCGCCCCCCAGTTCCTCTACCTCGGCGCCACGCCCTTCTTCATGCTGGCCTGGGGCGCGTCGCCGGCCTTCTGCACCGCCATGGCTACCGGCATCGCCGTCTTCGTCGCCTACTGCCTGTCGGTCTGGCGCCAGATGGAGCGGGCCCGCACCTCCGAGGCCGCCGCGCGGCTGGATGCGGACCGCAGGCGGGTCGAGGCCGAGGCCGCGATGAACGGCCGCTCGGCCTTCCTGGCCGCCGTGGGTCACGACCTGCGCACGCCGATCGGCGCCATCATGAGCGGGGCGATGGAGATCGAGCGCACCGCCGACGGCGCGTCGCGCGCCCAGGCCCGGCTGATCGCCGACGCCGGCCTGATGATGAAGGCCCTGCTGGACGATCTGCTGGACCACGCCAAGCTCGAGGCCGGCCGCATGACGGTCGACGCCGTCGACTTCGATCTGCGCGCCCTGACCTGCCAGACGCTGCAGCTGTGGCAGGGCCCGGTCCGGGCCAAGGGTCTGCGTCTGCGACTGGAGGGCGCCTCCAGCCTGCCGCGCGGCGTGCGGGGCGACCCGATGCGGCTGCGGCAGATCCTCAACAACCTGATCTCCAACGCGGTGAAATTCACCCGGTCCGGCTCGGTCACCTTGCGCCTCTCGGCCTGGGAGGAGGACGGCGGCCTGCACGCCGTGGTGTTCGAGGTGGCCGACACCGGCCCGGGCATGACCGCCGACCAGGTGGCGCGCCTGTTCACCCCGTTCGACCAGACCGCCGACGGCGTCGGTGCCCTTCACGGGGGCACCGGTCTGGGCCTCGCCATCAGCCGCGAACTGGTCGGGCTCATGGGCGGTCGCCTGACGGTCCGCAGCCGCCCGGGCGAGGGCGCGGCCTTCACCGTGGCGGTGACCTTCGCCCCGGCCCGGTCGGAAATTCTGGCCCCCGCCGCGCCGGACGAGACCGGCCGCCGCGTGGCGGCCCAGGCCCTCCGGTCGCGCGACCCGATCCCGACCCCGGCGGTCCCCGCCGCACGCCCGCACGCGGGGGCCGAACCCCGGCCGCAGCCCGCGCAGGAGGCGGAGGCGGAGGCCGAGGACGCCGACGGGGACGAGGGGCGCGCCATGAAGGTGCTGGTCGTCGACGACCACGACATCAACCGCCGCGCCGTTCAGCTGATCCTGGCCCCGCTCGGCGTCGACGTGACCACGGCCGAGGACGGCATGGCCGCCCTGCGCGCCTGCGAGCAGGGCCAGTTCGACATGATCTTCATGGACGTGCGCATGCCCGAGCTCGACGGCCGCGAGACGACCCGCCGGCTGCGCGCCTCGGGCGGCATCAACGCCGCGGTCCCGGTGATCGCCGTCACCGCCGACACCAGCCCGGACGATGTCGCCGCCTGCCTGGCCGCCGGCATGTCCTATTTCGTGCCCAAGCCCATCACGCCGCCGGCGCTGCTGGGCGCGGTGCAGCACGTGCTGGCCGGACTGGCGGCCGGGGACGCGGCCCCGGCCGAGGTCGCCGCCGCCTAGATCACAGCTGCGCCAGCAGGTGCTCGGCCGAGCTGACGCGGAATTCGCCGCCCTGTTCGACGTTCAGCTGGTCGACCACGCCGTCCCTGACGATCATCGAATAGCGCTGCGAGCGCTCGCCCATGCCGAAGCCTTTGGCGTCCAGCGTCAGGCCGAGGGCGCGGGTGAAGTCGCCGTTGCCGTCGCCCAGCATGACGATCTCGTCCTCGCCCACGCCCTGGCTGTCGCCCCAGGCGCGCATGACGAAGGCGTCGTTGACCGAAACGCAGGCCACGGCGTCGACGCCCTTGCCCTTCAGCTCCTCGCGCTTCTCGGTGAAGCCCGGCAGGTGGCGCGCCGAGCAGGTCGGGGTGAAGGCGCCCGGCACGGCGAACAGGGCGACCGTCCGGCCCTTGAAGAAGTCGTCGGTGGCGACCGGCCTGGGGCCTTCCATGGTGGCCTGCGACAGGGTGGCCGAGGGGATGCGGTCGCCGATCTGGATGGTCACGCGGGAGGCTCCGGGGTTCGAGGGGGCGGGATCGTCCGCAGATAGGGCGTCGCGGGTCCCGCGCCAAGCGCCGGCCCTTGCGCCGCCGCTTCGGCCCCCCGAATATGGGGCCATGGACGGCGCTTCCTCCCTCTCCGGCCGCCTGCTTGTGGCCATGCCCGGTATCGGCGATCCCCGCTTCGAGCACGCGGTGATCCTCGTGTGTTCGCACGACGACGACCACGCCATGGGCGTCCGGCTGGACGCGCCGGCCCCGGGCGTCGACCTGTCGGCGGTTCTGGACCGGCTGGACCTGCCCCCGTTCGACACGGATCTGGCCCGGCCGGTGCTGGTCGGCGGCCCGGTGGAGCGCGAGCGCGGCTTCGTCATCCACTCCGACGACTGGCTGTCCGAGGGCTCCAGCCTCCCGGTCGGCGGGGGCTTCGCCCTGACCGGCACGCGCGACGCGCTCGTGGCCATGGGCGACCCGGTCGGGGGCCCGCGCCGCGCCGTCCTGGCGCTGGGCTACGCCGGCTGGGACGAGGGGCAGCTGGAATCCGAACTGGCCGAGAACGTCTGGCTGGTGGCCGACGCCGACGCCGACATCGTCTTCGACCTCGACCACGCCTCCAAATGGGCCCGCGCCCTGCGCCAGGTCGGCGTGCCCGAGGCCGGCGCCCTCTCGGGCCAGTCGGGTCGCGCCTAGGCCGACCGCTGCTTCAGCGGCGCGGCCCCGTCGGCCAGCGACTCATTGAGATAGACCTCGGCCTCCTGGGCCGGCAGGGCGGGGGCGTAGCCGAAGCCCTGGCCGTAGTGGCACTGGGCGTCGATCAGGCGGCGGGCCAGCCCGGCGTTCTCGACCCCCTCGGCCACCACCTCCAGCGCCAGATCCCGGCCCAGGGCCACGACCGACTTGACGATCTTGGCCGAGCCCTCGTCCTTGTCCATCGTCAGCACGAAGTAGCGGTCGATCTTCAGCGTGTCGAACGGCAGCTTGGCCAGCCAGGTCAGCGAGGAGAAGCCGGTCCCGAAATCGTCCAGCGCCAGCGAGGCCCCGGCCGACTTCAGCCGGCCCAGAACCTCGGCGGCGCGGGCCGTGTCGCGCATGATGTCGCCTTCGGTGACCTCCAGCTTCAGCGCGCCGTGCGGCAGGCCGGCGTCGGCGATGATGCGCGACACGTCCTCGACCAGATTCGCCCGCTCGATCTCGCCGACCGACAGGTTGACGCTGCAGAACAGCCGGCCCGCCTGGGGGTGGCGCTTCAGCCACTCCGACAACTGCCACGCCGACTTGCTCATCATCAGCAGGCCGAGGTCGTTCATCAGCCCCATCTCGTCGGCCAGCCCCAGGAACTCGTCGGGCGGCACCAGGCCGCGCGTGGGGTGACGCCAGCGGGCCAGGGCCTCGAACCCGGCCACCGCCCCCGTCGACAGGTTCACGATCGGCTGGAAGAAGGGCTCGATCTCCCCCCGCACGAAGGCGTTGCGCAGGTCCGCTTCCAGCGCCAGCCGGCTCAGGCTGTCGCTTTCCAGCGCCCGGCCATAGGCGGCAGCCCCGCCGCGCCCGGCGGTCTTGGCCTGCTCCACGGCCAGCTCGACCCGGCGCAGCAGCTCGGCGGCGTCCGGGGCGTCGGGCCCGCCCTCGGCGCTGACGGCCCCGATCGAGACCGTCGGATAGATGTCGAAACCGGCCATGCGCAGCGGCTGTTCCAGCGCCTCGCGCAGCCGCTCGGCGGGCGCGCGTCCGCCGCCGGACCAGACCACGGCGAATTCGTCCTCGCCGATCCGCGCCGGCGCCGCCTCGGCCGGGAAGGCCGCAGCCAGGCGCGAGCCCAGCGCCGACAGCACCATGTCCGCCCGCTCGTGCCCGAGGGCCTCGTTCAGCCGGCGCAGGCGGTCGACGTCGGCGACCACGATCTCGACCGGCCCGGGCCGGGTCAGGGTCTCGCCCACCCGCGCCACGAAGGCGCGACGATCCAGCAGGCCTGTCAGGGCGTCGCGGTCCGACCCCGCGAACTTGACGTCGGACGCCACCAGGCCCGCGGCCCTCAGCCCGTCCTCCAGCCACACGCCGCGCCACAGGCACAGCTGGCCGTCGCGCATGCGCAGGCGCAGGGCCACCTCCTCGCCCTCCTCGCGGGGGCGCAGCAGGCGCTCGGCCAGGGACCGGTCCTGCGGCAGCGTCAGGGCCACGAAGGCCGCGCCGGAGCATTCGGGCGCCAGGGCCCCCAGACCCAGGGCGCCCGTCGCGCCGCTGAACCTCAGCTTGTCGGAGGCCGGGGTCCACTCCCACAGCGCCGCTCCGGCCCCGGCGAGGGCCTCGATCGCCGTGGTCGCGTCCCACGCGAGCGCTCTGGAGCCTGTCTGCACGCGCCTGGGCGCTCCCTCATGGCGGCGGACGGAGCGGCGTCAGGACGCCTCGTCGCGGACCCGACCGAACAGAAGATGATCTGCCCAGTCGCCGTTAATTTTGAGATAAGCCCGGGCCCGGCCCTCGGCCTCGAACCCCGCCTTCTCCAGCACCCGGCGCGACGCGTGATTGGCCGGCAGGCAGGCCGCCTCGACGCGGTGCAGGGCCAGATCGCCGAAGGCGTGGTCGACCATGGCGCGCACCGCCGCCGTGGCGAACCCCCGGCCCGCGAACGGCCGGCCGATCCAGTAGCCCAGCGTCCCCGTCTCGGCCACGCCGCGCCGCACGTTCGACAGGGTGATGGCCCCCACCAGCCCGGCGTCCGAGAAGACGAACATGGGCCAGGCGTTTCCCTGCTCCTGTTCACGGGCATAGATCGACAGCCGGCGGCGGAAGGCCGTCCGGGTCAGGTCGTCCTCCGGCCAGGCCGGCTCCCAGGGCGTCAGATAGTCGCGCGAGTCGGCGCGCAGCGCGGCCCAGGCGGCATGGTCGGCCAGCCGCGGCGCGCGCAGCAGCACGCCGTGGGCGCTCAGCGCCGGCGCGGTCCGCTCGCCGATCCAGTCCAGCAGGGCCATGGCTCACAGCTAACGCGCGAACGCCCGGATCGGCAACCTCAGCCCGCCAGGGCGTCGGCGAAGACCGTCCCCGCCCCGTGGGCGGCGGCCGGGCCCAGCACCGCGGTGGCGGCCGTCCCCGACAGGCTCAGGGCGGCGGCCCGACGCACGTCCTCGGCCCCCTGGGCCCGCAGCCGCGCGACCGAGGCCTCGGTCGCGACCGGCGCCCCGAAGATCAGGGTCTGGGTCGCGGCGCGGCCGGCGCGCGCGGCCGGGCTCTCGTCCGACATCATCAGCCCGCCGATCAGCACGGCCTTGGCCCGCGCCAGCTCGTCCTCGGTCGGTCCGTTGCGCGCCAGATCGGCCAGCTGGTCGGCGCAGACCCGGGCCAGGGCCCCGGCGCGGTCGGGCGCGCAGCCGGCGTAGACGCCCAGCAGCCCGGTCTCGGCGTAGCAGTCCAGCCAGGCGTCGACGGCATAGGCCAGGCCCAGCTCCTCCCGGGCCTTCTGGAACAGGCGCGAGGCCATGCCCCCGCCGAGGATCTCCGCCAGCAGGCGGGTCGCGGGAAAGGCCGGGTCCGCCACCCCGCAGGCGGGGGCCAGGAAGACGACGTTGGCCTGTTCGATGCGGCGCCGCAGCACGGCGTGGCCGCCGCCGAAGGTCGCGGGCTCGGGGGCCTCGGGGGCCGGGGCCGCGGCGGCGTCGCCGAAGCGCGCCGCGACCGCTTCGACCAGACGCGCCGCGTCGACCGATCCGGACACCGCCACCACCATCCGGTCGGGCGCGTACAGCGCGGCGCGCCACGCCTCGACCGCGTCGCGCCGCGCCGGCTTCAGCGCCGCCACCGAGCCCAGGATCGGCCGGCCCAGCGCCTGTCCCGGATAGGCCTTGTCCTGGGCCATTTCGAACACGTGGTCGTCGGGCGTGTCGAAGGCCTCGGCGATCTCCTGCGCCACCACGTCCTTCTCGCGCTCGATCTCATCGGGATCCAGCGTCGGCCGCAGCACCAGGTCGGCGGCGACCTGCAGCGCCGTGTCCAGCGACCCGTCCAGGCCGCGCACCTCGAAGGCGGTCCGCTCGTGCCCGGTCGCGGCGTTGATGTTGCCGCCCTCGCGCTCGATCCGCTCGACGATCTCGCGCGAGTCCATCTCGCCCGCGCCCTTGAACACCAGGTGCTCGAGGAAGTGGGACCATCCGGCCCGGTCGGGGGTCTCCCACCGCGAGCCGCCGCCGAGGGTGACGGTCAGGGCGAAGGTCTTCAGTCCCGGCATGGGGTCGGCCACGACGCGGACGCCGTTGGGCAGGGTGGTGAGCGAGGGGGTCAGGGTCTGGGGTCTTTCGCGCGGCGGCGGAGCACGGCCACATAGAAACCCGCCAGCGCGATCGCCAGTCCGAACCAGGTCAGCGCATAGCCGAGGTGGTTGTTCGAAAAGGCCGCGGGCGGCGCGGAGGGGCGCAGGGCGGGGAAGTCGGGAAAGGCGGACTCCGTCGCATAGAGGGTCTGTCCGGCGTTCGCCGCGGGCACGCCCAGCACCTCTGCGATGGCGGCGTTGTCGCGGACGTAGAAACGACCGTCGCGGACGGGCGGGGCGAAGGGGCCGGGCGCTGGCGCCTCGCGCACCACCGCGACGATGCGCGGGCGCGCCCCGGCCGCCCGTTCAGGCCGGAATTCGATCTGCCCCGGCCGGTCGACGGTCGCCTCGTCGACGAAGCCCAGGTCGACGAGGCGGTCGCGGCAGCGGGAGATCAGGCGGACGCCCGGACGACCGTCCAGAATGCTCTGCAGTTCCACGAGCGGATGGCCGCCGTCCTGGAAGTCGCAGTCCAGGATCACCTGCCGGAAGGCCGGCAGCGGTCCGGGCGCGTCGGTCAGCGGCGTCGGCGGCGCACCCGCCGCGGCGTCGGCGGCGGCGATCAGCTCCTGCTTCCAGGCCAGGCGCTGCGTCTGCCAGGTCCCCAGGCCGATCAGCAGGACGAGGGCCAGCGCGCAGACGATCGTCAGCCCCCACGGGAGCCCGCCGCGTTCAGTCGTCATTGCGGGCCTCCGCCGCACGATTCCGCATCTGCAGGCCGATCATGACGCCCTTGCCCGGACGCATCAGCGCCAGCGACCCCACCACCGCCAGCGTCGGCCAGACCAGCAGGTGCAGCCACATCGGCGGGGCGAAGGCGATCTCGACCGCCAGGGCCCCGAAGACGACGGGAAAGCCGACGATCTGGATGATGAAGACCGCCGCCCCGTCGCCGGTGTTCAGGCGCGTGAAGTCGAAGCCGCAGGCCCGGCACCGGTCCACCACCTTCAGAAAGCCCGCGTACAGCGGCCCGCGCCCGCAGTGGGGGCAGCGGCAAAGCAGACCGGCGCGGATCGGGTCGATCCGCGCCGGCTGCAACTCGGTCCCTGACGGGCCCCCGCTCACCCGAAGGTGACGTAGACGAAGGCGAACAGGAACAGCCAGACCACGTCCACGAAATGCCAGTACCAGGCCGCGGCCTCGAAGCCGAAATGCTTCTCCGGCGTGAACTGTCCGGCCATCAGGCGCAGCAGGCAGACGGCCAGGAAGATGGTGCCGATCAGCACGTGGAAGCCGTGGAAGCCCGTGGCCATGAAGAAGATCGAGCCGTACAGCCCCGAGTTCACCGCGCTCTCGTTGAAGAACAGGTTCTCGTGGATGATGTGGTAGTACTCGTAGGCCTGAACCCCGGTGAACAGGAGGCCCAGCAGCACCGTGATCAGCAGGCCGGTCCTGGCCGCCTTGCGGTCGCCGACCTGCAGGGCGTGGTGGGCCCAGGTCACGGTGGTGCCGCTCAGCAGCAGGATGACGGTGTTCAGCAGCGGCAGGGCCCAGGGGTCCAGCGTCTCCACGCCGCGCGGCGGCCACACCATGCTGCCGTCCGGATTGGCCCAGGCCGCGGCCGTGTCGGCCCACAGGCCGACCTGCGGGATGGCGCCGCGGGCCTCGTTGAAGATCGCCATCTCGAAGAACATCCAGAAGAAGGCGGCGAAGAACATGATCTCCGAGGCGATGAACAGCACCATGCCGTAGCGCAGGCCGATCGAGACCACCGGCGTGTGATCGCCCCTGCGGCTCTCCTTGATGACGTCCGACCACCAGCCGAACATCGAATACAGCACGCCCGCGAAGCCGGCGAAGAACAGCCACATCGTGCCCTCGGGCAGGCCGAACAGCCCCTTCATCCAGGCCACGGCGCCGACCATCATCACCGTCACGGCGATGGAGGCGACCAGCGGCCACGGGCTGGGATCGACCAGGTGATAGTCGTGATGCGGGGCGGCGTGGGCGTCGGCCATGGGCGTGCGTCGTCTCTAGCGGAAACGGAGGTTTGGGGTGGCTATAGCGCCCGTCCGTGCGGGACGCCAGACCTCACCCGACGGCGGAATCGAAGTCCTTCGTGGGCCAGAAGGTATAGCTCAGGGTGATCTCCCGGATCCCGCGCCCGTCGCGGTCCGTCGCCATCTCCGGAGCGATGAAATACTGCACCGGAAAGGCCACCGTGGCGCCCGGGGCGATCACCTGGCCCTCGAAGCAGAAGCACTGCAGCTTCTGGAAATAGGGCCCGGCCTTTTCGGGCACGACGTTGTAGGCGGCCGTGGCCCCGACCGGCTGGTCGGAGGTGTTGGTCACGTCGAACCAGGCCATGCCCGTCTCGCCGATGCGCAGCCGCTGGCGCACCTGCCGCGCCTTGAACGTCAGCGGCAGGTCGCGGACGTTGGTGTCGAACCGCACCATGACCGTGTCCTCCAGGATCACGTCCGACGGCTTGTCCGCCCGCATCGTCGTGCCGTCGAACCCCGTCACCCGGCAGAACAGGTCGTACAGCGGCACCGCGGCGAAGGCGGCCCCGGTCATCAGCATGACGGTCCCGGCGCAGGCCAGGGCGACGACGTGGTCCTTCCTCATCGCGGGGCCTCGGCGACGACGCCTTCGCGGGCGGCGCGCGCCTCCTCCATGTTGCGCTGCATGCGCAGGAAGGTGGTCAGGAAGATCAGCACCATGAAGGCCACCAGCCCCGCGGCGATCCACAGATTGCGGCGCTTGCGGGCGGACAGTTCCTGATCGGTCAGACGCATGTGGGGCACTCCAGGCCGGACGCCGGCAGGTGTTCGATCAGCAGGGCCGCAAACAGGGCCGTCAGCCACAGGATCGAATAGGCGAACAGATTCCGCGCCGGTTTGGCCTCCGCGCGGACGTCATACAATGCGGCCTCTCGCCCCACGGCCTCGGCCTTGTCGGGCTGGTCCCCGGCCCGGCTGCGGAACAGCCGCCAGGCCAGCAGCAGGAACAGGGCGCCCCCGGCGACCGATACCGCCAGATAGCCGCGCCCGCCCAGACCCGTGAAGGCGGGCAGGATCGCCACGGGCACGAGGATCAGCGAATACAGCCACACCTGCAGCCGCGTGGACTTCGCCCCCCTGGCCACCGGCATCATCGGAATGCCCGCCCGGGCGTAGTCGCCGGCCGAATACAGCGCCAGCGCCCAGCTGTGCGGCGGGGTCCACAGGAAGATGATCAGGAACATCAGCCAGGCCTGCCACGGCGCGTCGCCCGTCGCCGCGGCCCAGCCGATCACCGGCGGAAAGGCGCCGGCCGCGCCGCCGATGACGATGTTCTGCGGCGTCCGCCGCTTCAGCACCAGGGTGTAGAGCCCGGCGTAGTAGGCGATGGTCATCGCCAGCAGGCCCGCCGCGAACCAGTTGGCGTTCATGCCCAGCAGGGTCACCGAGAACAGGCTCAGCACCGCCCCGAAGGCCAGGGCGTCGTTCTTGCGCACCCGGCCCGACGCCGTCGGCCGTCCGCGCGTGCGCCGCATCAGGGCGTCGGTCTCGCTCTCCAGCGCCATGTTCAGCGCCCCGGCCGCGCCGGCCCCGACGGCGATGCACAGCACGGCGATCAGGCCTTCCCACAGGCGGGGATCGCCGGGCGCGGCGAACAGCCCCGTCAGGGCGGTGAACACCACCAGCGACATCACCCGCGGCTTCAGCAGCTGGAACCATTCCTCCGGCTGCGCCGTCGACAGGGTCGGGCGCGCGGGGGCGTCGGAAGGGGGCGTTTCGGCTTGGGTCATAACGGTTCGGGGCCGCCCCGCCGGATCGGCGAGGCGGCCCCTCCCTTGGTCTCGGATCGTGTCCCCGAAGGGACGGTCTCAGTGATGCTCGGTCGGCTTGATGACCGGCAGTTCGTTGAACTGGTGGTGCGGCGGCGGGCTGGACAGGGTCCATTCCAGCGTCGTGGCGCCTTCACCCCAGGGGTTGGCGACGCCCGGACGGCGGCGCACCGCGGCCTCGACCAGCATGACCAGGAAGACCACCACGCCGACGGCGGTGATGGCATAGCCGATCGACGAGACCTGGTTCCACAGGGTGAAGGCCTCCGGATAGTCGATGTAGCGGCGCGGCATGCCCTGCAGGCCCAGGAAGTGCTGCGGGAAGAAGATCACGTTCACGCCGACGAACATGATCCAGAAGTGGGCGGCACCCAGCATCTCGTTGTACTTCACGCCGAACATCTTCTCGAACCAGTAGTAGAAGCCGGCGAAGATGGCGAACACGGCCCCCAGCGACAGCACGTAGTGGAAGTGGGCCACCACATAGTAGGTGTCGTGCAGGCTGTAATCGATGCCGGCGTTGGACAGGACCACGCCGGTCACGCCGCCGACGGTGAACAGGAAGATGAAGCCCATCGCCCACAGCATGGGCGTCTTGAAGTCCAGCGAGCCGCCCCACATCGTGGCGATCCAGCTGAAGATCTTCACCCCCGTGGGCACGGCGATGATCATGGTCGCGGCCACGAAATAGGCGCGCAGGTTCACCGTCATGCCGACCGTGTACATGTGGTGCGCCCAGACGATGAAGCCGATGAAGCCGATCGCCACCATGGCGTAGGCCATGGCGAGGTAGCCGAACACCGGCTTGCGGCTGAAGGTCGAGACGATGTGCGAGATCATGCCGAAGCCGGGCAGGATCAGGATGTAGACCTCGGGGTGGCCGAAGAACCAGAACAGGTGCTGGAACATCACCGGGTCGCCGCCGCCGGTCGGGTCGAAGAACGAGGTGCCGAAGTTGCGGTCGGTCAGCAGCATGGTGATGGCGCCCGCCAGGACCGGCAGCGACAGCAGCAGCAGGAAGGCGGTGATCAGCACCGACCAGGCGAACAGCGGCATGCGGTGCAGGGTCATGCCCGGCGCGCGCATGTTGAAGATGGTGGTGATGAAGTTGACGGCGCCGAGGATGGAGCTGGCGCCGGCCACGTGCAGCGAGAAGATCGCCAGGTCCATCGCCGGGCCGGTGTGGCCCGCGGTCGACAGCGGCGGATAGATGGTCCAGCCGCCGCCGAAGCCCTTGCCCGGGCCGCCGTCGACGAACATCGACAGGCACAGCAGCACCCAGGCCGCGACCAGCAGCCAGAAGGAGATGTTGTTCATGCGCGGGAAGGCCATGTCGGGCGCGCCGATCATGATCGGCACGAACCAGTTGCCGAAGCCGCCGATCATCGCCGGCATGACCATGAAGAAGATCATGATCAGGGCGTGGGCCGTGACCGTCACGTTGTAGCCGTGCTTGGACTGCTCCACGAGGCCCAGCAGGCTGATCGAGGAGTTCTCCGCGAAGATCTGCATGCCCGGTTCGGCCAGTTCCCAGCGGATCAGGCCGGACAGGGCACCGCCCACGATGCCCGCCATGATGGCGAAGATCAGGTACAGGGTGCCGATGTCCTTGTGATTGGTGGACAGGAACCAGCGGGTGAAGAAGCCCGGCTTGTGGTCGTGGTCGTCGTGACCGTGGGCGGCGGCGGTTGCCATGGGGTTCGGCTCTCTCGCGTGTCTTACTGGGCGGCGGCCGGCGCGGCGGCCGGTGCGGAAGCGGGGGCGGTCGGCGCGGCGGCCGGGTTCGCCTGGCTGGGGGCCGGGGCCGCGGCGTCGGTCGTCGC
>JAHJOO010000025.1 GCA_018820275.1 Alphaproteobacteria bacterium
CGCGCACCCGGCGCAGCAGGCGGCCGGCCACGCGCGGCGTGCCGCGCGCGCGGGCGGCGATCTCCAGCGCGCCGTCCTCGGTGACCGTCGCCCCCATCTTGCGCGCCGTGCCCATGACCACCCGCGTCAGCTCCTCGGGCGTGTAGAACTCCAGCCGCAGCGGAATGCCGAACCGGTCGCGCAGCGGCGTGGCCAGCAGCCCCGCCCGCGTCGTGGCACCCACCAGGGTGAAGGGCGCCAGGTCGATCCGCACCGACCGCGCCGACGGCCCCTCGCCGATAATCAGGTCCAGCACATGGTCTTCCATCGCCGGATACAGGATCTCCTCCACCGCCGGGCTCAGGCGGTGGATCTCGTCGATGAACAGGACGTCGCGCGGCTCCAGATTGGTCAGGATCGCCGCCAGATCGCCCGCCTTGGCCAGGATGGGGCCGCTGGTGGCGCGGAACCCGACGCCCAGCTCGCGCGCCACGATCTGCGCCAATGTGGTCTTGCCCAGCCCCGGCGGGCCGAACAGCAGGACGTGATCCAGCGCCTCCCCCCGGCCGCGCGCGGCGTCGATGAAGACCTTCAGATTGCCCTTGGCCTGCGCCTGCCCGACGAACTCCGACAGGGTCTGGGGCCGCAGGGCGCGGTCGTAGGTTTCGCCGGGGCCCGGTTCGGCCGAGATGATGCGCTCGTCGGTCATCCTGCTTCGCTCCCGAGGGAGCTTCGCAGGACCGGGTACATACGCAAGGGCACAGGGACCCGCCCTCCGAAGCCGTGGCGAAGGAGGGTCAACGCCCCAGCTCCTGCAGCGCCGCCCGGATGACGGCGGACAGGTCGGCGTCCTCGCCCAGCCGGATCAGGGCCTGATCCACGGCGCGCCGCGCGTTGACCTCGGCCACGCCGAGGCCCAGCAGGGCGGACACGGCCTCTCCGGTCAGGCTGGGAACCGCCGCCGCCGCCGCGGCGTGCACGCCGGGCGCCGACGGGGTGAAGCTGACGTCGCCCAGCGGCTTGCCCTTCAGCTCGGTGACGATGCGCAGGGCCAGCTTGGGCCCGACGCCGTTCGCGCGCGCCACCGCCGCCTTGTCCTCGCGCGCCACGGCGGCGGCCAGGTCGCCGGGCGGGAGGACGTCCAGCACGCTCAGCGCCGCCTTGGGGCCCACGCCCTGGATGCCGGTCAGGGTGGTGAAGGCCCGCCGCTCGGGCCGGTCGAGGAAGCCGTACAGCCGCGGCCCGCTCTCGGCGTTCCAGACGTGCTCGACGTGCAGGGTCGCCTCGTCGCCCGGCGCGGGCAGGCGCTGCAGCGTCCGCGACCCGCAGGCCACGACGTAGCCCACGCCGCCGCAGTCGACGACGCAGTGGTCGGCCTCGACCTCGGCCAGGATGCCGCGCAGCCGCCCGATCATGCCGCCAGCCCCGGCGCGCGGCGCATCTGGGCGTGGGTGACGGCGACGGCCAGGGCGTCGGCGGCGTCGGCCGTCACGTCCCCGGCGGCCGGCAGCAGCCGCTTCACCATGAAGGCGATCTGGCTCTTGTCGGCATGGCCGGCCCCGACCACGGCCTTCTTGATCAGGTTGGGCGCATATTCCGCCACCGACAGCCCGGCGCGGGCGGGGGCCAGCATGACGGCGGCGCGCGCGTGGCTCAGCTTCAGCGTCGAGCCGGGGTTCATGTTGACGAAGATCTCCTCGATCGCCGCCTCGTCGCAGGCGTGGGCGGCGCAGACCTCGGCCACCCCCTCCATCAGGGCCAGCAGGCGCGCCGACAGGGGGCCGCTCCCGGGTGCCCGGACCACGCCGTGCGCGATCCAGCGCAGGCGCGAGCCGTGCGTCTCCACCACGCCCCAACCGGTGCGGCGCAGGCCGGGGTCCAGTCCCAGAATGCGAGTCGCTTCGTTCGCCATCCGTTCCAGTCATGCCCGAAGGATGCCTAACGGACAATGACCGGCGTCAGCCGCCGTACTTCTCCCAGTCCTCGTCCGAGACGTCCTCGTTGGAATGGACCTGCTGCACGTCGTCCTCGGCGTCCAGCGCATCCATCAGCTTGACCAGGGTGCCGACCGCCTCGCCCGACAGCGGGGTCAGGGATTGCGGCTTCCACACCAGCGAGGTCGACTTGGGATCGCCCAACACCTTGGACATCGCCTCGGCCACCTCGTTCAGGTCCTCGAAGGCGGTCCAGATCACGTGGCCCGGCGCGTCCTCATAGACGTCCGGCTTGACCAGGTCGCTCTCGACGTCCTGGGCGCCCGCCTCGATGGCGGCCTCCATGACGGCGTCCTCGGTGCCGGCCTCGGCGGGATAGTGGATCTTGCCGACCCGGTCCCACATGAAGGTGACGCTGCCGCTCTCGCCCAGGGCACCGCCGTATTTGGTGAAGGCGGCGCGCACGTTGCCGCCCGACCGGTTGCGGTTGTCGGTCAGCACCTCGACCACGAACTGCACGCCCCCCGGGCCGCGCCCTTCGTAGCGGATTTCTTCCATCGTATCGGCGTCGCCGCCCGACGCCTTGGAGATGGCGCGCTGGATCACGTCCTTGGGCAGGCTTTCGGCCTTGGCGTTGTTCACCGCCAGACGCAGGCGCGGGTTCAGCGCCGGGTCGGGCAGGCCCGACTTGGCCGCCACGGTGATCTCGCGCGACAGGCGGCTGAACAGCTTGGAGCGGACCGCGTCGGCGCGGCCCTTGCGGTGCATGATGTTCTTGAACTTGGAATGGCCGGCCATGGAGGGGACTCTTGTCTTTGCGCTGCTGCTCGCGACGCGGCCGCCGGCGGCTTGAGCGCGACCCGCGTGCGTGGCGAACCGGCGATCTAGCCGAGCGCGCGGCGGCTGTCACGACGCCGGAACCGCGACGGTCGCCGGGCATTCCTGCGACGGACCCTCAGGAGAGCCGCCCATGACCGCGCACGACGAGACCTGGATCGAGGACGACGCCGATCAGGCCGACATCGTCGAATGGTACGAGGCCCGCCCCGTCACCGTCTCCACCGCCGCGGCCACCGGCTCCCTCCTGGGCGCCTTCGCCCTCGGCGCGCTCGTCGCCGTCGGGGCCCTGGTCGTGCTGGGCCGGCTGGACCTCGACTAGGCCTTCAGGCTCTCCAGAAAGCCGCGCATCCTCTCGTCGACCGGCACCGGGCGTTTGGTGTCGCGGTCGACGTAGACGTGGACGAAATGGCCCACGGCCGCGGCCTCGTCCTCGTTGTTGCGGAACAGGCCGATCTCGTAGCGGACCGAGCTGGTCCCCACGTGCGCCACGCGCACCCCCGCCTGGATTTCGTCCGGAAAGGCCGTCGGCGCGAAATACCGGCAGCCCGTCTCGACCACCAGGCCGATGGTCTTGCCGTGGTGGATGTCCAGCACGCCGTTCACCACCAGCAGCCGGTTCACCGCCGTGTCGAACCACGAATAATAGACCACATTGTTCACGTGGCCGTAGACGTCGTTGTCCATCCACCGGGTGGAGATGGCCTGGAAGCGGCGGTAGTCGCCGCGCTTCGTCCGTTCGATGGTGCCGCTCATAAAACTCCTTCCTGCCCTGACGCTCGCGCCGCGGGCGCTCGCTGCTTGAGGGCGAATGTCGTTACCCCGACGCGTCTGCGCGCGTTTCAAGGGCAGCCTTGGGCTTGACGGACCCCGCGTCAAGCGGGCCGCATGTCGCCATGGACATCCGCGCCGCCGTACTGCGCGCCACCGGCGCCGCCAGACCCTATGCCGACAGCCGCCCGCTCTCGATCGAGACGGTCCGGCTGGACCCGCCCGGCCCGGACGAGGTCCTGGTGGCGATCCGGGCGGCGGGCCTGTGCCATTCCGACCTCAGCGTCATCGACGGCAATCGTCCGCGCCCCCTGCCGATGGCCCTCGGACACGAGGCGGCTGGCGTGGTCGAGGCGGTCGGGCAGGGCGTCGACGACCTGAAGCCCGGCGACCGGGTGGTCATGGTCTTCATGCCGTCGTGCCGCCATTGCGCGCCCTGCGAAGCCGGCCGGCCCGCCCTGTGCGAACCCGGCGCGGCGGCCAATGGAAAGGGCGAGCTCCTGTCCGGGGGCCGCCGCCTGCACGACGCGACGCAGGACATCCATCACCACCTCGGCTGTTCGGCCTTCGCGGAGAAGGCCGTGGTCTCGCGCCGGTCCCTGGTGCGGGTCCCCGACGACCTGCCGTTCGAACACGCCGCCCTGTTCGGCTGCGCGGTACTGACGGGCGCGGGCGCGGTGATGAACACCGCGGCGGTGCGGCCGGGGCAGTCGGTCGTCGTGGTCGGCCTCGGCGGCGTCGGGCTGGCGGCCGTTCTGGGCGCCCTGGCGGCCGGGGCGTCGCCGGTCGTGGCGGTCGATCTGTCGGAGGACAAGCTGGCCCTGGCCCGGTCGTTCGGCGCGGTCGGGACGGTCAACGCCGCCGACGCCGACGCGGTGGATCAGGTGCGCGCCCTGACCGGCGGCGGGGCCGACGTGGCGCTGGAGATGGCCGGGTCGGCCCGGGCGCTGGACGCGGCCTGGCGCATGACGCGCAGGGGCGGGTCCACCGTCACCGCCGGCCTGCCGCCGCCCGACGCCGCCCTGTCGGTCAACATCGTCCAGCTGGTCGCCGAGGCCCGGACCCTGAAGGGCTCCTACATCGGCGACGCCGATCCCGAGCGCGACGTGCCGCGGTATGTGGAGCTGTTCCGCCAGGGGCGTTTGCCGGTCGACCGGCTGCTGACCAGGACCATCGCGCTGGACCAGATCAACGCCGCCTTCGACGATCTGGCCGACGGGCGAACGGTGCGCACCGTCGTGACCTTCTAGGGGTTCAGTCGGGCCCCGGCCCGGTTCCCCGCGACGCAGACCTTCGGGTCGGGCTTCACCTCGCGGTCCCCCAGCGCCTTGAGGACCAGCCGGATCACGTTCAGGCGGGCGGTCTTCTTGTCGTCGGTGATCACGCAGGTCCACGGCGCGGCGTCGGTGTGGCTCTCCGCCAGCATCCGGTCGCGGGCGGCGGAATAGGCGTCCCACCGCGCCTGCGCCTCGGCGTCCAGCGGCGAGACCTTGAACCGCTTCAGCGGGTTCTCGAGCCGCTCTTCCAGCCGGCTCGCCTGCTCCCCCCGCGAGATGTCCAGCCACAGCTTGATCAGGCAGACGCCGTCCTCGACGAGGGCCCGCTCGAAGCGCGGCGCGTGCTTCAGAAAGGCGTCGGTCTGCGCCGGCGTGCAGAAGCCCATGACCGGCTCCACCATCGCCCGGTTGTACCAGGACCGGTTGAAGATCACCGTCTCGCCCCCGGCCGGCAGATGCGGGACATAGCGCTGGAAATACCACTGGGTGGTC
Organism: Alphaproteobacteria bacterium; assembly: GCA_018820275.1. Taxonomy (GTDB): domain Bacteria; phylum Pseudomonadota; class Alphaproteobacteria; order Caulobacterales; family Caulobacteraceae; genus Brevundimonas. The sequence goes on from JAHJOO010000025.1 coordinate 5,291, forward strand.
TCGCGCTCCGTCGGCTTGGGCAGGGCCACCACCCGCGTCTGGCGCGGCGCCATAAATTCGGTCAGCCGCTTGATCGCCCCGTCCTTGCCGGCGGCATCGCGCCCCTCGAACAGGATCAGGGCGCGTCGCCCGTCCTCGATCAACCGGTGCTGCAGATCGACCACGCGCTCCTGCAGCCGTTCCAGTTCGCGGTCGTAGTCGTCCTTCTTGCCCATGCCGCACCGTGACGCACGCCGCACGAAATGTCATGCGCGCGGCGCCCCGACCGGGGTATGCAGGGGCATGACGCCGTTCCCGCCCCGTCCCGACCGCCGCGCCGTGCTGGCCGGCGCCTCCGCCCTGGCCGCGCTTCCGGCCGCCGCGTCCGCCGCCGACCCGCGCGCCTATGAAGACCAGCTCGAGCTGAGCTTCTCCCGCAGCGGCGCGCCGGCGCTGGCCGGCATGATCGTGGGCCGGTCGGGGGCCACCTGGGTGGGCGTGCGCGGCGTGCGGCGGCTGGGAGTCGCCGACCCGGTCACCGCGGCGGACCGCTGGCATCTCGGCTCCAACACCAAGGCGATGACCGCCGCCCTCTGGGCCCGGGCGGTCCAGGCGGGCAAGGCGCGCTGGGACATGCCGCTGTCGGAGGCCTTTGCGGACCTGACCCTTCACGAGCGGCTGGCGGGCGCCACCGTCGACGACCTGATGCGGCACCGGGCCGGCCTGCTCGACGCGCCGCTGATGGAGCAGGGCTGGCTGCGCACGTCGCGCTCGGATCCCCGCACCCTGGTCGAGCAGCGCGCGGCCATCGCCTCGCAACTTCTGGCCGCCGCCCCGCCCGGCCGTCCCGGCGCCTTCGCCTATGCCAACGTCAACTACATCATCGCCGGGGCGGCGCTGGAGCGGCTGCACGGGACGGCGTGGGAAGAGCTGATGGCGGCCGACCTGTTCGCGCCGCTGGGCATCACGACCGGCGGCTTCGGCGCGCCCGGCGATCCCGCGCCCTGGGGACACCGCGCGTCCAACGGCGTGTCCGCCCCCGTCGCGCCCGGACCCATGGCCGACAACCCCGCCGCCCTCGGCCCGGCCGGCACGGCCCACATGACGCTGGCCGACTACGCCCGCTTCCTCGCGGTCTTCCTCGACGGCGGCAAGGGCTGGCTGACCCCGGCGTCGCTCGCGCGCCTGGCCACGCCGTTCGAGGGACCGGGGCCGGCCTATGCCTACGGCTGGGGCACGATGCGCGCGCCGTGGGCCGGGCGGGACCGGGGCCCCGGGACCCTGCTGACGCACGACGGATCGAACACCTTCTGGTATCTGAGCGCCGCCGTCGCGCCGGAGCGGGGCCTGGCCGTCGTCACGGCGTCGAACGACGCAGGCCGCGGCGCCGGGGCGACCGGCGACCTGATGACCCGGCTGATCCGCGCGGCGACGACCTGAGCCGCCATGAAGCGGGACCTCGCCGATTTCTGGAACCTGCTGTGGGAAGCCGCCCTCGGTCTCGCCGCGGCCTTCATGCTGGCCAACGCCTTCGCCCCGCCGCAGGACCTGCCGTGGAAGCCGCTGGACCTGAGCCGGCCGATCGGTGCGGCCACCTCGGCCAAGGTCGCCGACTACGAGATCCGCCGGGTCGCCGCCCCCGAGGAGGCCCGGGCCGTCACCGACGCCTGCATCCAGCTGCTGCGCGAGGCGGGGGTCGAGGTGGAACGCGCCGAGGATCGCGACGACGGCGGCTTCTGCGTCGTCCAGGGCGCGGTGCGGCTGACCGGAGGCGCGATCACGCCGCTCAGTCCCGGCGGACTGGTCATGCAGTGCCCCATGGCCGTGCGCTACGTCATCTGGGATCGGCAGGTGCTGCAGCCCGCCGCGCGGGAGGTCTTCGGCCAGTCCATCGCTCGCGTCGACAACATGGGCAGCTACGCCTGCCGGCGCATCTACAACTCGTCCGACGCCGATGCCCGGCCCAGCGAGCACGCCCGCGCCAATGCGCTGGACGTCGCCGGCGTCACCCTCGCCGACGGCCGCACGGTCTCGGTGCTGGCCGACTGGAACGGCGACGGCCCGACCGGCGTGCAGGGCGGAACCTTCCTGCGCCGCGTCCGCGAGGGGGCCTGTCGGGTCTTTGCCACCGTCCTCAGCCCCGAGTACAACGCCGCGCACCGGGACCATCTGCATCTCGACGGCGCGGAACGGGGTCTGTGTTCTTAACCGTACTCACCTGCCGCGCGAATCGGAATCCGGTTGACCGGACCGAAACCGCGTAAGACAACGTCCTCGCAGTCCGGATTTTCGCGGTGTCCAAAGCCGCGTGCAGCTCCTCCTCGTGAACGAGCCTGTCCAGATGGGCTGACGGGCGTCCCGTCGGGACGTCTGCCTGGAAAGAGCGTTTACGGAGACGCACGATGGCGACCGGCACGGTCAAATGGTTCAACCCGACCAAGGGTTTCGGCTTCATCCAGCCCGATGGCGGCGGCAATGATGTGTTCGTTCACATCACCGCGGTCCAGAAGGCCGGCCTGATGGGCCTGGATGAGAACGCCAAGGTCGAATACGAGCTGGAATCCCAGCGCGGCAAGACCTCGGCGGTGGATCTGAAGATCCTCTGATCCGAAGCTGATCTCGAGAACGGCGGGCGCGGGGCTTTCGGGTTCCGCGCCCGTTTTCTTTTGCGCCGGATCAGGCCGTCGCCGTCCGCGTCCGCGACCTCTGGGCCAGCACGACCGCGCCCAGCACCAGGGCGCCGCCCAGGGCCTGCACCGGCGTCAGCGCCTCGGCGAACAGGATCCAGCCCAGGATCGCCGCCACCACCGGCTGCACCAGAATGGTCACGGCCGTGACCGAGGCGGGCAGCCGTCCCAGCGCCCAGGCCACCCCGCCCTGGCCGACCACGTGCATCACCCCCAGACCCGCCAGCGCGGCCCACCCCCCGGCCGTCTCGGGCGTCAGGTCCTCCTTCAGCAGCACGGCCGCGCCCAGCAGCAGCGGCAGGCCCAGCCCCGTGGCCCACAGCGTCACCCGCATCGCCCCGGCCGTGCGCCGCGCCGCCTGCACCGCCAGGAAATAGCCCGCGTACCAGAGCGCGACCGACAGGCTGAACAGGTCCCCGAGCAGGGGGTTGGAACCCTGGCCCCCGTCCGCCCCCGCCGCCATGGCGAAGGCCCCGGCCATGGCCAGCGCCAGCGCGACCAGGAACATCCGGCTGGGTCTCTCCCCCCAGACCACCCAGGCGAAGGCCGTCACCACCACCGGCGTGAGGTTGCACAGCGTCGTGGCGTTCGCCACCGAGGTCATGACGATGCCGTAGTGCCAGAAGCCCAGGTCCAGCACGAAGAACAGGCCGGCCAGCGCCATCCATTTCGACGGGCGGCCCACGCCCTCGGCCCCGGGCCGCGCCGTCAGGATCAGCAGCAGGGGGAGGGAGAAGGCGAACCGCCACATGCCCGCCGCCGCCGGCCCGACCTCGCCCAGCCGCACCAGGATGGGCGCCAGGCCCAGCACCACGGCGGCCCCCAGCAGCACGATCAGGGCCAGGCGGCGGTCGGCGGGCGAAACGTCCATGGCCCGCCATACTCCCGGCGTCAGAGGTTCACCACCTCGAACCCGTCCTCGCGCGCCAGCCGCGCCGACAGGATGCCGCGGTGGCATTTCCCGGCGTCGCCGCAGAAGCAGAGAATGGCCGTCGGCCGGTCCCTGGCGATCTCGCGCAAGCGTTCGAAATCCAGCTGGAAGGCGGGCTCCTGCATGTGGGCGTCATAGATGGCGTGCAGGTCGTCCAGCCGTCCCGCGCGCGCCGCCTCGCGTCCCGCCTTGGGCGTGCCGACGCCGCGCAGGTGCACGTACTCGATGTCCGCCTCCGCCAGCGAGCCGCCCAGCACGGTCTTGGAAAAGCCCGCCCGCCGCGACGCCGCAACGGCGCGCACGTCGACCAGCACCTGCACACCGGCGTCCTTCAGCCGGCCGATCACGCCGGCTTGCGGCTGGCCCTCATATCCGATGGTGTACAGTTTCATGCCCCGCAGATGGGGCGGGGGCGGCCGATGATCCAGAGAGACGTCCAGACCGACGGCCTGACGCAGCGGGTGCTGGAGGCCGGGCCGGAAGACGGCCCGCTGGTCCTGCTGATCCACGGCTTCCCCGAACTGGGCGTCAGCTGGCGCGCCCAGGTCGCGGCCCTGGCCGACGCCGGCTTCCGCGCCGTCGCGCCCGACATGCGCGGCTACGGCGGCACCGGCGGGCCCGCGGAAACGGAGGCCCACATCATCCTCCATCTCGTCGGTGACATGGTCGATCTGGTCCGCGCGCTGGGCCGGCAGACCTGCGTCGTCATCGGCCACGACTGGGGCGCGCCGGTGGCCTGGCACTGCGCCCTGATCCGGCCCGACCTGTTCACCGCCGTCGCCGGGCTCTCGGTGCCCTTCCAGCCGCGCCGCCCCAAGGGTCCGCCGACGCCGGCCATGGCGGCGATCTCGAAGCGGGCCGGGCTGGGCGACCTCTACATCAGCCGCTTTCAGGCCCCGGACGCCCACCTGCCCTTCGACGCCGATCCGGCGACCGCCCTGCGCAAGATGTTCTTCGCCTACGACGGCGCCACCCCCGACGCGCGCCAGTCGACCGGCTTCCTGGCCCCCGGCACCGACCTCGTGGAGTCCATCTCCGACGACGCGACCCTGCCGCCGTGGATGTCCGGGGCGCATTTTCAGGAGTACGTCGACGCCTTCTCGGCCGGCGGCTTTCAACGCCCCGTCGACTGGTACCGCTGCCTCGACCGCAACTGGGAGCTGACCGCCTGGCTGCAGGACCGGCGCATCACCGTGCCGTCGCTCTTCATCGTCGGCGAGCGCGACCCCGTCCGCCACTATGCCGGCGCGCACGAGGCGGGCCTGAAGGACTGGCTCACCGACCTGCGCGGCCAGCACGTCCTCCCCGGCGCCGGCCACTGGCTGCAGCAGGAGCGGCCGGACGAGGTGAACCGGCTGCTGCTGGATTTCCTACAGTCCCTGTGACGCCCCGGCCGTGATCTCCAGGCTGCGGATGCGCGCCTCGATGTCGAAGATCATGCCGGTGGTGATGACCTCGTCGACGCCCGTCCGGGCGATGAACTCGCCCAGCCGCGCGCGCACCCGCTCCGGCCCGCCGATCGCGGCGTGGACCAGCCGGCTCTCGACCGCCGCGATCTGGTCGGGCGTCAGGTGGGCGGAGACGTCGTCCACCGGCGGCTTCAGCCGTCCCGGCTTGCCGGTCACCACGGCGGCGAAGGCCAGCTGCATCGAGGTGGCGACGCGCTGCGCCTCTTTGTCGGTGTCCGCCGCCAGCACATTGATCGCGGCCGCGGCATACGGCTGGGCCAGCGCCGGCGACGGCCGGAACCCTTCGCGATAGGTCCGCAGCGCCGGCAACAGCAGCTCCGGCGCGAAATGGCTGGCGAAGGCGAAGCGCAGGCCCAGGTGCGCCGCCAGCTCGGCCGAGAACAGGCTGGAGCCCAGCAGCCAGATCGGCACCTTCGACCCCGCGCCCGGCCAGGCGGTGACCGCCTGACCCGCAACCGGATCGTCGAGGAAGGCCTGCAGCTCCACCACGTCGCGCGGGAACTGGTCGGCCGAGTCGAAATAGCGCCGCAGCGCCCGCGCCGTCGCCCCGTCCGTGCCCGGCGCGCGGCCCAGCCCCAGGTCGATCCGGCCGGGGTGCAGGGCGTCAAGCGTGCCGAACTGTTCGGCCACCATCAGCGGCGCGTGATTGGGCAGCATGATGCCGCCGGAGCCCACGCGGATGGTCGTCGTATTGGCCGCCACATGGGCCAGCGCCACCGCCGTCGCCGCCGAGGCGATGCCCGGCATGTTGTGATGCTCGGCCAGCCAGAAGCGCGTGAAGCCCAGCCGCTCCGCCGCCTGCGCATAGCGCGTGGTCTCCAGCAGCGCGCGCCGCACGTCGCCGCCCTCGACCACGGGCGAGAGATCCAGAACCGAGAATGCCGTCATCCGCATCAGATCGTGATGCGGATCGGAGGTTCAAGGGCGATCAGACCGGATGCGTCGGTTCCGGCTTCGGCTGTTCCGGTGCCGGTTCGGGCGTGGAGGGCACGTCGGGCAGGGGGATGAACTCGTGGTCGTCCTCGGTCGGCAGGGTCATCCGTCCGGCCTTCCAGTCCGCCTTGGCCTGATCGATCCGCTCCTGTTTCGAGTGGACGAAATTCCACCAGATGTGGCGCGGCCCGACGCTCTCGCCGCCCAGCACCATGACGGTCGACGGCCGCACCGCCCGCACGGTCGGCTCGGCGTGGGGCTCCAGAATCACCATCTGGCCCTCGCCGAAGAGGCGGTCGCCGACCTCGATCTCGCCCCGGGCGACGTACAGCGCCCGCTCGCTCATGCCGCCCGGGCCCTTGCCCGGAGGCGGCGCGGTGCGGACCTCGGCCTCCATCTCCCAGTGCACGTAGAACAGGGGCGACGGCGTCGGCACGGCGGCCTTCGCCCCATAGGCCTCGCCCGCCACCAGACGGGCGAACAGGCCCTGGTTCGAATAGCTCGGCTGGTCGGTCTCGCCGTGATGGTGGAAGGCGGGGTCCGTCTCTTCCAGATGATCGGGCAGGGCGATCCAGGCCTGCATGCCGTGCATCGGCCCGCCCGTGCTCTTCTTCAGAGGATCGGTGCGCTCGGAGTGGACGATGCCGCTGCCGGCGGTCATCCAGTTGACCTCGCCCGGGCGGATGGCTTGGGTCGCGCCGGTGTTGTCCCGGTGCATGATCTCGCCCTCGAACAGATAGGTCAGGGTCGACAGGCCGATGTGCGGGTGCGGCCGCACATTGATCGCCTCCGATCCCGGCGCGAACTCCGCCGGCCCCATCTGGTCCAGAAAGATGAAGGGCCCGACCATGCGCCGCGCGTGGAACGGCAGGATGCGTCCCACCTCGAACCCGCCCAGGTCCTTCTTCCGGGCCTGGATCACCATCTCGATCATCGTGAACCCTCCTCCAGCCTATCCGCAACCGCGACTATTGCACGTGGGGCGTGATCAGGCCCAGCGGCAGGGTGGTCACGTTCTTCACCCCGCGCGTGACGATGTGGCTTTCGCAGTCCGAGACGATGCCCAGCGCCAGCAGCTTTTCCCTCAGGAACTTGTCGAAGGCGTGCATGTCCGAGGTGACGATGCGCAGGACATAGTCCTCCCGCCCGGTGATGGTCGCGCACTGCACCACCTCCGGCCAGCCCCCCACGGCGGCCTCGAACCGCTCCAGGTTCTCGGTCGAGGGCAGGTTCAGCTTGACGATGGCGTAGACCTCGAAATCCAGCCCCAGCTGGACCGCGTCCAGAAGGGTCACCCGCTTGACGATCAGGCCCTGGTCTTCCAGCCGCTTGATCCGCCGCCAGCAGGGCGAGGCCGAGAGGCCGACGCGATCCGCCACCTCGGCGACCGACAGGCCGGCGTCGTGCTGCAGGATGTCGAGGATGCGGGCGTCGATGGCGTCGAGCTCTTCCGCCAATGTCTTTCTCCGATCGATGATTCAGCGCAATGAAATAGCGTCAAATGGCGATATGCAAGTCGGATTTGAGCGAGCCTTCCCGCGGGCCCTCGTGCTAATGCACGCTGGAGGAAACGCGGTCGGACCAACCGAACGGGATCGATGATGAAGAAGCCCAACACCCCGGCGCTCAGCCTGCGCGTGCCCGAGCCGCACGCGCGCCCCGGCGACGCCCCGGACTTCAGCCACATCCGGCTGGACGCGCCCGGCGCGGTCGACCGCCCGGCGGTCTCGACCGCCCCGTTCGACATGCGCGACCACGCCTTCAAACTGGTGCGCGTGCTGGACGATCAGGGCCGGGCCGTCGGCCCGTGGGATCCGAAGCTGGATCCGGAGACCCTGCGCAAGGGTCTGAAGGCGATGATCCTGACCCGCGCCTTCGACGACCGGATGCATCGCGCCCACCGCCAGGGCAAGACCAGCTTCTACATGAAGTGCACGGGCGAGGAGGCGATCGCGGTGGCGCAGGGCATGATCCTGAACCGCGAGGACATGGGCTTTCCGACCTATCGCCAGCAGGGCCTGCTGATCGCCCGCGGCTACCCGCTGGTCGAGATGATGAACCAGATCTACTCGAACGCCGCCGACCCGATCAAAGGCCGCCAGCTGCCGATCATGTACTCGTCCAAGGAGTACGGCTTCTTCACCATCAGCGGCAATCTGGGCACCCAGGTGCCGCAGGCCGTGGGCTGGGCCATGGCCAGCGCCTACAAGGGCGACGACAAGATCGCCATCGCCTGGATCGGCGACGGGGCCACGGCCGAGGGCGACTTCCACAACGCCCTGACCTTCGCCGCCGTCTATCGCGCGCCGGTCATCCTGAACGTCGTCAACAACCAGTGGGCCATCTCGTCCTTCATGGGCATCGCCGGCGGTCTGGAGACGACCTTCGCCTCCAAGGCCATCGGCTACGGCCTGCCGGCGCTGCGGGTGGACGGCAACGACTTCCTCGCCGTCTGGGCCGCGACCCAGTGGGCCGAGGAACGTGCACGGACGAACCAGGGCGCGACGGTCATCGAGCTGTTCACCTATCGCGGCGCCCCGCACTCCACCTCCGACGACCCCAGCCGCTATCGCCCCGGCGACGAGCACGAGAAGTGGCCGCTGGGCGACCCGGTCGAGCGCCTAAAGCAGCACCTGATCGCCTTGGGCGAATGGTCCGACGAGCAGCAGACCGCCGCCGAGGCCGACGCCGTCGACCAGGTCCGCGCCGCCGGCAAGGAGTCCGAGGCCATCGGCACGCTGGGCCAGTCGCGCCCCAGCGTGAAGACCATGTTCGAAGAGGTCTACGCCACCGAGGACTGGCGCATCACGGAGCAACGGCGCGAGGTGGGAGTCTGAGCATGAGCGACAACGCCACCTTCACCGAAGCCGACCGCACCGACGGCCTCGAGCCCGACATGGTCGACGCCAACAACGCGCCGAAGTCGGCCGCGCCGCAGTCGGGCGTGCAGCCGATGAACATGATCCAGGCGCTGAACTCGGCCCTGGACGCGAAGATGTCCGAAGACCCCGACGTGCTCAGCTTCGGCGAGGACGCGGGCTATTTCGGCGGCGTCTTCCGCGTCACCGACCACCTGCAGAAGAAGCACGGCCTGACCCGCAGCTTCGACGCCCCGATCAGCGAGTGCGGCATCGTCGCCGCCGCCATCGGCATGGGCGCCTACGGCCTGCGCCCGGTCGTGGAGATCCAGTTCGCCGACTACATCTATCCCGCCTACGACCAGATCGTCAGTGAAGCGGCCAAGCTGCGCTATCGCTCGGGCGGCCAGTTCACCTCGCCCATCGTGGTGCGCAGCCCCTATGGCGGCGGCATCTTCGGCGGCCAGACCCACAGCCAGTCGCCGGAAAGCCTGTTCACGCACATCGCGGGTCTGAAGGTCGTCATTCCGTCCAACCCCTATGACGCCAAGGGCCTGTTGACCGCAGCCATCGAGGACGACGATCCGGTCATCTTCTTCGAGCCCAAGCGCCTCTACAACGGCCCCTTCGACGGCTGGCACGAGAGGCCGGTGTCGCCGTGGAAGGCCCAGGCGCTGGCCCAGGTCCCGACCGGCAAATACGTCGAGCCGATCGGCAAGGCCCGCGTGATGCGCGAGGGCGCCGACGTCACCATCCTGGCCTACGGCACCATGGTCTGGGTCTCGCTGGCGGGTGCCGAGCACGCCGGGGTCGACGCCGAGGTCATCGACCTGCGCACCCTGGTGCCGCTGGACATCGAGACCATCGAGGCCTCGGTGAAGAAGACGGGCCGCTGCGTCATCGTGCACGAGGCCCCGAAAACCTCCGGCTTCGGCGCCGAGCTGTCGGCCCTGGTGCAGGAGCGCTGCTTCCACCACCTAGAGGCGCCGATCGCGCGCGTCACCGGCTGGGACACGCCCTATCCCCACGCCTTCGAGTGGGAATATTTCCCCGGCCCGCAGCGCGTGGCCGACGCCCTGAAAGTCACGATGAGCGGGGGCCGCTGATGGGTCGTTTCATCTTCAAGCTGCCCGACGTGGGCGAAGGCACCGCCGAGGCCGAACTGGTCGGCTGGCACGTCAAGGTCGGCGACGTGGTCGCCGAGGACCAGATCGTCGCCGACGTCATGACCGACAAGGCCACCGTCGAGATCACCGCCCCCGTCTCTGGCAAGGTCACCGCCATCCACGGCGAGCCCGGCCAGATGATCCCCGTGCGCGGCCCTCTGGTCGAGTTCGAGGTCGAGGGCGCGGGGAATGCCGAGTCTGCTCCCTTCCCCCTCGAGGGGGGAAGGGCCGGGGATGGGGGTGGAGCCTCAACGTCTCAGGATGAGGCGCGTGAGGCGTCGTCGCGCCCCTCGGCGCCGGCCATTCAACAGTCTGCCTCCACCCCCACCCAACCCTCCCCCCTCGAGGGGGAGGGCTCTGCGCCCGGTGCCAACTACGTCTTCAAGCTGCCGGACGTGGGCGAAGGCACGGCCGAGGCCGAGCTGGTCGGCTGGCACGTCAAGGTCGGCGACGTGGTGTCCGAGGACCAGATCCTGGCCGACGTCATGACCGACAAGGCGACGGTGGAGATCACCTCGCCCGTCTCCGGCGTCGTCGTGGCGACCCACGGCGAGGCGGGCCAGCAGGTCCCCGTCGGCGGCCCGCTGGTCAGCTTCCAGGTTGAGGGCAAGGGCAATGTCTCGACTCCCCTCTCCCTCGAGGGGAGAGGGGTTGGGGGTGAGGGTGGAGCCGCGACTTCGGCCGCTTCGGCCCCGAAGACTTCGCCCGCGGCTCCCGTGTCCGCCCGTCAACAGACCGTTTCCACCCCCACCCAACCCTCCCCCCTCGAGGGGGAGGGCTCGCGCAGGTTGTCGGAGAGAGGCCAGCGCCCTCTCGCCTCGCCCGCCGTGCGCGCCCGCGCCCGCGATCTGGGCATCGAGCTCCAGTTCGTCCCCGGCTCCGGCCCGGCCGGACGCATCGAGCACGGCGATCTGGACGCCTATATCGCTTCCGGCGGACGCGGGTCGTCTGTGTCCGGAGGATCGACCGGCTCGACCTATGCGAAGGCCGAGGGCACGACCGAAACCCGCATCATCGGCCTGCGCCGCAAGATCGCGGAGAAGATGGCCGAGAGCGTCCGCCGCATCCCGGACATCACCTATGTGGAGGAGATCGACGTCACCGCGCTGGAGGAGCTGCGCGCCCATCTGAACGCCGAGGCGAAGAAGACGGGCAAGTCCAAGCTGAACGTCCTGCCCTTCATCGCCCGCGCCATCGTCGTCGCCCTGCGCGACCAGCCGACCATCAACAGCTGGTACGACGACGAGGCGGGCGTGCTGACCACCCACAACGCCGTGCACCTGGGCATCGCCGCCCAGACGCCGAATGGCCTGATGGTCCCGGTCGTCCGCCACGCCGAGGCGCGCGATCCGTACGACACGGCCGAAGAGATCGCCCGCGTCTCCGGCGCCGCCAAGTCCGGCAAGGCCAGCCGCGAGGAACTGTCCGGCTCGACCATCACCATCACCTCGCTGGGCACGCTGGGCGGCGTCGTCCACACCCCCATCATCAACCACCCCGAGGTCGCCATCGTCGGCCCCAACAAGATCCAGGAGCGGGTCGTGGTGAAGGACGGCCAGATGGTCGTGCGCAAGATGATGAACCTGTCCTCTAGCTTCGATCACCGCATCGTCGACGGCCACGACGCGGCGGTCTTCGTCCAGCGGATCAAGGGCCTGCTGGAGCATCCGGCGACGCTGTGGATGGGGTGATGGGATGATCGCCGTCGCGCTCTCGATCCTGGCCTTGGCGCCGGTTTCCCCCGAACCCGCCGCTTGTTTGGTCCGTCCGCCGTGGCGGCTTGAAGGCGAGTCCTTGGAGCAGGCGTTCGCTCGGCAGGAACTGGAACGCCAGTCCGCCGCCTTTCGGCAGGCGGATGCGATCTATCTCGTGGAGACGGTCGAGCCAGAGCCAGAGAGTTGGTCTTCCCAAGGCGTTGTCGTGAGCGTTCTGCGTGGTGAGCCGAGCAGGGGACTGGTGACAATCAACTCTCCGCCTTGCGCAAGGACATATGCAGGCGGAATCCGGCTGGTCGCGCTCTACGGACGTGACGCCGAGGGCGTCCTCCAACCGATCGGTACTTTCGCGCCGGAAGCCCTGCGCGATGCGGGTTTGATCGCGCTTTATGGCAACCCGACTGCCGGCAGAGACCAAGAATGACCCAGACCCTCACCCCCAAAGTCCTGATCATCGGCGCCGGCACCGGTGGCTATGTCGCGGGCATCCGCTGCGGCCAGCTGGGGCTGGACACCGTACTGGTCGATGGCGGCGACGGGCTGGGCGGGACCTGCCTGAACGTCGGTTGCATCCCGTCCAAGGCGGTCATCCACGCAGCCAACAAGTTCGAGACGGTGGCGAAGGCCGCCGACGGCGGCACGCTGGGTATCACGGCGTCGAAGCCGGCCATCGACATGAGCCAGACCGTCGCCTGGAAGGACGGCATCGTCAAAAAGCTGAACGGCGGCGTCGCGGCCCTGCTGAAGAAGGCGAAGGTCAAGGTGGTGAAGGGCTGGGCTGAGTTCAGCGACGCCAAGACCTGCACGGTCAGGACCGCCGAGGGCGAGGTCACGATCACCGCCGAACACGTCATCCTGGCGACCGGCTCGGAGCCGGTCGAGCTGCCCTTCCTGCCGTTCGGCGGCGACGTCATCTCCTCGACCGAGGCCCTGTCGCTGGACACCGTGCCCGGCAGGCTGGTCGTCGTCGGCGGCGGCTACATCGGGCTGGAACTGGGCATCGCCTACCGCAAGCTGGGCGCCGAGGTGACGGTGGTCGAAATGGCCGACCGAATCCTGCCGCTCTACGACAAGGCCCTGACCGACCCCGTCGCCAAGTGGATGGAAAAGCACGGCGTCCAACTGCTGCTGGGCGCGAAGGCCGGAGCGTTCGAGAAGGGCCAGCTCAACGTCACCACCAAGGACGGCGCGGCCGTCAAGCTCGACGCCGACAAGGTGCTCGTCACCGTGGGCCGCCGTCCCCGCACCCAGGGCTGGGGCCTCGAGAACATGGGCGTGGCCATGGCCGGCCCGTTCGTGAAGATCGACGACCGCTGCGCCACCTCGATGAAGAACGTCTGGGCCGTCGGCGACCTGACCGGCGAACCCATGCTGGCCCACAAGGGCTCGGCCCAGGGCGAGGTGGTGGCCGAGATCATCGCCGGCCACAATCGCGTGTTTAACCCCGTCACCATCGCCGCCGTCTGCTTCACCGAGCCCGAGATCGTCTCGGCCGGCCTCGGCCCGTTGGATGTGCAGGGCCGCGACGACGTGATCACCGCCGTCTTCCCCCTGTCCGCCATCGGCCGGGCGCTCGCCATCGAGGCGGGCGAGGACGGCGGCTTCGTGCGGGTGATCGCGTCGAAGACCGATCACCGCCTGCTCGGCGTCCAGGCCGTCGGCCAGCACGTGTCGGAGATGTCCAACAGCTTCGCCCAGATGCTGGAGATGGGCGCGGTTCTGGAAGACGTCGCCGGCGTCATCCACGTCCACCCCACGCTGGGCGAGGCCTTCCACGAGGCGTCCCTGCGCGCGCTCGGCCACGCCATCCACATCTGAAAAGGCCGTCCTTCTCCCGCGAGGGAAAAAGGACGGACGAGGCGGCATTACGCAGGTTTCACCTACCTTACGCCGCTTTCACTTGAGCGGCGGGGGCAGGGGACCCATCGTGACGGCTCATTCTCCGGAGCCTCTCCCATGCGCCTGCCCATCGCCTTGGCCGCCCTCACCGCCGCGGTCCTGACCGCCGGCGCCGCCTCCGCCCAGGATCCCGCCACGGACGGCGAGTACCGCGCCGCTCTGACGAAGATGCTCACCGAGACGACCCAGGGCGTCTGCCCGGCCGACGTCATGGCCGACAGTCTGCTCGAGGCCTGCGAGGGCCAGGTCGCCCAGATGGCGCCGGCGCTGCAGTCGCTGGGTGGCATCGTCTCGATGAATTTCATCGGCGCGGAAGGCGAGGGTGCCGACAAGATCGAGCGCTACGAGATCACCTACGACGCCGGCCCGACCCTGACGTGGTTCATCGGTAGCCGCGGTGCCGACGGCCGCTTCAGCTCGGCGGGCACGGGCCGCTGATGCGCGCGACCCTTGCCGCCGCCGCGCTCGTCGCGGCCTTGCTGACCGCCGGTGCCGCCCAGGCCCAGGATCCGGCAAAGGACGGGGCGTACCGCGGCTCGCTCGTGAAGGTGATGGACGCGCTCGCCGCCGGCGACTGCGACGGCGACGTCATGACGGGCGACCTCCTGGCCGCCTGCGATACCGAACTGGCCCCGGTCACCTCGGCGCTGCAGATGCTCGGCGCGCCGCTGGAGGTCGTCTTCGTGCGCGCCGAGGGCGAGGGCAGCGAACGGATCGAATTCTACGAGGTCAACTATTCCGTGGGCCAGATCCTGACCTGGGGTCTCGGCGGCGTGGAGGACGGCAGGTTCACCCAGCTGTCGGTCGATAGCGACTGAACCCGCCGTCCTGACCGTCAGGCGGCCTTGGCCTGCATGGCCTCGGCGTTGACCGTGGCGTCGGCGATGCCGGTCAGGTCCTCGTCGGTCTGCGACTCTTCCTGCAGGGTCTCGTCCAGCAGGGCGGCGGCGTCGTCCAGCCCCAGCACCAGGGCCCAGCGCTTCAGCGTGCCGTAGCGCGTGATCTCATAGTGCTCGACGGCCTGGGCGGCGGCCAGCAGGCCGGCGTCCAGCGCGGCGGTGTCCTTGTACTCCTCGGCGATCTCGTCGCCCTCGGCGAGGATGCCCTCGATGGCGTCGCAGGTCTTGCCGCGCGGGGCCTTGCCGATGATCTCGAACACCTGCTGCAGGCGCTCGATCTGACCCTCGGTCTGGCCGATGTGCTTCTCGAAGGCCGCCTTCAGCTCGGGCGACTGCGCCGCGCGGACCATCTTGGGCAGGGACTTCAGGATCTTCCGCTCGGCGTAGTAGATGTCGCGCAGGGTGTCGTGGAACAGGGTGTCGAGGGTCTTCTCGGCCATGGTTCGTCTCCGGTTGGGGTGTGCTGCCGGAAACCCCGAGGCGGACGGAAGTTCCTATGTCCCAGAGCCGACTCCCGAGGGCCCGTGAACGGCGTCCAGACGCGGTTTCAGCATGTGCCAGCAGGCGCACGCCGCGGCCTCCAGGCCCGGCCGGTCGACGATGCGGATGACCCCGCGGCTGTAGGCGATGACCTTGCGCCGGCGCAGCTGGGACGCCGCCTCGCTGACGGTCGACCGCCGCGCCCCGATCAGCCGCGCCAGCTCCTCCTGCCGGAAGAACAGGGTCTCGTTCGGCGACAGGTCGCGCGCCGTCAGGATCCACCGCGCGATGCGGTCGGGCACGGGATGCAGGGCGTTGCACGCCGCCGTCTGCGCCGCCTGGGCCTGATAGAGATCGGTCAGCGCCAGCAGGCGCGTCATCAGGCCCGGGCGCCGCATCGCGAGCGCGCGCAGCGGGCCGACGCCGACGACCCAGGCCTCTCCGCCGGCGCGGCACAGGATTTCCCAGGCGCAGGGCCGGTCGGCCATGAACGGGGCCAGGCCCGTCAGTCCCTCGTGGCCGATCACGGCGGTTTCGACCGCCGTGCCGTCGGCGAACCTGACGACGTTGGCGAACTGGGCGTCGATCGGGAAATGCACCTCGGTCACGGTCGCGCCCTGCGGCACCACGGTCTGCTCGGAGGTCACCGTGACCCGCCGCAACAGCGGGCGCAGGGCGGCGGCCTCCTCGGGTTCGAGCGCGGCGATGAACAGGTTTTCCGTCGGCTGGGGCATCCTGCCCCAACGCGCCGCGGCGGCGGTTGGCTCCCTGTGTCGCGCGGCGGGCACAAAACGGGAACGGCCCGTGCCAGGATCGCCTCGCCCAAGGGGACTGCCGGATGCCGACCTATTTCTGTTTCATCGAACGCGACGTGATGGGCACGCCCCACATGGAGGCGCTGGACGCGGAGACGCCGGACCAGGCCATGCTCCAGGCCGGGGCGCTGCTGCGCACCCACGCCAGCGGCATCGCCGCCCACGTCATCCTCGACGAGCGACGGATCGGCACGGTCAGGGCCGAGCGGTCGCGCGACGCCTGATCAGGCGCGCTTCAGGTCCGGCGGCGTCGCCTCCTCGGTCAGGATGCGGATGGCCTCCTCGACGCTGACCACCTCCTGCGCCTGGCTGCCCAGGCGGCGGATCGCCACCTCGCCCTTTTCGGCCTCGCTGCGGCCGACCACGGCGATGACCGGCACCTTGGCCACCGAGTGCTCGCGCACCTTGTAGCCGACCTTCTCGTTGCGCAGGTCGATCTCGACGCGCAGGCCGGCGGCGCGGAACTTCGCGGCCACTTCCTCCGCATACGGATCGGCGTCCGAGGTGATGGTCGCCACCACCGCCTGCACCGGGGCCAGCCACAGGGGGAAGGCCCCGGCGTAGTTCTCGATCATGATGCCGATGAACCGCTCGAACGAGCCTAGGATGGCGCGGTGCAGCATCACCGGCCGGTGCTTCTGGCCGTCCTCGCCGACGTATTCCGCCCCCAGCCGCTCGGGCAGGACATAGTCCAGCTGGATCGTGCCGCAGGTCCACTCGCGGCCGATGGCGTCCTTGACGATGAAGTCCAGCTTGGGCGCGTAGAAGGCCCCGTCGCCCGGCGTCACCACCGGCTCGGTCCCCGCCGCGCGCGCCGCCTCGGCCATCAGCGCCTCGGCCTTGTCCCAGAACTCGTCGCTGCCGGCCCGCGTCTCCGGCCGGGTGCCGAGCGAGATATAGGCCGTCTCCATGCCCAGATCGGCGTGGACGCTGCGCGCCAGCTCGATGAAGGCCGCCGTCTCCTCGACGATCTGGTCCTCGCGGCAGAAGATATGGGCGTCGTCCTGCACGAAGCCGCGCACCCGCATCAGCCCGTGCAGGCTGCCCGACGGCTCGTAGCGGTGACACGCCCCGAACTCGGCCATGCGCAGCGGCAGCTCGCGGTACGACCGCTGGCCCTGGTCGAAGATCTGCACGTGGCCCGGGCAGTTCATCGGCTTCAGGCTCAGCTCCTCGCCCTCCACCGTCTCGCAGACGAACATGTTGGGCCGGTACTTCTCCCAGTGGCCCGAGGCTTCCCAGAATTTGCGATCCAGCACCTGGGGCGTCTTGACCTCGACATAGCCCGCCGCGTCCAGCCGGCGGCGCATATAGGCCTCGATGACGCGCCACAGCACCCAGCCCTTGGGGTGCCAGAAGACCATGCCGCGGCCTTCCTCCTGCATGTGGAACAGGGTCATCGCCCGGCCCAGCTTGCGGTGGTCGCGCTTCTCGGCCTCCTCGACGCGCGCCAGATGGGCGTCGAGGTCCTCCTTCGTCGCCCAGGCCGTGCCGTAGATGCGCTGCAGCTGCTCGCGCTTGCTGTCGCCGCGCCAGTAGGCGCCGGCCAGCTTGGTCAGTTTGAAGGCCTTGCCGACGTGGCGCGTCGAGGGGAAGTGCGGCCCCCGGCACAGGTCGATCCAGTCGCCCTGCCGGTACAGGGTGATGGTCTGGTCCCCGGGCAGGTCGCGGATCAGCTCGGCCTTGAACTTCTCGCCCTTCGTCTCGAAGAATTCGATGGCGTCGTTCCGGTCCCAGACCTCGCGCTCGAACTTCGCGTCGCGGTCGACGATGCGCCCCATCTCCTTCTCGATGGCGGCGAAGTCGTCGGTCGAGAACGGCTCCGGCCGGAAGAAGTCGTAATAGAATCCGTCCTGGATCGCCGGGCCGATGGTCACCTGGGTGCCGGGGAACAGGGTCTGCACGGCCTCGGCCAGCACGTGCGCCGTGTCGTGGCGGATGGTGTACAGGGCCTCGGGGTCGTCGCGCAGGATCAGGCGGAAGTCGCCGCCGGTCTCCAGTTCGCGCGACATGTCGCGCTGCTCGCCGTTCAGCTCGGCCAGCAGCGCCTTCTTGGCCAGGGACGGCGAGATAGACTGGGCCACGTCGCGGGCCGTCGATCCGGCCGGATACTGGCGCACGGCGCCGTCGGGGAATTTCAGTTCGATCATTCTGCGGTCTTCTTGGGCGGCACGGGGTCGTAGCCCGACGACCCCCATGGGTGGCACTTACACAGGCGGCGCGCCGTCAGCCATCCCCCGCGGACCGGCCCATGGGCGATCAGGGCGTCGCGGGCATAGTCCGAACAGGTCGGCAGGAACCGGCACTGCTGTCCGAACACCAGGCTGAACGACAGCTTGTAGGCCCGGTGGGCCAGCCGAACGCCGCGTTCATAGGGTCCTTCGCCGGTCGTCATCGCCGCGCTTATCCCCGATGCCGGAGACGGCGGCTAGGCCGAACCGGCGCCGCGAGTTCGCGCCATGGCGGTCTCGAGGGCGTCGCACAGGGCCTCGATCCCGACCAGGGTCGAGGCGTGCCGCGCCGGATAGTCGGCCACGGGCTTCAGCATGCGCAGCCCCTCGAACCGGCCGGTCGGTCCCTCGCCGCCCGCCTTCAGCATGTCGCGCAGGGCGTCGCGCGCGGCCCGGGCCTCGGTCAGGTCCGAGCCCACGGCGTGGGCGCCGACGATCGACGCGGCCGCCTGGCCGAGCGCGCAGGCCTTCACGTCCTGGGCGAAATCTTCGACCGTCGCGCCGTGGCCGATCCTCACATCGACGACGGCGCGCGACCCGCACAGTTTCGCCGTCCGCTCGCCCGTGCCGTCCGGCCGCTCCAGCCGCCCGGCGTGCGGCAGGTCCGCGGCCAGCCGCAGGATGTCCTTGCTGTAGATCTCGTCGATCATGGCCGCAGATATAGGGCGTCGGCCCCGGTCGGGCGACCCTACTGCAGCGAGCTCCACGTCCGTCCGCCCGCGCCTGTCCCGTCGGCCGACCTCTGCCGGATCCAGGCCAGGTTGGCGTCGGCCATCTCCGGCGGCAGGTCGCGGCGCAGCATGCGCTCGGCCTCGCCCAGCTCGCCCTTCAGGCCCAGCACCAGGGCCAGGTTTTGCCGCACCTTCAGCCCCGCCTCGGGGTGCACCGCGGCGCGGCGTAGCAGGTCCTCGGCCACGGCCAGATCCCCGGCCATCATCGGCCCCATGGCCATGTTGGTCAGGATGGCGGGGTTCTCGGGCGAGAGGGCCAGCCCCCGGGCCCAGGCCGCCGCGGCGTCCTCCGGACGGCGGGTCTGTTCGAAGGCCACGCCCAGCAGCGAATGCGGCCGCCAGTCGCCCGGGGCCAGCCGCGCCGCGCGCTCCAGATGGGCGATGCCATAGAAGGCCTGCCCCCGGGCGATGTGGGCGCGCCCGGCCTCCAGCAGGGCCTCGACGTTGTCCGGCTGCGCGATCAGCGCGCGCTCGGCGGCCTCGGCGGCCTCCTGGTGCCGGCCCAGTTCGCGCAGCGCGCGGGGCAGGGCGGCGGCGGCCTCCGGATCGGCCGGGTTCTTCTCGAACTCCTGCGACCAGAACAGGCTGCGGCTCAGCGGGTCCATGCGCTCATAGCCGGCGCGCGTCTCCGCCGGGCTCGGGGCGGCCGTCGTCGTCTGCTGCGCCCGCGCGGGCGTGGCCAGCAGGGTCAGGGCGGTTGCGGCGAGGAGGAGGGTGCGCGACATGGGTCGGGTCCGTTCGGCGTCGCGGCCGAGAATCGCCCCGCCGCGTCAAGGGACCGTTAACGCTCGCCCGCCGGAGATGCCCGCATGACCGCCGCCATCGACGTCCTGATCGCCGCGTCCGACGCCGCCCTTCCGGTGCGCCCGGCGCGGGGGACGGACGGGCCCGCCGGGGCCGCCGCGGTCTGGGCGGCGGCGCACGACTTCACCGGCAAGCCGGGCCAGCTCCTGATCGTGCCGGGCCCCGACGGCGCGCCGGATCACGCCCTGCTCGGCGTCGGCGACAAGGCCGTCGACGCCATGGCGGGCCGCGCGCTGGCCGCCAGACTGCCGGCCGGCGACTGGCGTCTGGACGGATGGTCCGAGGCCGAGTCCCACGCCCTCGCCCTGGCCTTCGCGCTCGGGGCGTACCGGTTCGACCGCTACAAGGCGAAGTCCGCGCCCCGTCCGCGGCTGGTGTCACCGCCGGGCTTCGATCTGACCGCGACCCGCGCCCTCGCCGACGCCTGCTTCCTCGTGCGCCGCATGGTCGACACCCCCGCCGCCGACATGGGCCCCGCCGAGATCGAGGCCGAGGCGCGCCAGCTGGCCGAGGCCCACGGCGCGTCGATCTCGGTGACCGCCGGCGATGCCCTGCTGGCGGCGAACTATCCCGCCGTCCACGCCGTCGGGCGCGCCGCCGCCCCGCACCGGGCCCCGCGTCTGATCGAGATCGGCTGGAACCTCGACGCGACCGACCGGCCGCTGATCGCCCTGGTCGGCAAGGGCGTGGCCTTCGATTCGGGCGGGCTGGACATCAAGCAGGCCGCCGGCATGCGCAACATGAAGAAGGACATGGGCGGCGCCGCCCACGTTCTGGGCCTGGCCCGGCTGATCATGGGCGCGCGGCTTCCGGTGCGGCTGGTCGTGCTGGTCGCGGCGGTCGAGAACGCCATCTCCGGCGACGCCTTCCGCCCCGGCGACGTGCTGCAGACCCGCAAGGGGCTGACCGTCGAGGTCGGCAACACCGACGCCGAGGGCCGGCTGATCCTGGCCGACGCCCTGACCCGCGCGGGCGAGCATTCCCCCGACCTGACGCTGGACTTCGCCACCCTGACCGGCGCGGCGCGGATCGCCCTGGGACCAGAGCTGCCGCCGCTCTACACCGACGACGAGACCCTCGCCGCCGACCTGCTGGCGGCCGCGGCCCGGGTCGGGGATCCCCTGTGGCGTCTGCCGCTGTGGCCCGGCTACCGGACCTCGGTCGAGGCCGAGATCGCCGACCTGCGCAACGATTCCGCGCCTTGGGCCCAGGCCGGATCGGTCACCGCCGCCCTGTTCCTGCAAAGCTTCGCGCCCCAGACCGGCGCCTGGGCCCACCTCGACGTCTTCGCCTGGAACCCCCGCGCCCGCCCCGGCTGGCCCGAAGGCGGCGAAGCCCAGGGCCTCCGCGCCGCCTTCGACATGCTCGAGCGCCGCTACGCGGCGAAAGGGTAGGGGCTTGGGGCTTGGGCAGGATAAGGACCGCGTCGCCCCTAAGCCCTAATTCCTAAGCCCTAAGCCCTGAGCCCTCCCCGCGTTAACGGCCCTTTCGGCCTTCCGCGTCAGGATCGTCGCCGAACCGGACCCGACGTTTGCCGCACGACCTCCCCAGCCCGGACCCGCGCTTCCTGCCCGCGCGCCCCGCCTTCGCCGCCCGGGCGCTGGAGGGGATCTTCCGCGCGCCCGAATACCGCGCGACCGAGGCCATGCGCGGCGCGGTGGCCGTGGCCGACGTGCTGGACGACGATCACACCCTGATCGATCAGCTGCTGTTCGGGGAGGCGTTCGACGTCCTCCTGCGCGAGGGCGGCCGCGTCTGGGGCCAGTGCCGACGAGACGGCGTCGTCGGCTGGATCGACGCCGGTGCCCTGGGCCCCGGCGCGGGGGCCCCGACGCACAGGGTGTCCTCGATCGGCGGCCGCCTGCCGTTGAACGCCCTGGTCGACGTTTCCGGCGACCCCGTCGGGGAAGTCGCCCTCACACCCATCGGCGAGTTCGAGCCCGACCTGGCCTCGGTGGCCGAGCGCCTGCTTGGCCTGCCTCACCGCCTCGGCGGTCGCTCCGACGGCGGCATGGATTGCGCCGGCCTGGTGCAGGCCTGCCTCATCGCCTGCGGTCGCGCGGCGCCCCGCTATGCCGACGGTCAGGCCGAAGCGGGCCGGCAGGTGGATCGATCGGAGCTGCGTCGCGGCGATCTGGTCGTCTGGCCGCACGCCGAAGGCGGGCCGGGCTGGAGCGGCCACGCGGCGATCATGCGGGACGGCGAGGCCCTGATCCACGCCTCCGGACGGGCCGGCGTGGTGGGCGTCGAGAGCTTGGCCACCGTGGACGCGCGCCAGCGCGCCGAAGGCTTCGGCCCGCCGGTCTTCAGGCGAATCTGACGGAAATCAGGTGTTCGGCGGGGCCGGGCTGGTCGCGGCCGGGGGCGCCGCCGGGGCCGCTTCGGCCGTCGGGGCCGCGCCGCCGTCGGCC
>JAHJOO010000026.1 GCA_018820275.1 Alphaproteobacteria bacterium
CATCCCTCCGGTCCTCCAGGCTCGCGCCCAGCCGCCCTTCCTCCCGCCTTCCATGACGAAGGCCCGCCGCGACGATGTCGCGACGGGCCTCGTCGTCTTCACGCCTGGATCAGGCGGCGTCGTCGAGCGCCGCCTCGCCTTCAGCGGTGACCTCGAAGGCGCCGACGCCGTCGTCAGCATCGCCTTCGCTCTCTTCCGCCGTATCGCTCTCCGGACCGTCAGCGTCCGACGCCGCGACCTCGTCGACGTCGGGCGGTGTGGTCCAGGACAGGCTGGCCGGCGCCCATCCCTTCTCGGCCGCATTCTCCTCGACCCAGGGGATCAGATCGGCCTTCTTCAGCAGGGCCGCTCTCACATCGGCCCGGTCCATCTCTTCCAGCATCTTCAGCAGCAGGGTTTTGGAATGCGGCTTCAGGAACTCGGCGTCCGGGGTCCAGTGCAGACTGATGTCCGCGCCGCAAAGCTCGGCGAGTTCAGCGGCTTCGGCCCGGGCCGACTTGCGGATCAGTGTGGTCCGCTCCTCCCGAACATCCAGGGAGAGGGCGGTGAGCTCGGCCAGCAAACCCATCTTGTCGCCATGGGCGAGACCATGCACCCAGGCGATCACCGTCTGGCCCGACGCCTCCCACGCGGCGCGTCGATCGTCGAGCCTCTGGCGGACCTCGCCGTCCAACGCCTCGATGACGCGACCGCCGGTCGGCTTGAAGGCGGACGCGGTCAGGGCGAGGGCGGACTCGGACCTCTGGCCGGAGGTCCTGACGGCCAGCTGATTGAACAGGCGGGCGATCAGCGCCGTGAAGGCGACGCCGGGATCGTCGGCGAGGGCGCGGATCAGACCGCGGGTGGCCACGTCGGTGCGCACGGCGTGAAGGGCGTGGTTGACGCCCTCGGTCTCGGGTTCCGGCGTATCGACCTCGGGCGGCCGGTAGACGGGAGCGGCAGCGATGCCCCCCGCGGAGGCGGGCGCCTCATCGTCGGTCTCGTCCTCGACTTCCGGTTCCACGGGCGTGAAGCACCGGACTTCGATCCCGGTGCGTAGTGCAGGACGCAGGACCAGGGTCGTGGCTGCCCGGCCGCTCCATCCCGCCTGATCCATGGCCAGGCGGTCGCGGATCATGACGTCGAGCGCGGCGTCCACCGCCTCGGCGTCGGTCGTCTCCGTCAGGACCGCCTCGACCCCTTCGACGGCGGCGTTGAAGGCGTCTCGCTTGTCGCGGTAGGCCGCCATCTCCGTGGCCGGAAGCATGCCGCCGTAGACGTAACCGGCGGCTTCCAGATCGTCCGGCAGGTCCGGTTCGGGGCCCGCCGTGACGTGGACCGCCAGGCCCTCGGCCTCGTAGATCAGGGCGATCTCCCGTGCACGTCGGGTCCAGGCCTCCGTGAGAATGGCCGGGTCCAGCAGCACCGGCGGCAGCTCGCCGAACAGATCGGTCTCGGAGCGGCCGCCGGCCTCGGCGTATCGCTCCGGGCCGATGAGGGCGCAGCGAGGGTCGCGCGCGGTGACGCGAGCCTCGTCGAGCTTTTCGGTCACGCGCCAATCCTGGAAACCGTGACCGTCGAGGGTCATCCGGGCCAGCTCCGCCTGCTCGTCGGGGTCGGAGAGCCTGGCGAGCAGGCGCGCCTGGCGCAGGTTCAGCCGGCCGAGCCGCAGCGCCTGCAGCGCGACATCCGGCAGGGCGGCAAGGGCCGCGAGACGTTTGATGTCGATTTCCGCGTATCCCAGCGCCTTGGCGATCGTGGGCACGCCGAGCTTGCGTTTCAGCATCCGGCCGATCGCCGCGATGATGTCGGCGACATGGACCGGCACGGCCGTGTTGGTGAGCAGGACGGCCGCGGCCTGGCGGGCGGGATCCGTCTCGACGAAGACATCGACGAGGAAGCTGTCGTCGATACGTCCCTGTTCGACCAGAAGACGAAGCGCCAGCAAGCGCCGCCTGCCGTCGAGCGCCATGTTGGCGGCTTCCTTCTTTCGACCGGGCCGGACGGTCAGGGGCTGCAGCTGACCGGCGGCGAACAGAGTCTCGGCAAGCAGCGGAATGTCATCGTCGGAGGGCTCGCCGAAGCGAAGGTTCTCCGGGGCGATGTCGAGATCACGGAGATGGACCAGCGGGCGGTTACGGGTCGACGCGACCTGGAAGGGGGTGGCGACGACGGCGACGGCGGTGGAACGGGACATGAGGGCTCTCCTGCCGTAGGCGAGGTCCATCCCCGCCTTTACGGCGCCCGTCCGCGCTCTTCCTTTCCCGCTTTCTGATGGTCTCGAGCGGCCTCGTTCCAGTCGCCGAACGGGGCTGGGGGAAAGGCGACGATCGCTTCCACGCCATCGCGCTCGAGCCGCCTGGCCAGCCGCATCGCGGCGATCTCCCCGGCTTCGCCCCGGTCTCCGGCGATTAGAACCGTCGAAACATGGTGGGGTGCATGCCACCGCGAGAGGTTTCCGGCTGACATGAGCGCCCAGCCCGGCAGGTCGAAGCGGACCATGGCGGACAGGGTGGTGACGACGCCTTCGGCCACCAGCATCCGCGCCGCCGCGGGACGCAGCCGTACGGCCGATCCCGGCGGGACTTGGCCCACGGTCTTGCGGGGAACGCTCAGACCCGATGCGACCTGCCCGTTGGTCGCGAGATAGGTGAGCTCGACGGCCGTGAGATCCCCCGAGGGCGACCGGATCCCGGTCATCATCGCGCGTCCGACGCGCCGCCCCGGCCGGTAGACCGAGAGGGGCGCGCGGGGATGTTCGAGCAGGTCGTCGAGGTCTTCCCGCCAAGCGACGCCGCGCACGGCGAGGTGACGTGCGACCACGCCGGTCCGGGCGGGCCTTACCCCATCCTGCCAGAGCGCACCCGCGACCGCCCGCCGTCGGGGGTGGTCGATCACGGGCCTGTCCGGCGTGTCCGCGACACCCATGAGCCGACCGCCGTGATCGACCAGTCCGCGACGCCGCAGGTCGTCGCGCACCTCCCGCCAATCGGCCGCGCCGAAGGTGTGGATGACGACACGGCCGCCATCGAGCAGGAGCGAGACGGAACGGTCCGCCTTCCCATGGCCGGGCGCCGGCACATTGGCGCGCAAGCCGTTCTGGTAGAGGTCTCCGCCGAGGATCGCCACGATCTGGCGCAGGCTCACCGGAAGTGCCCGAGGGTGCGCAGGCTGGCCGTACCGTCCCTCCCGACGACCAGATGATCGTGAACCTGGATGTCGAAGACCTTGGCGGCGTCGACGATCTTCCGCGTCATCTCGATGTCGGCGCGGGACGGCTCGGGATCGCCCGAAGGGTGATTGTGCACGAGGATGATGGACGCGGCCGACCCCTCCAGCGCCCGCCGCACGACCTCGCGCGGATAGACGGGGGCATGGTCGATCGTGCCCTGGGCGACCAGTTCGTCGCTCAGGAGCCGGTTGCGCTTGTCGAGGAACAGGGCCCGGAACTGCTCGCGGGGTTCCTCGGCCAATGCGACCCGAACATAGGCGAGCAAGGCCGTCCAGCTGGTGATGACGGGCCGTCTCGAAGCCTCGGCGCGGACCAGCCGTTCGCTGAGCACACGAAGCAGTTTCAGGTCGGTGAGAGCCGCTGGTCCCAGTCCGCTGGCGCGCGCCAGTTCCGGCACATCGGCGGAAGCAATGGCGGCGATGTCGCCGAACCGGTCGAACAGGGCGTCCACGGCGGGCATTGATGTCTGTCGCATGCTGCGGCCCAGCAGAAGCGCGAGGAGGGCGCGGTCGTCGAGGTTGGCGAGGGAACTCGTGTCGGGCGAACGCCCAGCCGCGGCGATCGCGGGTTCGAGGTCAGGAAGCGGGCGCATGGCGGTCTCCAGCAAGGCTCCCAAGCGGAGCATTCCCGGCCGCCCTTCCTTTCTTCCCGATCGCGCTTTTCGATCCGACCGGATCGGCCCAGGTTGATCCGATGAAATGGTGGCTCATCCTCCCGCTCCTCGCCGCGCCCGCGATCGCCCATGCCGATCCGTGCGAGGGGCGACTGCCAGATCGCGCCGGACAGGTTTTCTCGGGGCAAACCCGCTATGTCGGCGATGGCGACGGGCTCTGCGTCGGCGACAGCACGAACCCCTCCACCTGGATCGAGGTGAGGCTCGCGGACTTCAATGCCCCGGAGCTCAACGCACCGGGCGGACGCGCCGCCCGGGACCAGTTGCGCCGTCTGGTGATGGGCCGACGCCTCGAATGCGTGGCGACGCGAGGACGTAGCGGCCGGGTGATCGTCTATGATCGGGTGATCGCGACCTGCCGGCTCGACGGTCGTCGTGTCGGCGACCTCCTGAGGGCCGCCGGGGTGCGCGAAGGCGGCAACTGACCCGTCACGGCTCGGAGACGAGCCGACAGCGAGAATATATTGCGGTCCGGCCGGATCGGGCAAAACGGCTCACCCGCGTGACACGCCTCTATATCGGCGTCGACGGCGCCCGAGGACCGGATTTGCGGCCAGAAAGTCGCCTCAAACGGCCCTCTCCCTCGAAGTCTCGATGGTCTTCGAACGGATGGTCGTCATGCCGCCAGCACGCCTCGCCGGTCTTGTCGCCGCACTACTAGTCGCGCTTCAGGCGTCCACCCAGACCTTCGCCTGGCTTTATCGCTATCATGTGACGCTGGGGCCGGCGCTCCGGCTGGACGAGACAGGCGTCTACTGGCCCTGGATGATCCTCGTCTGGCGCCAGAGGTTCGGGGCGGCGGAGGGGGACGCCTTCGCCCTGCCGCTCTCGGTCTTCATGCTCGTGATGGCCGCGGGCGCCGGGGGCCTGCTTCTGTTCGACGGCGGCGCCGTGAAACGAACGCGCGGTTGGGGCGGCCTGGCGGAGGCTCGCCGTGCGGGCCTGCTGCACGACGCGGGGTGTGTCCTCGGGCGGTTGCAGGGCCGTCTTCTGGCGACGACCGACCTGCGCCCGACGCTCGTGACGGGCGGGACCCGGGCGGGCAAGGGACGGGGCCATGTCGTTCCCACCCTGTTGAGCTGGACCGACAGCGTACTGGTCCATGATCCCAAGGGGGAGCTGTGGCGGGTGACCGCCGGCTGGCGTGCCCAGCACAGTCACGCAATCTACTTCAATCCGCGAGACCCTGCGTCCGCGCGCTTCAATCCTCTGGCGGAGATCAGACCGGGGCCCCAGGAACTGGCGCAGGTCCAGCGGCTGGTCGCCATCCTCAGCGATCCGGGAGGCGCACGGGACGACGAGGCCATCTGGGACAAGGCGGCGTCCGAG
>JAHJOO010000027.1 GCA_018820275.1 Alphaproteobacteria bacterium
GGCGCCGGCCCCTCGCGCGGCGGCGGGGGAGGGGGCGGCGGCGCCTCGGCCCAGCTGGCGGTCCGCACCGCGCCGGCCCCCGCTCCGCCCGACCCCCAGACCTTCGAACAGGTCGTCGGCCTGATCGGCGCCCGCCGCGACGTGGCGCTGCAGATGGACGTCCAGCGCTACGTCCGCCCGGTGTCCTTCCAGCCCGGCCGCATCACCTTCGAGCCCGCGCCTGGGGCCCCGCCCAACCTGGCGACCCGTCTGGCCGGGCGGCTGAAGGAGTGGACCGGCCGCGTCTGGCTGATCGCCGCCAACGGCCAGGGCGGCGGCGAGACCCTGATCGAGACCGAGAAGAAGGCCCGCGCCGCCGAACGCGCGGCGGTCGAGGCCGACCCCTTCGTCGCCTCCGTGCTGACGACCTTCCCGGGCGCGAAACTGGGCGAGATCCGCGTCCCGCCCCCCGCGCCCGACCTGCCCACCATCCCCGACGAGGTCGAGGACGAGGACTGACGCGCCGGCGCCATTGCCACGGGTCCGGCCGGTGTCTACCGATGCCGGTGACCCCTTTTTTCCCGGTCGAAGCCGGACCTTGTGCGTATGACCGATCCCGCCGGCGTGAACAGCGAGCGACTGGGCCGGATCGTCGAGGACGCCGCCAGCGAAGTCTACGTCTTCTCGGCGCAGGATTTCCGCTTCCGCCTCGTCAACCGCGGCGCGCGCGAGAACCTGGGATACGGCATCGACGAACTGTCGAAGCTGACCCCCTGGGACCTGAAGCCCCGCATCAGCCGCGAGGAGTTCCTCACGCTCGTGGCGCCGCTTCTGGCGCGAGAGACCGAACGGCTCGATTTCGAGACCGTTCACCGGCGCAAGGACGGCACGGACTACGACGTCGCCGTCAAGCTGCAGCTGTTCGACGACGGCGCGGACGCGGTCTTCTACGCCGCCATCCAGGACACGACGGAAACCAAGCGGATCGAGTCCGAACTGCGCGAGACGGCCCGGCGGCTGGACGGCATCCTCGCCAACACCACCATGGCCGTCTTCCTCATGGATCACCGCCAGCACTGCGTGTTCATGAACCGGGCGGCGGAGCGGCTGACGGGGTACGCGTTCCACGAGACCCTCGGGCGCCCGCTCCACGACGTCATCCATCACACCCGTCCGGACGGCTCGCCCTATCCCCTGTCGGAGTGCGCCATCGACCGCGCCTTTCCCGAGCGGGCGGGAACCCAGGGCGAGGAGGTCTTCGTCCACAAGGACGGCTCCTTCTACCCGGTCGCCTTCACCGCCAGTCCGATCCACGACGGCGACGCCGTGATCGGCACCGTCATCGAGGCGCGCGACGTCAGCGAGGAGAAGCGCAACGAGGAGACGCGCAGGCTGCTGATGCACGAGGTCGATCACCGGTCCCGCAACGCCCTGTCCATCGTCCAGTCTCTGGCGCGGCTCACGCGCGCCGACGACATCGAAACCTACAGGGAGGTCCTGGCCGGCCGGATCGGCGCCCTGGCGCGCGCCCAGACGTCCCTGGCCAGCCGTCGGTGGGAAGGCGGGCGGTTGGCCGACGTCGTCCGGGAGGAGCTGGAGGCCCTCTGCCCGAAGGACGTCGTCGACATGCAGGGCCCCGAGGTCCCGCTGTCGCCGCAGCAGGTCCAGCCCATCAGCATGCTGCTTCACGAGCTGGCCACCAACGCCAACAAATACGGCGCGTGCAGCAGCGGGGGCGGTCGGGTGTCGGTCACCTGGAGCCTCGACGACGCCGGCGTGACGCTGGTCTGGCGCGAAAGCGGGGGCCCGCCCGTGACCGCCCCGACGCGGCAGGGCTTCGGCTCCTCGCTGAAGACCAATGTGGTGCGCCAGATCCACGGCACGATCCGCCGCCAGTGGGAGCCCACCGGCCTGGTCGTCGAGGTCGCCTTCCCGCTGTGACGGCTGGGGCCGCAGGCGTCCCACCCCCTGTCGCCCCCGGCGCGGACGTCTTATCTAGAGGCCATGAAAGACCTCACAGATCTGATGAAACAGGCCCAGGCCATGCAGCAGAAGCTGCAGGAGGCCCAGGCCCGCATGGCCGAAACCACCGCCGAGGGCACCTCCGGCGGCGGTCTGGTGACCCTGTCGCTGAAGGGCGCCGGCGAGATCACCCGCATCGCCATCGACGACACGCTGATGCAGCCGGGCGAGAGCGAGATCCTCGCCGACCTCATCGTCGCCGCCCACGCCGACGCCAAGCGCAAGCTGGACGAGGCCAACGGCCAGCTGATGCGCGAGGCCGCCGGCCCCATGGCCGGGATGAACATCCCCGGCATGCCGAAACTGTTCTAGGCGCGTGGCCGCGGGGGCGGTCGGGGCCGGAAGGTTCATCACGAAGACCACAAAGGATCCACGAAGGACACGAAGGGGCCGGCGGCTCCGCGGCGCCCGTCAGGGCGACGCAAAAAATCCGATTGCGGGCAAGGGCCCGCGAAGGCCCGCGCCACCCTCGCTCCCTTCGTGTCCTTCGTGCCTCCCTTGGTGTTCTTCGTGATGAACCAGCACGCGCCGGGACAGGGAGATAGGCAACCGCTCAAGCCCCATGGTATGCGCCTGCCATGGCCGCTTCCGCCGGACCCGAGATCGAGCGGCTGATCGCCCTGCTGGCCAAACTGCCGGGCATGGGCCCGCGCTCGGCCCGGCGCGCGACGCTGGCGCTGCTGAAGCGGCGTGACCAGCTGTTGATCCCGCTGGCCGACGCCCTGGCCGACACCGCCGCCAAGGTGAAGTCCTGCTCGATCTGCGGCACGCCCGATACCCGCGATCCCTGCGCCATCTGTTCGGACCCCGCCCGCGACGGCCGCCTGATCTGCGTGGTCGAGGAGGCCGGCGCCCTGTGGGCCATGGAGCGGTCGGGCGCCTTTCGCGGCCGCTATCACGTGCTGGGCGGCCTGCTGTCGGCGCTGGACGGCGTCGGCCCCGATGCGCTCCGCGTCGCCGAACTGGTCGGCCGGGTAAAGGGGGGCGAGGCCACCGAGGTCGTGCTGGCCCTGCCCGCCACCGTCGACGGCCAGACCACCGCCCACTACCTCGTCGAACGCCTGGCGGGCGCGGGGGCCGAAATCACCAGCCTCGCCCGCGGCGTGCCGGTGGGCGGCGAGCTCGACTGGCTGGACGACGGCACGATCGTGCAGGCGCTACGGGCGCGACGCCCGGCCTGATTTTCCACGGGAATTCGCGATCGGTCCGTCCCCCGTCGGAACCGGAGTATAATGGCTTCGGTCGGACGGGTGCCCGGCACGGATGTGGACTCAGCAGACTCTCGAGACTCATTTTTTTCAGGGAGTCCACTGAGTCCAATGCGACCGATTCTGACGTGGAGCGGCCGGATGGTCCGACGCCGCGACTCCCGCTAAGGAACGGACCATGAACGCAGAATTCGCCCTCGCCCTCGCCGCCGGACTGGTCGCCGTCGTCGCCCTCGCCTGGGCCCTGATGGAGCGTCGCCGCGCCGCGGCCGCCGAGACCCGGGCGTGGGAGATGCGCGAGCGCTTCGCCGAGACCGAGGCCCGCCTGCGCGTCGCCGAGGATCAGGCCGCCGCCCAGTCCGAGTTCCTGCGCGCCCAGGCGGGCGAGCAGGCCCAGGCCGCCGCCGAGGCCCTGCTGAAACGCACCGACGAGACCTTCCGCAACCGCGAGCTGATGGCCCAGCAGCGGCTGGAGGCCCAGCTGAAGCCCGTCGCCGACACCCTGGCCCAGTTCCAGCTGCACGTCGCCGCGCTGGAGAAGACCCGCGCCGACGAGACCGGCGGGCTGAAGGAACAGCTGGCCCACCTGATGACCGCCTCGGCCGCCACCCGCGACGAGGCGCGCAAGCTGACCGAGGCCTTGCGCGGCAACACCGGCCGGCGCGGGCGCTGGGGCGAGCAGACCTGCCGCAACGTGCTGGAGGCCGCGGGCATGGCCGGCCGCTTCGACTTCGTGGAACAGACCTCGGCCGCCGACGACGCCGGCCGCCAGCAGCGGCCCGACTTCCTGGTGCGCATGGCCGGGGGCGGGCGGTTCGTCATCGACGCCAAGGTGCCGCTGGCCTTCGCCGATGAGGGGGAGGGCGACGACGAGGCCCGCGTCCGCGCCGCCGCGATCCGCACCGCCGCCAGCATGAAGACCCACATGCGCCAGCTGGCCACCAAGGCCTATCAGGACCAGTTCAAGCCCAGCCCCGACTTCGTCGCCCTGTTCGTGCCGTCCGACGCCTTCCTGTCGGCGGCGTTGGATCACGAGCCCGACCTGCTGTCGGACGCCATGGCCAATCGCGTCGTCATCGTCACCCCGTCCACCCTGTTCGCCCTGTGCAAGGCCGTCGCCTACGGCTGGCGCGCCGAGGAGCAGGCGAAGAACGCCGAGGAGGTCGCGAAGCTGGGGCGCGAGCTCTACAAGCGCCTGTCGGTCATGGGCGGCCACGCCGCCGCCGTCGGCCGCGCGCTGGATACGGCGGTCGGCAAGTACAACCAGTTCGTCGGCTCGCTGGAGAGCCAGGTCATGGTCTCGGCCCGCCGCTTCGAGGACCTGCACGTCGACCACGAGGGCAAGGAGCTGCCCGAGCTGGCCCCCGTCGAGCCCACGCCCCGGGCCCTGTCCCGGCCCGAGCTCCTCGCCCCGCCCGCCGACGCCGCGGAGTAGCGACGACAAGCCTTGCGGACTTTCTGACAAGGCCGCTTGACACCTCCGCCCCGTGATGTAAAACACTCTTGTCAAATCGACGAGGGAGCTTGTCATGCCCGATCAACCCGTCCGCAAGCGCCGACGCCTCGGCTACCTGACCATGCTGGGCGTCAGCGTCCTGGTCGGCATGGTCGTCGGCGGTCTGTCGGCCCTGATCGACGCCTTCGGCGGCGCCGCGGCGGATCCCCTGCGGATCGCGCTGCTGGCCCTGTCGATCATGGCGGTCGTCTGGGTCTGCGTGGCCTGGTGGCGCGACGCCGACGAGGCGGTGCGCGAGGCGCACAAATGGGCCTGGTACTGGGGCGGCTCCACCGGCATGGCCTGCGTCATCCTGTTGTTCGCCCTCTCCACCTGGGAGGTCATCGACGTGACCCTGCCCCCGCTGGGCAACGGGCCGGGCGACCTGATCATGACGGGCGTCGCCCTGACCGTGGGCGCCCAGGGAATCGGCTACGTCGTCGCCTGGGCGGCCTGGTGGCTGCGGCATCGGTGAGGGCAGGATGAACAACCGCCTCAAGGTGCTGCGCGCCGAACGCGACTGGTCCCAGGCCGACCTGGCCGACCGCCTCGGCGTCTCCCGCCAGACCGTCAACGCGCTCGAAACGGGCCGCTACGACCCCTCGCTTCCGCTCGCCTTCCGGATCGCGCGCGTCTTCGGACAGCCGATCGAGGCCATCTTCTCGGAGGACTGACATGACCGAAGATCGTCCCCTTCCGCTGCCGCTCCGCCTCGCCGGCATGGCGGTGCTGGCCGGCACCGGCGCCGTCACCGGCGGCCTCGTCGCCCGCGTCGTCGACGACGGCGGCGTGCCCCCGGACGACGCGCTGAACCTGTTCATCGCGGTGGTTCTGATCGCCATGGCGGCGATCAGCGCGGGCGTGCTCGCCCTGCGGCCCTCGCGCTACCCCAAGGGCTGCGGCGTCCTGCAGGTCGTCGTCATGGCCCTGGCCGGGATCATGCTTCTGGTCCCGCTCTACGCCACCCGGTGGATCTCGTCGGAGCTGGCCTTCGGCCTGGTCCTCGCCCTGCTGGCCGTGCAGACCTTCGCCAACCTCCTGCTCTGGCGCCGCGCCGACGAGATGCTGCGCCGGATCATGGTCGAGACCGGCAGCCTGGCCTTCTGGACCCTCCAGCTGGCGCTGTTCCTCTACGCCTCCGGCGAGCGGCTCGGCCTGACCGACGGCGTCACCGCCTGGGGCATGATCGCCGTGCTCATGGCCGTCTACCTGGTGGCTTCCGCCATCGTCGCCGCCCGCCGCGGCCTCAAGTGACCCCTGCCTTCGCAACCCCTTCCTCTTCCACGAAAGGACTTCCCATGACCCTCGCCTCCCGTCTCAGGACCTCCGCCGCCGCCATCGGCCGCTCCGTCGCCGGCGCCGCCCTCGGCCTCGGCCTCGTCGTGGCCCTCGCCGGCTCACCCGCCGCCTGGGCCCAGGACGCCGCCAGCCCGGCCGCCGTGCCCCAGGCCCCGGCCGGCTCCGGCCCCGCCCTCTGGGTGATCAAGGACGCCGACTCGACCATCTACCTGTTCGGCACCGTCCACGTGCTGCGCCCGACCACCGCCTGGGGCAGCCCCACGGTCGACGCCGCCTTCGACAGCGCCGACACCATCTGGTTCGAGATCACCAATCCGGACGACCAGGCGGCGGCCCTGCCCCTGATCCAGCGCTACGGACTGTCGCCGGACCGCCCCCTCTCCAGCCTGCTGACCGCCGAGGAGCTGGCGAAGCTGGACGAGGCCGCCGCGTCGATCGGCGGCAGCGCCGCCGCGTTCGACCCGATGCGCCCGTGGCTGGTCGCGCTCAGCCTGTCCATCAGCCCCCTCCTCAAGGCCGGCTACGACCCCAACTCCGGCGTCGAGCTGGTCCTGCGGGCCCGCGCCCAGGCGGCCGGCAAGCCGGTCAAGGGCCTGGAGACGCTGGAAGAGCAGATCGGCATCCTCGCCGGCTTCCCGGAGGAGGCCCAGCTGACCTTCCTGCGCCAGACGCTCGAGAGCTATGACGAGGCCACCACCCAGCTGGACGGCCTGGTCGCCGCCTGGGCCGCGGGCGACGTGGCGGGCATCGAGCGCCTCGGCGTCGACGAGATGGCCGCCGAGCCGGTCATCTACGACGCCATGCTGACCCGCCGGAACGCCAACTGGGCCGGCCAGATCGAGACCATGCTGCAAGGCTCGGGCACGGCCTTCATCGCCGTCGGCTCGGCCCACCTCGCCGGCGACGACTCGGTCCAGGTCTTCCTCGGCCGGCGCGGCGTCACCGTCGAGCGCGTGCAGTGATCGCCGCGCGCGCCGCATCCCGGGAGCGCTTTCCGGGGTGCGGCGCGGCCCGGTCGAACCCGAACCCGGAGGACACCAACATGAACGACGATCCTTCCCCCGCCCGCCGGCCCGCCCGGCCCGTCGCCGCCGCGCTCGGCGCTGCCGCCGGCCTGACCCTGGTCTGGGCCGCCGTCATCGGCCTCGACCTCCACCGGGGCCAGACCGACGACGCGGTCGTCTGGCTCGCCGTCGCCGTCGCCACGCTCTCGGCCGTGCTCCTGCCGGTCCTCGACGCCGGACGCCGCAAATGAGCCGGCCCGACCCCGCTCCCTCCGCCGGACCCCCGACCAACCCGCCTTGGGTCCGGTGGGCGGTGATCGGCCTTATCCTGCTGGTCTGGATCTCGGCCGGCATCTCGATCCTGCTCGGCGAGCCGTGGGGCGGCGCCGTCATCCCGGCCGTCGCCGCCACCCTGTGCCTGTCCGCCGTCGATCTCGGTCTCGACCTGCGGCGCAAGGCCAGACGCCGGTCCTGAGGCCCGGACACGAAAAAGGCCCCCTCCGGCGACGGAGGGGGCCTTGCTCGTTTCAGCTCCGGTCGCGCGTCAGCCGTGCACGCCCAGCTCCCGCAGCAGCCGCGGCTGCGGATAGACGACCCGCAGCGACTCCGTGATCGCCGCCGTCGACACCGACACGGTCCGGTTCAGCGTGCCGTCATAGCCGAAGGCCCCGCCCAGCGAGTGGATGTTGCCGTCGAAGGCCGCGCCGATCACCTCGCCGCGCGCATTGATCACCGGCGAGCCCGAGTTGCCGCCGATGATGTCGTTGGTCGAGGTGAAGTCGAACACGACGTCCTTGTTGATCCGCCCCTCGGCCGCCAGGAAGCCGGCCGCGGCGTTGAACGGCTCCGCCCCGGTGTGACGCTCGTACAGGCCGCCGATGCGGGTGAAGGCCGGCACGTCGACGCCCCGGTACGACCACCCCTTCACCTCGCCGTACGAGATGCGCAGGGTGAAGGTCGCGTCCGGATAGATGCCGGTCCCCAGGACCGCGAACCGGGCCTGGGCCACGCGCTCGGCGGCCTGGGCGGTCGGGATGGTGACCTTCTGGTTCCACTCGCTCGCCACGGCCTGGGCGGCCGCGTCATTGGCCATGACCCAGGCGATCAGCGGGTCGGCGGCGGCCAGCTCTTCCGGCGTCATCGACAGGGCCGCGACGCGGAAGGCCGGATCGGCCAGCTTCGTCCCGCCGATCACGCGGTCGGCCAGGCCCTCGGGGCTCTCCTTGCCCAGCAGGGCCTTCACCTGCGGATGGTCGACCGTCAGGTACTCGCGGGTCTTGGACAGCCAGTAGCCCAGCCGGATCTCCTCCATGTCGATGTAGATCGGCGTCTCGGCGCCCAGCGCGGCTTCCAGCTGCGCCTTGCGGTCGGCGGACAGCGATCCCGCCGCGTTCTGGGCCGCCGCCCGGCCGATGGCGCGGGCATAGGCGTACAGCTGCGAGCCGCCGCCGGCCGAGGCCGCCAGCTGGCGGTACGGCAGGTACAGGTCGCGCGCGACGCCCTGGATGGCTTCCAGCTCGGCCCACGGATCGCCGATGCGCTGCTTCAGGGCCGGGTCGGCCTCGACGGCGGCGCGCAGCCGCGCCTCCTCCTGCCGCTTGGTGGCCATGAAGGCCGGATCCAGCAGGGCCTGATGCTGGCCGTACTGGGCCTTGAAGCTGTTCTCCAGGCCGAAGATCGGGTCGACCGAAACGCGCTTGGCCTCCTCGCCCGAGGCGGCGTAGGTCAGGAACCGGCCGCGCAGCTCCGAGGCCTGGATCAGGGTGATCGGCAGCTGCTGGTCGCGCAGCCGCTCCAGCTGGCTCATCGTCAGCAGGCGCGAGGTGGAGCCGGGGTTGCCCACCACGAAGGTCGGATCGCCCTCGGCCGGCGCGTTCGCGTTCCACTTCAGGTGATTGGGCGTGGCGACCGGCTTGCCGTCCTCGTAGGCGCGCAGGAAGGACGCATCCAGCGCATAGCGGGGGAAGTTGAAGTTGTCGGGGTCGCCGCCGAAGAAGGCCGCCTGGAACTCGGGCGCGAAGGCGATGCGCACGTCCTCATAGCGGCGGTACTTGTACAGGGCGAAGCGGCCGCCGCGGTAGAAGTCGACCACCTGGCAGTTGAACTTCGGATCGCCGGCGCAGTTCTCCTGGGCGATGCGGGCGACCTCGCCCTGCCGCGCCTGGGCGAAGGCCTGGCCCTCCATCCCCATGCCGGCGGTCAGCATGCGGTCGGTGACGTCGACGATCTCGGTCAGCACCTCGGCGGTCTGGCCCGGGCAGCGCAGCTCCTCCTCGCGCGTGCCGACCATGAAGCCGTTCTTGACGTAGTCGGTCTCGGCGCTCGACAGCTCCTGCAGGCAGCCGACCACGCAGTGGTGGTTGGTCAGGATCAGGCCCTCGGGCGAGACGAAGCTGGCCGAGCAGCCCTGGATGCGCACCGCGGCCATGCGCACGCGGTCCAGCCAGGCCTGGTCGAGGCTCAGGTCCCACTTCTCATTGACCGTCTGAAGCGGGAAGTTGTCGAAGGTCCACATGCCTTCGTCGCGCGCGACCGAGACGCTCGGCGCCGCGATGAGCATGGGGGTGGCGGCGATCACCGCCGACAGCGCCATCGACAGGCGCAAGGATCGGAATTTCATGGGTGAAAAGCTCCGACGCCGCGGCCCGTCCGCGGCGTTGCGGACCAGCTATCCTCCCGCGCGCGTCCCGCCGCAAGAGGCTCCGGGACGGTGCCTTACCCCGATTTAACTTGGCCCCCCCGACCCTCGGCGGCGTATACCGGGGGCTCGTCAGGGGAACTCGCGTCGAATGTCGCTCGCGCTCGCAACGCTGCTCTATGAGTGGCGCCGTTACATGGCCGCCGTGATGGCGCTGGCGCTGTCCGGCCTGCTGGTGCTCGCCATGACCGGCGTCTTCATCGGCATCGGCAAGGGCTTCACCGCCACGATCGAGCGCTCGGGCGCCGACATCATGATCATGCAGCCGGGCGCCACCAGCCTGATCGGCGGCCCGTCGGGCGTGCCGCGCCGCTTCATCCCCCTGGCCTACCGCCACCCCGAGGTCGTCGAGGTCCTGCCGCTGGACGGCGCCGGCGGCAGCTTCCAGAGCGTCAAGAACTACGACCCCACCCTGTCCCAGGCCGAGCGCGCCAAACAGGGCGCCCCGCGCCAGCAGTTCGTCCAGACCTCGATCATCGACACCACGCCCGGCGCGGTGACCATTCCCCAGGACTATTCCCAGGAACTGGTCGACGCCCTGCGCCAGCCCTACACCGTCGCCGTCGACGAGACGGCCCTGACCAAGCTGGGCGTCAAGCTGGGCGACAAGGCCCTGTACAACGGCCAGACCGTCACCGTGGTCGGCGTCACCCGCGGCTATCCCAACATGATGCAGGCGACGATCGTCATGTCGCGCGACACCCTGCGGATGGTCGGCCAGGCGGACACCGGGCCGCGCGTCGGGCCCCTGATGATCAAGATCCGCGACCCCGCGCGGGCCGAGGCCGTGGCGGCCCAGCTGAACGAGCTGGGCGGCGACCAGTGGCGCGCCTGGACCCGCCAGGAGCTGGCCGACGCCAACGCCGGCGCCATGTTCGAAGAGGGCATCCTGGTCATCATCATCGGCGGCTGCGTCGTGCTGGGCACCATCATCGGCGTGGCCATCACCTGGCAGACCCTGCGCGGCGCCATCATGGCTAACATCAAGGAGTTCGCCTCGCTGCGGGCGCTGGGCGTCGGCATGGGATCCCTGCGCCGCATCGTCATGGAGCTGAGCTTCTGGGTGGGCATCGTGGGCGTCCTGGCGGCCATCGGCCTGACCATGCTGGTCCAGTGGTTCGCCCTGTCCAACGCCGTGATCATCGCCCTGCCGCCCGTCCTGCTGATCATCGTCGGCGGCGGACTGGTGCTGATCGCCATGCTGTCCGGCTTCCTGTCCATGGGCGTGTTGAAGAACAGCCAACCGGCGGACCTCCTGCGATGATGACGACCCGGGTCCACGGAAAGCACGGCGACTTCGCCATCGAGGCCAAGGGGCTGCGCAAGCGGTTCAAGACCGGCCGCACCTTCATCGAGGTGCTCAAGGGCGTGGATTTCGACGCCCGCCACGGCGACCTGACCATGGTCATGGGGCCGTCGGGGTCGGGCAAATCGACCCTGATCGCGGCCCTGTCCGGCCTGCTGCGTCCCGAAGAGGGCCGGGTCGACGCCCTGGACGTCGACGACCTGTGGAAGCTGTCGTCCGGCCGGATCGACAAGTTCCGCCTCGACCACTGCGGCTTCATCTTCCAGGGCTTCAACCTGTTCCCGGCGCTGACCGCCCTGCAGCAGGTCGAGACCGTGCTGAAGTTCCAGGGCCTGTCCGACGGCGACGCGAAGAAGCGCGCCACGGCCGCGCTGGAAGAGGTCGGCCTGGGCCCGCGCCTGCACCAGCGCCCCGCCTCCCTGTCGGGCGGCGAGAAGCAGCGCGTGGCCATCGCCCGCGCCCTGGCCAAGGACCCCAAGATCCTGTTCGCCGACGAGCCGACCTCGGCGCTGGACGGCGAGAACGGCCAGATCGTCATCAAGCTGCTGCGGCGCGCCGCCAGCGAGCACGGCGCCGCCGTGATCTGCGTCACCCACGACCCGCGCCTCGAGGCGTGGGCCGACCGCATCATCAAGATCGAGGACGGCGTCATCATCGAAGACCGCCGTCACGTCCCCGACCCCAACGCCGTCCTGGCGTCGCACCACTGACCTGAAAGACCCGCCCATGCCCGGTTTCCTGAAAAAGAAGCGCGTCTGGATCGGCATCCCCCTGATCCTGGTCCTCGTGGCCGGCTTCTTCTGGATGCAGTCCCAGGGCCAGGCCCGGAAGGCCGCCGAGGACAAGGCCGCCGCCGAAGCGCCCGAGAGCCCCTACGCCGCCGTGGCCAACGGCAAGGCCGACGTCGAGGGCGGCATCATCCAGATCGCCGCCCGCCGCGGCGGCATCGTCCGCGAGGTGCTGGTGCAGGAGGGCGACCGCGTCGTCGCCGGCCAGATCCTGGCCCGTCAGGAGGACGACGAAGCCCGTCTGGCCTACAGCCGGGCCGCGGCCGAGGTGGCCCAGGCCGAGAGCCAGCTGGCCCAGCTGCGCGTCGACCTGGCCTCGGCGCGCCGCGAGCTGGAGCGCCTGTCGGCCCTCGTCGACTCCAACTTCGTCGCGGCCCAGCGGATCGACCAGGCCCGCGACGCCGTGGCCTCGGCCGAGGCCCGGATCCAGAGCCAGAACGCCACCATCCAGACCGCCCGGGCCCGTCTCGCCGAGGCCGCCTACAACCTGGAACTGACGGTGATCCGCGCGCCCATGAGCGGCCGCATCGTCCGCCGCTACGCCAACCCCGGCGCGGGCGCCTCGACCCTGAACGTCTCGACCATGTTCGATCTGGAGCCCGACGCGCCCCGCATCGTCCGCGCCGAGATCGTCGAGGCCGACATCCCCAACATCACCGTCGGCCAGCAGGTCGAGATCAGCCCCGAGGGCGACCCCTCCAAGGTCTACGTCGGCCGGGTCCTGCGCCGCGCCGCCGTGTTCGGTGCCCGCAAGCTGGCCTCCGACGACCCGTCGCAGCGGTCCGACGAGCGCGTGGTCGAGGTGGTGGTGGCCTATGACGACGCGCCCCTGCTGATCGGCCAGCGCGTCCTGGTCAAGTTCATGAAGCCCGGCCAGACCGCCGGCGCCGCGCGGCCGACCGTCGCCGGCGTGGGCCCCGACCGGGCCATGAAGGCCGCGGGCTGACGGTTCAGGCCGCGCCGACCGCCCGCGTCGCGACATAGGCGGCGACGATCAGGATCAGGCTGGCGAAGAGCGTTCGCGCCAGCGCCGCCCGGTCGGCAAGCCGGGCCGCCAGCGGCCGGCCGGCGATCGCGCCGCCAACGCCGCCCAGCGTCATCGCCCCCACGATGGCCCAGTCGATCAGGCCCGAGGCGGCGTAGTTCAGCGAGGTCGTGGCCCCGAACGCCGCCACGCTGACGAGGGACGCCGCCTGCGCCGCCGCCAGCGTCATCCCGGTGGCGGCCATCAGGCCGGGCACGATCAGAAAGCCGCCGCCGATGCCGAAGAAGCCGGAGGCCGCCCCGACGCCGACGCCCGACGCCGCCAGACCCGGGGTCATCCGCGGGTCTATGCGGGCGGCGACGTCGCCCTGGCTCCGCGCCGGCCTCAGCATGGCCGCACCCACCACGGCCATCGCGGCGGCGAAGAAGATCGGCAGGCTCTGACCGTCGACCCTCTTGGCCAGGCTGGACCCGACCAGGGCCCCCAGAACCCCGAAACCGGCGAAGGTCAGGGCGCAGGGCCACTTCACCCGGCCGTCGCGAGCGTGGCCGACCAGCCCGGTCAGGGCGTTCAGGGCCACCCCGGCGGCCGAGGCGCCGATGGCCACATGCGGCTCGCGCACGCCGACGACATAGAGCAGCAGCGGCACCGCGAGCACCGATCCGCCGCCGCCGAACACCGTCAGCAGCAGCGAGACCAGCCCGCCGCTGGCCGCCGCCAGCGCCAGCTGGACCGGGTCGGTCGTCATGGCCTCAGACCCGCGCCGGACGGTTCCACGGCAGCAGCTGCATCAGCCGCGCCATGCCGCAGAAGCCGGTCGCGCCGGCCACGAACAGGCCCGCGCCGACGAAGGCCGACAGACCCCAGAATCCGGGGTGCACGGTCGCGCCGAGGGCCGCGCCCAGCAGGACCAGCCCCCCCGCCGCCATCTGTACCTGACGCATGATCTCGATCGGCGCCCCGCGGTCGGCCTCGACCTTCAGACCGGCCGCCTTCCAGGCCTCCAGCCCCCCGTCCAGCACATAGGCCTGGCCCGGGACGCAGCCGGCCAGACGCGCGGCGCTGGCCCCCGTCCGCCCGCCCGTGCGGCAGGTGAAGATGACCTGGGTGCCGTCGACAGTAGCGCCGTCGAAGCGCGACAGGGGCAGGGGGCGGGCCCCGGCGATGCGCTCGCGCGCGAACTCGTCCGGCTCCCGCACGTCGATCAGCACGGCGCCGCGGCGGACGCGTTCGGCCACCTCGGCTGGGGAAAGGGGATGCAGCATGGTCAGGCCTCCTTGGGGCAGTAGACGTCGATCAGGACCGCGATGACCTTCAGCGCCGCCGGATCGGCGATGCGGTAGAAGATCGAGGTGCCCTCGCGCCGGGTGGCGACCAGGCCCTCCTCGCGCAGCACCGCCAGGTGCTGCGACAGGGCCGACTGGGACAGGCTCACCTCGGCCCGCAGCTCGCCGACCGTGCACTCGGCCTCGCCCAGCCGGCACAGCACCATCAGGCGATGCGGGTTGGACAGGGCCTTCAGCAGGGCGGCGGCACGGCC
Source organism: Alphaproteobacteria bacterium (assembly GCA_018820275.1). Classification (GTDB taxonomy): domain Bacteria; phylum Pseudomonadota; class Alphaproteobacteria; order Caulobacterales; family Caulobacteraceae; genus Brevundimonas. The sequence goes on from JAHJOO010000027.1 coordinate 14,325, forward strand.
GGCGCTGGCTTCCAGCGCGCGGGGATCCAGGGCGGGGGCGTCGGTCATGCGGTCAATATATGCGGCATTGCTAAAGTAGCAAGTGCTAATATATAAGCGCGGCAACAAGGAGAGCCGCCATGTCCGCTTCACCCCTCGTCGACGCCTTCTTCGACGCCGGCACCCACACCGTCACCTACCTGGTCGCCGACCCCGCGACGGGGCAGGCCGCCGTCATCGATCCGGTGCTGGACTTCGACCCCGCCGCGGCCCGCACCAGTTCCGGCGGGCTGGAAAAGGTTCTGGACGTCGTGCGGGACCGGGGCCTGACCCTGACCCATGTGCTGGACACCCACGCCCACGCCGACCACCTGTCGGGCGCCGACGAGATCCGCGCCCGTACCGGCGTCCCGATCGGCATCGGCGCGCGGATCACCAAGGTGCAGAAGACCTTCGGTACCCTGTTCGAGGCCGGCGACGTCACCCCGGACGGCGCGGTGTTCGACCGGCTGTACGACGACGGCGACCGCTTCATGCTGGGGGCGATCGAGGTCGAGGTGCTGCACACGCCCGGCCACACGCCAGCCTGCGTCAGCTATCGGATCGGCGACGCGGTCTTCGTCGGCGACACCCTGTTCATGCCGGACTACGGCACGGCGCGGTGCGACTTCCCCGGCGGCGACGCCCGCACCCTGTGGCGCTCGATTCAGCGGATTCTCAGCCTTCCGGAGACCACCCGGGTCTTCGTCGGGCACGACTACCTGCCCGCAGGCCGGAGCGAGTTCCGCTGGGAGTCCACGGTCGGCGAGCAGGCGCGCGCCAACATCCATGTGGCGGGTCGCACCGAGGACCAGTTCGTGGCCATGCGCGAGGCGCGCGACGCCACCCTGACGCCGCCGCAGCTGATCCTGCCGTCGCTGCAGGTCAACATCCGCGCCGGCGCCCTGCCGCCGCCCGAGGCGTCCGGCCGCCGCTTCCTGAAGACCCCGCTGAACGCGATCTAGCGGCCTTCGAAGCCGGGGGTCCGCTTGTCCAGCACCGCGGCCACGCCCTCGGCGTGGTCGTCGGTCAGGTGGGCGAGGGCCTGCATGGCGGCGGTCATCTCCAGCATCTGGTCGAAGGTGACGTCGCGTCCCTGGCGCAGCAGGGTCTTGGCCATGCGCAGGGCGTGGGGAGCCTGGGCGGCGATCTCGCCGGCGACGTCCATCGCCTCGTCCATCAGGCGGTCGTGCGGCACGACGCGGTTGACCAGGCCCCAGCGCTCGGCCGTTTCCGCGTCGATCGACCGGCCGGTGAACAGCAGCTCGGCGGCGCGCGCATAGCCGACGTGGCGCGGCATCAGCCAGGCCCCGCCGTCGCCCGGCACGATGCCCAGCTTCAGGAAGGGAATGCCGAATACGGCCCGGTCGCTGGCGATCTTGATGTCGCCCAGTCCGGCGACGTCGCAGCCCAGTCCCATGGCCGGGCCGTTGATCGCCGTCACCAGCGGAATCTCCAGCCCGTACAGCGACCGCACGATGCGGTGCACGACGCGGCGATAGCGGTCGCGGATCTCGGCCCCCGATCCGGCGAACAGGTCGCGCCGGTCTCTCATGGCCTTCAGGTCGCCCCCGGCCGAGAAGGCGCGGCCCAATCCGGTCAGGACCACGCAGCGCACGCCCATGTCGGCGTTCACCGCCTCGCAGGCCGCGGCGAAGGCCGCGCCGTCCTCGAGATCCGGCATGGCGTTCAGCCGGTCGGGCCGGGTCAGGGTCCAGACCTCGATCGCGCCCTCGCGCCGCCGCTCGATCAGTTCGCCCATGTCCTTGCCCCCCGGAATGAAAAACGCCCCGGCCTTTTCGGGGCCGGGGCGGGGTCACGCAAGCGTGGGATCGGACCTCAGCGGCGTCCGGGCCTGAACAGCGCCTTCAGCGCCGTCAGGGGGGACCGTCGCGGCCGGGGTTCGGGGTCGACCAGCAGTCCGCCCCAATAGGCGAACGAGGTCATGGCGTGTTGGAGGTTTCGGCGTTCTTCGTTCATTTCTGGCGTCTCCTTTCGAACAAACGATGAAAAGAGACGCGGCGTGCTCTCAGGGTTTCTCACCCTCCCAGTCGTTTCGCGTCACGGTCCCATATGGGCACAGGGGCGGCCCTTGTCCAGTATTTTTGATCCGGTATCGGAGTAATTGTCGTGAAATCGTGTTCTCCGGGCGACGGTCCACCCAAGGCGATCGCCACGCCCTGCGTGCAGGTCTGCGTCGTCGACGCGGGCGCCGGCCTGTGTCTGGGCTGCAAGCGGACCCTGCCGGAGATCGCCCGCTGGTCTCGCCTGTCCGACGCCGAGCGCGCCGCGATCATGGCCGATCTGCCCGGCCGCAAGACGCCGTTCTGACGTCAACCTTTCGTCAGCCCTGTCTCTTCACCGCGTTCTCACCCGCGCCGCCTTAGAAGGGCAGGGTCCGCAGAAGCGGGCGCGTGAGCGAGGCCGGTATGCGACTGGGCGGTTCCAATCTGGCGGCGGCGGCGATGGCGGTCGGGTCGGCCCTCACCGCGGCCTGGTGGCTGAGCCAGCTGGAAGGTCCGTCTCCGGCCCAGGCCGCCGTGCCCGTCGTCGTTCAGCAGGACTGGCCGCGCGACGCCGTCGGCGCGGGCGCGGCGCAGATTTTGCGGGCGCCCGACGGTCACTGGTGGGCCGACGCCATGGTCGACGGTCGGGCGGTGCGGCTGATGGTCGACACGGGGGCCACGGTGGTCGCCCTGACCCCCGCCGACGCCCGGCGGCTGGGCCTGACCCTGACCTCGCGGGACTTCTCGGAACAGATCACCACGGCCGCGGGTCCGGCCCGCGCCGCCCGCGTGCGCCTGGCCTCCCTGTCGGTGGGCACGGTCCACGTGGCCGACGTGGACGCCGTCGTCGTCGAGCGGGGTCTGCCGCACTCGCTTCTGGGCATGAGCTGGCTGAGCCGGCTGTCGGGCTTCGAGGCCTCCGCCGACGCCCTGACGCTGCGGCCCTAGACCGCCTTCACCACCACCGCGCCCGCCGCGATCAGCAGATAGATCGCGAACGCCCGCCGCAGCGTGCGCTTCGGCAGGCTGTGCGCCAGCTTCGCGCCCCACGGCGCGATCAGGCCCGTCACCGTCCCCATGATCAGGGCCGCGGGCACGTTGACCCAGCCCAGCGACAGGGGCGGGCGGCCCTCCGTGCCCCAGCCGAACACGACGAACCCCAGCGTCGCCGCCGCGCCAATGGCCATGCCGAAGCCCGAGGCCGTCGCCACCGCCTGATGGATCGGCCGGCCGCACAGGGTCATCATCAGCCCGCCGAAACTGCCGCCGCCGATGCCCATCAGGGCCGACAGACCGCCGATGCCCGACCCCACGACGCGCCGGGCCCATCCGGTCGGCAGGTCGGGGGCCAGCCGGAATCCCTCGGGCGTCAGCGCCAGCTGCAGCGCCACCGCGCCCAGCCCCAGGCCGTAGACGATCGCCAGCCCCTCCATCGACGTCAGCCCGGCCACCCCCGCGCCGATCAGGGCCCCGATCCCGACCCACGGCGTCCACGCCGTCAGCGCCGCCTCGTCCACCGCGCCATGGCTCCGGTGCGCCTTCAGGCTGCGCCAGCTCGTGATGACGATGCTGAGCAGGCTGGACCCAACCGCCACGTGCAGGTTGCTCTCACCGCCGACGCCCAGGATCTCGAAGGCCCAGAACAGCACCGGCACGATCACCGTGCCGCCGCCGACGCCGAACAGGCCGGCGATGACGCCGGCGAACACCCCCGCCCCCAGCAGGGCGGCGATCAGGGTCAGGATTTCCGTCGCGCTCACGCCGCGCGCCGGGTTTCCGCCTCGCGCACCGCGTCCAGCGCCCGGTCCACGACCTCCAGCCCCGCGCCGGGGCGGATCGCCTCGACCGTCAGGATGCGCCGGAAGGCGCGGGCCCCGGGGCGGCTGTGCATCACCCCCAGCATGTGCCGCGTCATCGCCGCCAGCGGCACGCCCTCGGCCAGGCGCGCGGACAGATAGGGCTTGTGGGTCTCCACCGCCGCGAAGGCGTCGACCTCGGCCACGTCCTCGCCGAACACGTCGCGGTCCACGGCCCCCAGCAGGGCCGGCTCGTGATAGGCGGCCCGGCCCAGCATGACGCCGTCCAGCGTCACCCCGTCGTCGCCCCGCGCCAGATGCTCCCGCGTCGCCTCCAGCGAGGGGACCCCGCCGTTCAGGCAGATCGTCAGCTCCGCCCGCTCCGCCTTCAGCCGCCGCACCAGGCCGTAGTCCAGCGGCGGCACGTCGCGGTTCTCCTTGGGCGACAACCCCTGCAGCCAGGCCTTGCGGGCGTGCACCACGAAGGTCGTCACCCCCGCCGCGGCGCAGGCGTCGACCAGGTCGAACAGGGCGACCCCGGGCTCCTGGTCGTCGACGCCGATGCGGCACTTCACCGTGACCGGCACCCCGACCGCCGCGCCCATGGCGGCCATGCAGTCGGCGACCAGCGCCGGCTCGCGCATCAGGCAGGCCCCGAACCGGCCCGACTGCACCCGGTCCGACGGGCAGCCGACGTTCAGATTGATCTCGTCATAGCCCCTGTCCGCGCCGATCCGCGCCGCCTCGGCCAGCTTGCCGGGGTCGGACCCGCCCAGCTGCAGCGCCACGGGGTGCTCCATGTCGTCGAAGCCCAGCAGCCACTCGCGGTCGGCATGCAGCACGGCCTCGGCCGTGACCATCTCGGTGTACAGCAGGGCGCGTTTCGTCAGCGCGCGGTGGAAGGCGCGGCAGTGCCGGTCGGTCCAGTCCATCATCGGCGCGACGGACAGTCTGTGCGCGGGGAGCGTCATGACGGCGGCCTCCTACACCAAATCCCCGGGGGGCGCGACGCGCCCCATTCCCGGCGCCGTCCGGCCCAAGTTGCAAATCCGTCACAAGTCCGGCTAGGCTCGGTCAACTCCCGGCCACAAGCCGGATCGGGAGCCGCGGAGCCCTCCGCCCGTCCCGGCGTTTGCCTTCCCGGGACCTCTCCTCCCCTTCTTCACGACCAAGGACAGTACATGCGCATCGCCCTTCTCGTCGCCGCCTCCGCCCTGGCCCTGACGGCCGCTCCGGCCTTGGCCCAGGAAACCGACACCCCGGCCGAGCCGACCGGCGCGGCGGCCCCCGCCGCCGGCGACTTCACCGACGCCGAGATCGAAGGCTTCGCCGCAGCCATGGCCAGGATCACCCCGATCGCCCAGTCGCTGGCCGGCGCCGCGCCGACCGCGGAACAGCAGGCCGAAATGGCCGCCGCGATCGAGGCCTCGGGCCTGACCATCGACCGCTTCAACGCCATCGGCACGGCGGCCCGCGCCGACCGCGTCACCGGTGCCCGCGTGCTGGTCGCCCAGGCGCCGGCCGGCACGGTCGACGCCGGCGTGACCGATCAGGAAGTCGAGGCCTACGCCTCCGCCATGGCGAAGCTGACCCCGATCGCCCAGGCGCTGAACGGCGCTGCGCCGGACGAGGCGCAGCAGGCCGAGATGGCCGGCATCGTGTCCGGCTCCGGCCTGTCGCTGGAGCGCTTCAACGAGATCAGCGCCGCCGCCTCGGCCGAACCGCGCCTGCGCGCCCGCGTCGGCCTCGCCGACGCCCGCGCCGGCCGCTGATCCCAAGACCCGACGACGCGACGGGGCGGGCCTCGGCCCGCCCCTTTTTCGTGGGCGTCAGGCTTTCGCCTCGGCCTTTTCGACGTCGTCCTCGTTCAGCAGTTGGCCCTCGCGGCGCGGCGTGACGTAGGGTGCCGGCTGCGGCGTCGCCATGTTGCCGCGCATCATGTGGCGGCCGGCCGTCAGTCCTCCGGCCAGCTGCAGGGTCAGTCGCTCGCTGTCGCGCCAGCGGACCTCCTCGACGGTCTCGTCCGCCTGGACCGGATCGAAGCCGAGGTTGACCAGCACCTCGTGGCCGAACGTCAGCGCGCTCTCGAAGGTCTCGCGGATCTGATAGTCGACGCCGGCCTGGATCAGCCGGATCGAATGGCCGCGATCGAAGGCCCGCACGAACAGCTTGGTCAGCGGGAACTCCGACTTGACCAGCTCCACGATCCGGTCCGCCTGCTCCGGCCTGTCGACGCACACCAGCACGGCTTCCGCCTTGTCGACCCCCGAGGCCCGCAGCACGTCCAGCCGCGTCCCGTCGCCATAGTAGACCTTGAAGCCGAAATTGCCGGCGACCTGGATCATCTCAACGTCGTTGTCGATGATCGACACGTCCACGTCGCGCGCCAGCAGCGACTGACAGACCACCTGGGCGAACCGGCCGAAGCCGACCACCAGCACGCGCTCGCGCAGGCCCTCGGCCTTCTCCACGCCCTCGGCCCCGTCGGGCGACAGGGTCTCGGCCGGCATGAAACGACCGACCACCATCGTCGTCAGCGGGGTCAGCACCATCGACAGGATAACGATGGCCGTCATCGCCGCGCCCACCCGGGCGTCGAACACCCCGGCCGTCAGGGCGGCGGCGTACAGGACGAAGGCGAACTCGCCGCCCTGGGCGAACAGAACCGCCCGCTCCACCGCCTCGCGCTCCGTCGACCGGAACATCCGCGCCACGGCGTAGATGGCGACGGCCTTCACCGCCATGAAGGCGATCACCCCGCCCAGGATCATCCGCCAGTCGGCCAGCACCACGCCGACGTCCAGGCTCATGCCGACGCTGAGGAAGAACAGGCCCAGCAGGATCGCGCGGAACGGCTCCACGTCCGCCTCCAGCTGGTGACGGAAGGTCGATTCCGACAGCAGCACCCCGGCCAGGAAGGCCCCCATGGCCATGGACAGCCCGCCCTCGCCCATCAGCCAGGCCGCGCCCACCGCCACGAACAGGGCGGCGAAGGTCATCACCTCGCGCCCGCCGTACTGCGCCAGGATCCGGAACACCGGGTTCATCAGGTATTTGCCGGCCAGGAAGACGACCGCGATCGCCCCCACCGCCAGACCGATGGTGCGCCACAGCGGCGGGGCCGCCTCGCCGGCCGTACCCAGCACACCGCCCAGCACCGCCACCACGGCCAGCAGCGGCACGATGGCCAGGTCCTCCAGCAGCAGGATCGACACCGACCTCTGCCCCAGCGGCGTGCCCAGCTCGCCGCGCTCGTCCAGCATCTGCATGATCACCGCGGTCGAGCTCAGCACGAAGCCCATGGCGGCCACGAAGGCGACCGCGACCGACAGGCCCGCCGCCATCCCTGTGAGCGTCAGCAGCAGCCCGGCCGCGCCCACCTGGGCCGCGCCCAGTCCGAAGATGTCCCTGCGCAGGCTCCACAACCGCGCCGGCCGCATCTCCAGGCCGATGATGAACAGGAACATCACCACGCCCAGCTCGGCGACGTGCAGGATGGCCTCGGGCTCGCGCACCAGACCGATGCCCCAGGGCCCGACCAGCAGGCCCGCGGCGAGGTAGCCCAGCACCGACCCCAGCCCCAGCCGGCGGAACAGCGGCACCGCCACCACGGCCGTCGCCAGCAGCGCCACCGCATGCCCCAGCTCCAGCCCGCCGCCCGCTTCCGCCATGCCAATTCCCCCGTGACGCTTTCTGACGCTACCGCCTGCGGACAGCGCGCGCCACAGTTGCGCCCACATCGCCCGACGATCCTGCCGCCTCGCAGATGGGGAGAGGGACCATGACCCGCAAAGCCGTCGCCGTTCTGGCCGGACTGTCGCTGCTGACCGCCCTGCCGCCGCCGCCCTTCGCCGTCGCCGCGACCCAGGACGGGGACGGCGAGGCCACGCCCGCCGCCTGCGCGCCGTTCGGGTTCAACGTCCCGTCCACGGATGACGACGGGATCGTGGTCGTGTCCGGCCATCGCGCGGCGGTCCCGCCCCCCGTGACATTGCCGATCGCCCCCACGAAGAAGGAGGACCGCGTCCAGTACGCGCCGACGCCGTTGGTCACCGTCCAGCGCGAGCAGTTGCTGGAGTCCGGCCAGGGCACGACGGTCGACTATCTGGCCACCGTCCCGGCGATGTCGAACTCCGTCGTCCCGCCCGGGTCGCCGCCCCCGCCGCCGGTGGTCAGACCGCCCGGCCCGCCGGTGCAAGGCGAGCCGGAACGCTATCCCGACGCTACGCCGAACCCGGTGCGCCGCACGTCGGAACAGCCGGTCTCGACCTTCTCCATCGACGTGGATACCGCCGCCTACGCCAACGTGCGCCGCTTCGTGCGCGACGGCACCACCCCGCCGCGCGACGCCGTGCGGGTCGAGGAGATGGTCAACTATTTCACCTACGACCTGCCGCGCCCGGCCTCGGCGGCCGAGCCGTTCGCCGTCTCCACGTCCCTGGTCGCCTCGCCCTGGGCCGAGGGCCGCCAGGTGCTGCACGTGGCCCTCACCGGCTATGAGCTGCCCGCCGCCCAGCGTCGCCCGCTGAATCTGACCTTTCTCGTCGACGTGTCCGGTTCCATGTCCAGCCCGGACAAGCTGGGGCTGGCGCAGCGGTCCATGAACCTGGTCATCGACCGGATGCGACCGGGCGACACCATCGCGGTGACGACCTATGCGTCCGGCGCGCGCGTTCTGCTGGCGCCCACGCCGGGGACCCAAAAGCTGAAGCTGCGCTGCGCCGTCGCCTCCCTGTCGTCGGGCGGCGGGACCGCCGGCGCCGCGGGCATGGTCAACGCCTATCAGCAGGCCGAGGCCGCCTTCGGCCGCGACAAGGTCAACCGCATCCTCATGTTCACCGACGGCGACTTCAACGTCGGCGTCACCGAGGACAAGTCGCTGGAGGACTATGTCGCCGGCAAGCGCCAGACGCGCATCTATCTGTCCGCGTACGGATTCGGACGCGGCAACTATCAGGACGCCCGCATGCAGGCGATCAGCCAGGCCGGCAACGGCACGGCCGCCTACGTCGACGATCTGGACGAGGCGCGGCGCCTGTTCGGCCCCCTGTTCGACCGCGGCGCCTTCCCCATCGCCGACGACGTCAAGATCCAGGTCGAGTTCAACCCCGCCCGCGTCTCGGAATGGCGGCTGATCGGCTACGAGACCCGCCTGCTGAACGAGGCCGACTTCGCCAACGACCGCATCGACGCGGGCGAGGTCGGGTCCGGCGCGACCGTGGTCGCCCTGTACGAGATCACCCCCGTCGGCGGCCCGTCATGGATGCCCGAGCGCCGCTACGAGACCGCGACGCCCGCCGGCGATCCGTCGGGCGAGTGGGCCTTCGTCCAGGTGCGCTACAAGCTGCCGGGGCAGCCGAACTCCATCCTGATGCAGCATCCGGTGACGACGATCGACGGATCGCCGGGCACGGAGGTGCGCTGGGCCCTGGCCGTCGCGGGGGCCGCCCAGCTGCTCCGCGCCGATCCGTGGATGGCCCCCGACTTCGGCTGGGACCGCGTGATCGACTTGGCCCAGGGCGCGCGCGGCGACGATCCGTGGGGCGAGCGGGCCCAGTTCGTGCAGATCGCCCGCGCCGCCGAGGGACTGCCCCCGCGCCGAACGCCGTAGTAGGCGGGGAGGGTGGAGACCCTCAGCCTCAGGACCGCCCGCCGCATCGCCCTGGCCGCCCAGGGCTTCGGCCGCGCGCGCCCGGCGGTGCCCGACCGGCGGCACGTGCGCGATCTCGTGCGGCGTCTGGGCGTCGTGCAGATGGACAGCGTCAACGTCCTGACGCGCACCCACTACCTGCCCAAGTTCGCCCGCCTCGGGGACTATCCGCGCGAGGCGCTGGAGGCCGAGGCCTGGGGCCCGCGGCGGGCGCTGTTCGAATACTGGGGCCATGAGGCCTCGCTGCTGCCGCTGGAGACCCAGCCCCTGCTGCGCTGGCGCATGGACCGCGCCCGCGACGGCGCCATGTGGACCGGCCTGGCCCGCTTCGGCCGCGAGCGGCGCGACTACATCGACGGCGTGCTGGCCGAGATCGCGCGGCGCGGCCCGGTCACCGGCGGGGACTTCGCCACCGGGCCGCGCGGCGCGCCCGGCTGGTGGGAATGGTCGGACGGCAAGCGCGCGCTGGAATGGCTGTTCTGGGCCGGGCTGATCACGACGAAGACCCGGCGCGGGTTCGAACGCGTCTATGACCTGACCGAGCGGGCGCTGCCGGCCCGCATCCTCGACCTGCCGACGCCGACCGAGGTCGACGCCCAGCGCGAGCTTGTCCGCCTCGCCGCGCGCACCATGGGCGTGGCGACCGGGGCCGACCTGCGCGACGTCTTCCGCCTGCCTCTGGCAGAAACCCGCGCGCGCGTCGCCGAACTGGTCGAGGCGGGCGAACTGACGCCCGTGGCGGTCGAGGGCTGGCGGCACACGGCGTATCTGGCCCCCGACGCCCGCGCCCCGCGCAAGGTGGCCGGCGACGCCCTGCTGTCGCCCTTCGACAACCTGATCTGGACCCGCGACCGCACCGAGCGCCTGTTCGGCGTGCGCGTCCGGCTGGAGATCTACACCCCGGCCGACAGGCGCCTGCACGGCTACTACGTCCTGCCCTTCCTTCAGGACGAGGCGATCACCGCCCGCGTCGACCTGAAGTCCGACCGCAAGGCCGGGGCGCTTTTGGTTCAAGCCGCCTGGCGCGAACCCGACGCGACGCCGGAGACGCCCGTGCGGCTGGCGGCGGAGCTGACGCGCATGGCCGGCTGGCTGGGGCTGGAGCGGGTGGAGGTGGTCGGGAAGGGGGATCTGGCCGAGGCGCTGGCGGGGGCATTGGTCGGGTGAGAGGGGACGAGCCAAACGTCCGCTGAGGGTGGGAAGCGGTCATCAAGCCGTCTCCTTGGCCCCTGCCTCAGGGGGAGGATTTCGAGCGCATCATCTGCAAACCAAACCGGACCCCTCTAAAGGCGGCAACGAAGAGACCGAGAGGGATCAGAAACCGGACGAAGATTTCGATCTGCCAGAACCCCGCGCCCTGCGTCACGGCACGCCATAGGTAGTCCGACGCTCCCCAGACCGCGACTGCTGCGAGCAGCACCGACAGAATCACGATCATGCCGCCGTTCAAGAGGGTTGCCGCTCTTTCTTCCGGACCATCGATCTGCGTCACTGGCTTGTCCCTTTGTCCGTGGTCACCGTAGCATAAGCGGAGCGGCGCGCGGTCCGCCCTGGGTCGGGAACCGTCGCCAACGCCTCATCCGACAGCGGACGGCGGGCCTGCCTCACACCTCGAACTTCACCCCCTGGGCCAGCGGCAGGGCGCGGCTGAAGTTCACGGTCTGGGTCTGGCGGCGCATATAGGCCTTCCAGGCGTCCGAGCCGCTCTCGCGCCCGCCGCCGGTGTCCTTCTCGCCGCCGAAGGCGCCGCCGATCTCGGCCCCGCTCGGGCCGATGTTGACGTTGGCGATGCCGCAGTCGCTGCCCCAGGCCGACAGGAAGGCCTCGGCCTCGCGCACGCTGTCGGTGAAGACGCAGGAGCTCAGCCCCTGCGGCACGGCGTTCTGAAGCGCCACCGCCTCATCGAAGTCGCGCCACGTCAGCACGTACAGGATCGGCGCGAAGGTCTCGTGTTCGACCACCGCCGTCTGCGCCGGCATGCGCACGATGGCGGGCCGGACGTAGGCCCCGTCGCCCTCCAGCCGCGTCCCGCCGACCACGACCTCGCCGCCCTCGGCCACCGCCTGCGCCAGCGCCCGGTCGCAGGCCTCGGCCGCGTCGGCGTCGATCAGCGGCCCGACGAGCGTGCCGGCCTCGCGCGGATCGCCGACGGGCAGGGTCTCATAGGCCGCCGCCAGCCGGCCGATCAGCGCCTCGGCCACGTCCGCGTGCACCAGCAGGCGACGCAGGGTGGTGCACCGCTGGCCGCAGGTGCCCACGGCCGAGAAGGCGACGGCGCGCACCGCCATGTCCAGATCGGCCGAGGGCGTCACGATCATGGCGTTGTTGCCGCCCAGCTCCAGCAGGCTGCGCCCCAGCCGCGCCGCCACCGTCTGCGCCACCGCCCGGCCCATGCGCGTCGATCCGGTCGCCGAGACCAGCGGGATGCGCGCGTCGGCGCTCAGCGTCTCACCCGCCGCGCGCCCGCCGATCACGACCTGCGACAGGCCCGCGGGGGCGTCGCCGAACCGGGCCAGCGCGCGGTCGAACACGGCCTGGGTCGCCAGCGCCGTCAGCGGCGTCTTCTCCGACGGCTTCCAGATCACCGGGTCGCCGCACACCAGCGCCAGCGCCGCGTTCCACGCCCACACCGCAACGGGGAAGTTGAAGGCCGAGATCACCAGCACCGGCCCCAGCGGCTGCCACGTCTCGCGCATGTGGTGCCCCGGCCGCTCGCTGGGCATCGTCAGGCCGTACAGCTGCCGCGACAGGCCCACGGCGAAGTCGCAGACGTCGATCATCTCCTGCACCTCGCCCAAGCCCTCGGAGGTGATCTTGCCGGCCTCCAGCGTGACCAGCATGGCCAGGTCGGCCTTGGCCGCGCGCAGCTCCTCGCCGAACAGCCGGACCAGCTCGCCCCGCCGCGGGGCCGGCACGCGCCGCCAGGCGGCGAAGGCCGCGGCCGAACGGGCGACGAGTCCGTCCAGGTCGCCCGTCTGGGCCAGCGCCGGCCCCGTCGAGCCGTCGACCGGCGACCGCGGGGTCAGGCCGTCCTCCGCCCGGGCGGCCGAAACGCCCAGCCCGTCCAGAATCGCCCACGCCTGTTCGATCGCCGTCATCGTCCGCCCTCCGCTCGCCGCCCGCATAGCCGCCGCGCGGGCCGGGCGGAACCCCGGGCCGCGCGCCGGGTTCTGTCGGCACCCCCCGAAAGCTTGAGAGGACAAGACCATGAAGGTGCGCGACGTGATGAGCCGGGACGTCCAGGTGGCCCGCCCCAACGACACCCTGCGCGAGGTCGCGGCCCGCATGCGCGCGGGCGACTTCGGCTTCATGCCCGTGGCCGACGGCGACCGCCTGCTGGGCACGGTGACCGACCGCGACATCGTCGTGCGCGGCCTGGCCGAGGGCGTCGGCCCCGACTCCACCGTCGACGGCTGCATGACGCGCGACGCCAAATGCGTGCGCGAGGACGACGACCTGAAGTCGGCGCTGGACTCGATGGGCGGGTCGCAGATCCGCCGCCTGCCGGTGCTGGACAAGGACGAGCGCCTCGTCGGCGTCGTCTCGCTGGGCGACCTGTCCACCCGCGTGAAGGAGAAGTACGCCGGCGAGGCGCTGGAGGAAATCTCGCGTTAACCGGACGGGCACACGCCACGTTCACCCGCGGGCGCCATCCTCGCCGGTCGAAGGATCGGAGCTGTCGATGGCGCGCGCGCAATTCCAGAAGGGCCAGAAGGTCTGGGTCGAGTGCGTCGGCGCCTGGGCCCAGATCGAGAAGGTCCAGCCCGTCTGGGCCAAGGGCTTTGAAGAGCCCGTGCGCGTCACCTACGACGTCGGCCTGGGCCGGGAATTCCTCGCCCACGAACTGCTGACCCCCGTCGAGGACGTTGCCGGCCGCGACGGCGAGAGCTGGCGCCTGCTGCGGGCCCGCAACAAGTGGCAGGCGGCCGAGGACTGCCCCCATCATCCCTATCCCGGCAGCTATCCGGTCGTGGTCACCGACCCCGCCGACTGGGGCGGCTGGCGCGTTCCCGGGGCGGAGTACGACCGCGATCCGGAGCGCATCGAACGCCAGGCCCGCCTGATCGTCGCGGCCCCGGCGCTGGCCGACCTGGCGCGCGACCTCGTCGAGGCCGTGTCGGACGTGCCGGAGGACGCGCCGCCCCTCATGCTGACCCTGGCCCGCCGCGCCCGCGACCTCCTGCGCGGCGTCGACGAGAATCTCGCGGCGCCCGAGGCCGCCGCGGCCCCCCGCGCCGCCTGACGCAGGTCCGCGCGCGTCGAGGGTCGACAGGAATCCGCGACGCAGCCTAGATTCCCGCCATCGGGCAATTCGGTCTGGAAGGGGCGCGCTTGCGGGGCCGGGACCGGCGCATCACGGGCGAGGGGAGGCGCGCGACGGACCGTCGTCGCGGCCCGCCACCGTGGGCGCGCATCCTCGTCCTGTTCACGGCGGTGGCCCTCGGCCTCTACGCCCTGTGGGTGACGCGGGCGCACGGCGTCCCCCTCAGCCCCGGGGACCTGACGCGGGACGGCTGGATCCTGATGATGCCCGCCGCCGTGGGCCTCATGATGATCGGTCTGGTCCTGACCCTGAACGCGCGGCAGGGGGCCATCCGCCGCGAATGGGCCGAGACCGAGCAGCGCTTCCGCATCGCCGTCGAAGGCGCGCGCTGCGGCATCTGGGAATGGGACCTGCAGACCGACCAGGTCGACCTGTCCGACTATATGGCGGCCCTGCTGGGCATGCCGGGGGGCGTGCACCCGGCCGAGGCGATCCTGACCCGCGTGCACCCCGACTTCCGGGAAACGCTGCGCCATGCGGTCCGCCAGGCCCAGACCTTCGGCGCCTTCGAGGCGACCTTTCCGGTGCCCGACGCCCAGGGGCGGCCGCGCTGGATCGACGCGCGGGGACAGGCCCAGGGGCAGCGCGACGAGGCCGGCTTCACCCGGATCATGGGCATGGGGCTGGACATCACCGAGGAGCGTCGCGCCAAGGCCCAGGCCCAGGCCGCCGAGGGCCGGCTGCGCGACGGCATCGAGAGCGTCACCGACGCCTTCGTCCTGTTCGACCGGCACGATCGCCTGATCCTCTGGAACCGTGCCTTCGAGGACGCCTTCGGCTTCCAGCCCGGCGCGGTCAAGCGCGGCGCGCTGAAGGACGAACTGAACCGCATCGCCGCCCTCGCGGTGAAGTCCGACCAGCCGGCCACCGGCGGCCGCGTGGGCGCGCGCGAGCTGGAGCTGCACGACGGGCGCTGGCTGCAGGTCGCCGAGCGCTTCACCGGCGATGGCGGCACCGTCGTCACCGCCGCCGACGTCACCGCCATCAAGCGGCAGGAGGAGGAGCGGCGTAAATCCACCGAACGGCTGCGGATCATGGTGTCCCAGCTGGAGTCCAGCCAGGAGAAGCTGGCGCTGCTGGCCCGCAAGTACGAGGTCGCCATGACCCGCGCCGAGGCGGCCAACCAGGCCAAGTCCGAGTTCCTGGCCAACATGAGCCACGAACTGCGCACGCCGCTGAACGCCATCAACGGCTTCTCGGAGATCATGTCGGCCGAGATGTTCGGCCCGCTCGGCGACGCCCGCTACAAGGGCTACGCCGCCGACATCCTGAAATCCGGCCAGCATCTGCTCAGCCTGATCAACGACATCCTCGACATGGCCAAGATCGAGGCCGGCAAGATGACGCTGCACTACGAGACGGTGTCGATGAAGGAACTCTGCGACGACGCCCTGGGGCTGATGCGTGGCAAGATCGAGGAGGCCGGCCTGACCGCCGCCCTCGACGCCCCCGACCTGCCCGACGTGGACGCCGATCATCGCGGCCTGAAGCAGGTGCTGCTGAACCTCATCTCCAATGCGGTGAAGTTCACTCCGGAGGGCGGCTCGATCGTCGTGGCCCTGTCCCAGCCGGACCGGGACCACGTCCGGGTGTCGGTGACCGACACCGGCATCGGCATCGCGGCCGAGGACCTGGCCCGTCTGGCCCGTCCGTTCGAACAGGTCGAGGGCCAGCACTCCAAGACCACCCAGGGCACCGGCCTGGGCCTTGCCCTGACCAAGTCCCTGGTCGAGATGCACGGCGGCGCGCTCAGCCTCCAGAGCGAGCCGGGCCGGGGCACCACCGTCGGCTTTACCCTGCCGATCCGCAAGCCGACGCCGGCGGCGGCCCCCATGCCCGCGGCCGCCCGCGCGGCCTGACGCCGCATTACGGCACCGTAACTATCGCCGTCTTGCCGCCCTGATAGGGTCCGCCGACCCCCTTTTCCCGGAGCCCCGGCCATGATCCGTCCCCGCCCCTTCCGCGCCGTCCTGCTCGCCGCCTCGGCCCTGACGATCCTGACCGCCGGCGCCGGCCCGGCCCTGGCCCAGGACGCCGCGTCCATCGTCGTGCCGCCGCTGCAGTACACCCACCGCGAGCTGCCCAACGGCCTCGACGTCTACGCCATGCCCGATCCCACCGCGGGGACCGTCACCGTCCAGGTCTGGTACGACGTCGGCGGCAAGGACGACCCCGAGGGCCGCTCCGGCTTCGCCCACCTGTTCGAGCACATCCTCAGCCGCAAGACGGTCAACATCCCGTACGGCCAGATCTCGACCTGGGTCGAGAACGCCGGCGGCAGCCGCAACGCCTCCACCGGCCAGGACTTCACCAACTACTACGAGACGGTCCCGCCCGAGTATCTGGAGACCATGCTCTGGACCCACGCCGAGCGCATGGCCCGTCCGGTGGTCGACCAGGCCGTGTTCGACGCCGAACGCTCGATCGTGAAGGAGGAGCTGCGCCAGCGCGTCTATGCCCCGCCGTACGGCCGGCTGGGCGTGTTCTTCATCGGCGACAACAGCTTCGACGAGAGCATCTACCGCCGCAGCGTGATCGGCTCGATCGAACAGCTGGACGCCGCCACCATCGACGACGCCCGCGCCTTCCACGAGGCCTACTACCGGCCCGCCACCGCGACCCTCATCGTCTCGGGCAATTTCGACCCGGCCCAGCTGGACCGCTGGGTCGACCAGTATTTCGGCGACATTCCGAACCCGGAGCGTCCGGTGCCCGTGCTCACGCGCCCGGTCGAGACGCCGCGCGTCCAGCCGCGCGACGTCGTCGCCTATGCCCCCAATGTGCCGCTGCCCGCCGTCGGCCGCATCTGGCCCGGCGTGCCGGCCGACCATCCCGACGCGGCGGCGCTGGACGTGTTGCAGGGCATCCTGTCCCGCGGCCAGAACAGCCGCCTGTATCAGCGGCTGGTGTACACGGATCAGGTGGCCACCAGCGCCTCCTTCGGGGTCAACACCATGGAGGAGGACGGCGTCGTTTCCGGCACCGTCATCGTCGCCCAGGGCAAGTCTCTGGAGGCGGCCGAGACCTCTTACGACGCCGTGATCGCCGAGATCCGGACCAACCCCGTCACCCGGGCCGAGCTGGACGAGGCCAAGACCGAGATCGTCGCCTCCGAACTGCGCCAGCGCGAGACCGCGTCGGGCCGCGCCTTCATCCTCGGCCAGGCCCTGGTGTCCGAGGGCGACCCCGGGGCGCCCGACGCGCGCCTCGCCGCCATCCAGGCCGTGACCGCCGACGACGTGTTGCGCGTCGCCCGCACCTATCTGCGCGACGACGCCGTGGTCCGCGTCCGCTATCTCGACGAATCGCAGCGGCCCGAGGGCGTGCCCGAGGACTCGTGGCGCAACCCCGCCCCGGTCCCGACCTTTGTCTCGGTGCCCCCGGCGATCCTGCCGCCGAACGAGCTTCGGCCCGAGGGCCAGCGGATGGCCCCGCCGGCCCCGGGTGCCGCCCGCGTCGCCGCCGTCCCCGCGGTGGCCGAGCGCACCCTGCCCAACGGCCTGCGCGTCATCGTGGCCAAGTCGACCGACCTGCCGATCATCAACGCCCAGCTGATCATCGGCGGCGGCGCGGCGGGCGATCCCGAGGGCCGCATGGGTCTGGCGTCCGGCACGGCCGGCCTCGCCCGCGAAGGCGCCGGCGGCCGCACGGCGCCCCAGATCGCCGCCTCGCTGGAATCGCTCGGGGCCTCGATCGGCGCGGGTGCCGGGGCGGACGCGACCGTGGTCTCGCTGTCGGCCCCGGTGGCCTCGCTTGACCGTGCCGGCCCCATCTTCGCCGACGTCGTCCAGCGTCCCGACTTCCCGGCGCCCGAGCTGGAGCGTCAGCGGACGCGGGCCATCAACGGCCTGCGCGTTGCCCTGCGCGACCCGGCCGCCCTCGCGGGGGCCGCGCTGGACCGCCTCGTCTATGGTGCCGCCCCCTACGGCGCGCCGGCGTCCGGCACGGCCGAGAGCCTGGCGGCGATGACGCGCGAGGACGTGGTGGCCCACCATGCCCGCTGGTGGCGGCCCGACAACGCGGCGCTGGTGATCACCGGCGGCATGGATCCGGAAGCCGCCTTCGCCTTCGCCGAGGCCACCTTCGGCGACTGGGACCGGCCCGCCGGGGCCGCGCCGCAGATCGCCGACCGGGCCGGCGAGCCGACGCCGCCCCGCGTTCTGGTGATCGACATGCCGGGCGCCGGTCAGGCGGCGGTCGCCGTGGCCGTGCGCGGCCCGGACCGCGGCGCGGACGACTGGGCCGCGGCCACCGTGGCCAACGCCGTCATCGGCGGCGGCAGCGGCGGGCGTCTGTTCAACGAGGTGCGGGCCAAGCGCGGTCTCAGCTACGGCGCCTACTCCAGCCTGTCGGCCCGCGCCGACGGCTCGGTCCTGACCGCCACCACCCAGACCAAGAACGAAAGCGCCACCGAGGTCGTGGGCCTGGTGCTGGCCGAGATCGACCGGCTGGGGACGGAGCCGCTGCCCGACCAGACCGTCAGCGACCGCGAGAATTTCGTGCTGGGCGGCTTCTCCCGCTCGCTGGAGACCACCGGCGGCCTCGGCGGCTTCATCGGATCGACCGTGGTTCTGGGTCTGCCCCTGTCCGAGATCGAGACCTGGCCGACCCGTCTGCGCGCCACCGACCCGGCCGCGGTGTCGGCCGTGGCCGGGCGCTGGCTGGGACGCGAGCGCGCCTACGTCGTCGTGGTCGGCGACGCCTCGCAGTTCCTGGACTCGATGCGCGCGGCCCATCCCGACCTGGTGGTGATCAAGGCCGAGGAAGTCGACCTCAACGCCGCGGATCTGGGCATCGAGTGACCGCGGCCGGCGGCGCGCCTAGTGCGTGCCGCCGGGGCTGCGGCCGCGCACGATGTCCTTGTTCTTCGCCGTGGTCTTGGGTCCCTGGTAGCCCGTGTCCGCGGCGTGTTCCTCGGCGCGCGTGCGGGTGCCGCCGAAATGGGCCTCGCCCTCCAGGTCGGGATCGTCCACCGCCCCGCCGCGGGGGAAGTCGGTTTCGCTGTTGGTCTGACGCAGATCGCTCATCGGGGACTCCTCTCTGTGAGAGGACTCAACCGGTCCCGGCGCGGACCGTTCCCCTCAGCGGCCGGCGCGGAACGCCTTGACCGCGTCCACCGCCTTGCGCACCTCGGCCTCGATCGCGGCCCAGTCGCCGGCCTTCACGGCGGCGTCGGTGATCAGCTTCGAGCCCATGCCGGCCGCGACGATGCCGCTGCCGAACCACTTCGCGATCGAGGCCGCATCCGGATCGACCCCGCCCGTCGGCATGATCCGGGTCCAGGGCATGGGGCCCAGCACCGCCTTGACGAAGTCCGGCCCGCCGACGCTGGCGCCGGGGAACAGTTTGACGATGTCGCAGCCCAGCTCGTGCGCCCTGATGATCTCGCTCACCGAGCCGCAGCCCGGGAAGTAGGCGACCCTGCGGCGGTTGCAGGCGACCGCCACCTCCTCGACCAGCCCCGGGCTGACGACGAAGCGCGCGCCCCGGTTCAGGAAGGTCGAGGCCGTGCCCGCGTCGATCACCGAACCGATGCCCGGGATCACGTCGGGGTCGGACTTCTGCAGCTCGCGCGCGATCTCTCCGAACAGGTCGACGGCGAAGTCGCCCCGGTTGGTGAACTCCACCACCGGCGCCCCGCCCCGCGCGCAGGCCCGGATCACGTTCAGGCAGACCTCTGGGTCCGCATGATAGAAGACCGGGCACACGCCCTGCGCCTCCAGGCCAGTCAGCACGCTCAGACGGTCGTGGGGCATTTCAAACTCCGCTCATCCCCGCGAAAGCGGGGACCCAGGCCTTTGGGCGAACGGCGTCGCCGCGACCCGCCCTTGCTTATCCCACGCCGCGGGCCTCACGAAAGCACCGGGCTCCGGCTTTCGCCGGGATGAGCGGACACTTGGTGTTTCGCCATCTCCACCACCCGCCCGACCATCGCGCTCTCCGCGTCCCGCAGCGGGTCCAGCACGGTGAAGTGGTCGGCGCCCGCAACCACCTCCACCCGCGTCTCCACGCCCCGCGCGCCCCACAGCGCCGCCATGTCGCGCGACTGGCGGAGGAACTCGGCGCTCTCCTCGCCGCCGACCCAGCAGTCCAGCAGGGTGCCGCCCGGCGTCGATCCGTCCGGCGCCGGCCAGCGGGTGACGCTGAGCGCCCGCGCCTCCATCAGGTCCAGCCCCAGCGCGACGTTCAATGACGTCGGGATCAGCGGCTCCAGATCGAACACGCCGCTGAGGGCCAGGGCGGCGGACGCCCGCCCTTCCGACAGCATGGCCGCCGCCATGTGGCCGCCGGCGGAGTGGCCGAAGACGACTGGCCGCACGGCCGTGCGCGCCCGCACCGCCTCCACCGCCGCGCGCGCCTGCGCCACGATCCGCCCCAGCCGCACCGCGGGCGCGAGGTCATAGGACGGGATGGCCACGCCCACGCCGCGCGCCACCAGCGCCGGCGCGATCCAGCTGAACCAGCTTCGGTCCAGCGCCTGCCAGTAGCCGCCGTGCAGGAAGACCGCGACGGGCGCGCCTTCCCCCGCCTCGAACAAATCCATCACCTCCCGCGCGCCCGGCCCATAACGCAGCTCGACCGGGGGATGCGCCGCCCGCGCCGCCTCGCCGCCGGACGTCCAGCGCGCCATGACGGCCGGATGGTCCGGGACGCGGGCGCGGTTGTTGTATTCGGCTTCGAGGTCCAGGGCGGGGGCTCCGCGAGAGGGCTTAGGGCTTAGGGCTTAGGGCTTAGGGTGGGGATGATCCGCCGTCGACGACTGGCCCGCGATCGGACTAAGCCCTAAGACCTGAGACCTAAGCCCTCACGCGGAGCGTGCCCCATGATGACCGCCATCTTCGTCTTCATCAAATGCGAGCTGGGCCACGCCAACGACGTGGCGGCCGACATGGTCGACAACGTCGAACATGTGTCGGAGGTCTATTCGACGTCGGGCCAGTACGACCTGCTGGCCAAGTTCAACCTGCCCAAAGACATGGACATCGGGACCTTCGTGACGAAGTCCGTGCAGACGCGGCCGCACATCCGCGACACCTTCACCGTCATCACCTTCTCGCCCTTCCTGCCGACGAAGGGCTGAGGCCCGGAGGCCACACCCGCCCGCGGATCGCTCCGCACGCGGAACGCCCGGCCCCGAGTCCGCATTGCTCCGGTTCAAGGAGCTTGACCATGGCCGCCGAGAAGACCCGCACCGATCTCCGGATCGTCGGAGACGCCGAAATCTACGATCTGATGCGCAAGCCTCAGAACACCGCCGAGCGCATCGCCCGCCTGCAGATGGAGGCGCGCGCCCTCGCGCTGGAGGAGGTCGAGGGTCTGGCCCATGCGCTCAAGACCGCCGCCGAGGCCGCCGACCGCATCGCCCGGGGTGGCGACGCCTACCCCGTCGGCGCCCGCGAACTGGCCGCGCGTCTGGCGTCGGACCTGCCGGCCAGGGCCGAGACGATCCGGGCGATCGCTGCGAAGACCCTCTAGGCCGCCATCCGCGCGCGGCGTCGTTCCTGGAACCGCCGCAGCCGCCGCGCGAGGCGGAAGACGACGACGGCCAGGATCACCAGAACGACGGGGATCAGGATCGGCGCCAGCAGCGCCAGGATCACGGTGAAGACGGTCAGCACGTCCTCGATCAGGCTCAGCACCGGATTGCCCAGCCCGCCGGTCGTGGCCGTCGAGGCCACCCTTGCCCCGCCCTGGACCGCGTTGAAGGCCAGGGCCGTCGGCGCCCCCACGATCACGCCGGCCACCGCCGCCGTGGTGGGATCGACCGCGGCGAACAGCCCGCCCGCCGCCACCGCCGCCGCCACCGGGCGCGCCACCAGCCCCATGGAATGCAGGGCATGGTCGACCCCGGGGATCTTGTCGCCCACGAACTCGACCGTCGCCGCCACGCCCAGGGCGATCAGGGCCGCGTCCGACGTGACCCACGACCAGTCGTCGTTCAGGCTCAGCCCGAACAGCCCCAGTCGCTCGGACCCCGCCATCATCAGCAGCGGCAGGAAGGTGCGCAGACCCGTCGCCGCCGCCAGCCCCAGGCCCAGCAGCACCGGCAGGACCCAGGTCGCCCCCGCCTGGCCCCACAGCGCCGTCAGCGTCTCGCGCGCCGCCTCGATCGAAACCCCGTCCATAGCCCGCTCCCGCTCCGCCCCGTTCGCAGGCTTAACGCCGCTCGACGAAACTTTATCCCTCGGCGCCAAGTCGCGCCGGGATATGCGGCGGTGATGCGGGAGGCGACGGGGCTGACACAGCTTCAAGCCTGATCAGCGTCGGTGGACCACTCTGCGGTCGGATGCCGGCCGTGACGTCAGGCCGGGGTGGTCTATCTGGAGCGTCAGCGGCGCGGCCAGAACTGCGGCGCCGATCGCCGCCTCGTTGGAGCAGCCTGGCAAGAAAACTCGGCTCACCTCGCGTTCTCCATCCCACCACGTGACACGAACATCCAGCGAGTGGGGGTCGCAGACGACCGTTTGAGGGCCTTCGGTGCCAATGGTGACCGTCGGTCGATAAGGGGCAAGGGCGGCTTCAAAGTCGCGATAGTGCTGAGGGTCGACTGCCAGCATCCGCCGCTCGGCTGAAGTCGGTCGCTCCCAGTATCTTTCTTCTATCCAGATGGTGCCGTCGGCCGCCGCAATGATCGTCGTGCCATCGCAGTCGCCGCAATATGCGGCGGGATTGTAGTGCTCAAAGGTGATGCGCTCGACGCCCAGAGGCAGATCTGGCCACGGCTTGGTTGCGCACCCGCTCACCAGCAAGAGACTTAAGGACGCGCAGAGATGAACGGCGTTCATTTTTGAAGACTATCGCCAGCCGAGCGCCTTGTCAGCGGGCGACCGCTTGCCACCACACCCTCCCCCCGCCAATGTCCGCCGCGTCAGTATCCGTGTCGGAGACCCATCCATGTCCCTCACCCGCCGTCTCGTCGCCGCCGCGACCGCCTTCGCCTTCCTGATCGCGCCGACCGTCCAGGCGGGCGAGGGGATGTGGACCTTCGACAACTTCCCCATCGCGCGGGTCAACGCGACGCTCGGCACGAACATCGACCAGGAGTGGCTGGACCGGGTGCGGCTGTCGTCGGTCAAGTTCGGCGGCTGCTCGGCGGGGCTGGTCTCGGCCGAGGGGCTGGTGATGACCAACAACCACTGCGTCGCCTCCTGCGTGGCCCAGTTGTCGACGCCCCAGGTCAACTATGCCGCCACGGGCTTCCTGCCGGCCTCGCGCGCCGAGGAGAAGCGCTGCCCCGGCGGCTCGGCCGAGATTCTGATCGACATCGCCGACGTCACGGACCGGATGCAGGCCGCGGGCGCCGACCAGTCGGGCTCGGCCTTCGTGCGCGCCCGCGACGCCGAGGCCGCCGCCATCGAGGCCGAGGCCTGCGCCGGCAAGACCGACAGCCGCTGCCAGGTCGTGACCCTGTACCGGGGAGGCCAGTTCAAGCTCTACACCTACAAGCGCTACGCCGACGTGCGTCTGGCCTGGGCGCCCGAGGATCGCGCCGCGACTTTCGGCGGCGACCTGGACAATTTCAACTTCCCGCGCTTCGCCATCGATGCGGCCTTCATCCGCCTGTACGAGAACGGCGTTCCGGCCGCGACGCCGACCCATTTCAAATGGAACGCGTCGAAGCCGACCGAGGGCGAGCCCATCTTCGTCTCCGGCAGCCCCGGCGCCACCCAGCGCCTGCTGACCCAGGACCAGCTCTACACCGTCCGCGACGTCATCCTGCCGATGGACCAGCTGATCGCGTCCGAGCTGCGCGGCCGCATGATCCGCTATGGCGAGGAGAGCCCGGACCGCGCCTTCGAGGTCATGGACCCGCTGGTCGGCCTCGAGAACACCTACAAGCGCGGCATCGGCCGCATGCGCGCCCTGATCGACGTCGACTTCATGGCCAAACGCGCGGCGGACGAGGCCGACTTCCGGGCCCGCGTGGCGGCCAACCCGGCCCTGGCCGCCGACGTCGGCGACCCGTGGGGCGACCTGGCGGCGATCCAGCCGACCCAGCGCGCGCTCTATCCCGGCTATACGATGCTGGAGGCCCGCGCCGGCGGCGGCTCGGTGCTGTTCGCCTATGCCTGGACCCTGGTCCGCGCGGCGCAGGAGCGGGCCAAGCCGTCCGGTGAGCGCCTGCCGGAATACGTCGACGGCCGCCTCGGCGCCGCCCAGTCGCGCATCGCCGCCGAGCGCCCGATCTATGCCGAACTGGAAGAGATGCAGGTCAGCTGGTGGCTGTCCAAGACCCGCGAATGGCTGACCGTCGACGATCCCCGCGTCCGCGGCCTGCTGGGCCAGGAATCGCCCGAGGGTCTGGCCGCCCGCGTCATCGGCGGCACGAAACTGGCCGACCCGGCGGTGCGCCGCGCCCTGTGGGACGGCGGGCTGGCCGCGATCGAGGCCTCGGACGACCCCCTGATCCAGTGGGTCCTGTCGATCCAGGACGAGAGCCGCGCCGCCCGCGCCGAGTGGGAAGAACGCGTCGTCGGCCCCACCGACCGCGCCTCGGAAACCCTCGCCCGCGCCCGCTTCGGCGCCTATGGCGACAGCGTCTATCCCGACGCGACGGGCACGCTGCGGCTGACGTACGGCCGGGTCGAGGGCTGGACCTATCAGGGCCAGACCGTGCCGGCCTTCACGACGTTCGCCGGCCTGTGGGACCGCATGACCGGCGCCGCGCCGTTCGACGTCGCGCCGAAGCTGCTGGCCGCGCGCGGCCGCATCCCCGCCGACACCGTGCTGAACATGGCCGTCTCCACCGACACCATCGGCGGCTCGTCGGGCTCGCCGGCGGTCAATGCGGCGGGCGAGATCGTGGGGGCCAACTTTGACTCCACCATCCTGACCCAGCGCAACGCCTACGGCTACGACCCCAACGTCAACCGCTCGGTCATCGTCACCACGGGCGCCGTCACCGTCTCCCTGCGCGACGTCTACGGGATGGATCACCTGCTGGAAGAGCTGGGGGTCTGAAAGAAGGGGCTTGGGGCTTAGGGCTTAGGACTTCGCAGAAGCCGCATCGCCCCTAAGCCCTAAGCCCTAAGCCCTACTCACGACGCCCTAGATCGCGCTCATCTTCTGCCGCGCCTTCTCGAAATACTGCCAGCCGGTCCACACGGTGATCACCGCGGCCGCCCAGATCAGCAGGTCGGCGAACAGCTGGAAGTGCGGCAGGTAGTCGAACTCCAGCCCGAAGCCGTCCCAGTTGCGCGCGAACAGCTGGGCGCCCAGGGCCACCAGCTGCAGCGTGGTCTTCCACTTGGCCAGCAGGGTGACCGGCAGCTTGACCTTGCCCGCCACCGTCTCGCGCAGGGCCGACACGGCGAACTCGCGGAACAGGATCAGGCCGCAGGGGATGGCGATCTGCGGCACCGACCCCGAGGTCAGCACGCCCAGGATGGCCCCGGTGACCAGAACCTTGTCCGCGATCGGGTCCAGAATGGCCCCCCATCGCGTGGTGGCGTGCCACCGCCGCGCCAGATAGCCGTCGATCCAGTCCGTCGACGCCGCCACCACGAAGATGATGAAGGCCGTGCGGTACAGGGCGAACTGGTCCTCCGGGCTCAGATAGCTGGACAGATAGGGCAGGCCGCCCGTCGCCCCGGCCAGGATCAGGAACATCACCACCCCCGCCGCCAGCCTCAGGCCGGTCAGGATGTTGGGGATGGGGTTGGCATGCGGATGCGGGGCGGTGGTCATCGCGGGTCTTCCGGCAGGGCGTCCAGCAGGGCTTGCAGACGCGGGTGGGGCGCTTCGGCGAAGGGGTTGGCGATCGTCAGTCCGCGATGCCGGAACCCTTCGTGCATGTCTTCGGAAAGCAGCAGATCGCAACCGGCCTCGGCGGCGGTGCAGACGATCACCGCGTCCCAGATCTGGAACGCATGCTCGGTCGCCAGGATCATCGCCTGTGCAAAGACCGTCGGCGAACTCGGCTTCGTGCCGAACAGGTCCAGCCAGCCGGTGACGATGGCCGCCGCGGTCTCGCGGGGATGCCGGCCCTTGCGGATCAGGACGTTGTAGAATTCTCCGGCCACCTGCTGCGGCAGAACGATGCGGGTCACGTCGATCCGGCCGATGAGACCCTGCGCGGCGGCTTGGCGCTCCGCGTCGTCCACGCCGGCGGCATAGGCCAGAATGTTGGTGTCGAGCGCGACCTTCACTCGTAACCGTCGTCGCGGGTGATCCGTCCGGCATGGCGCAGCGGCAGCCTGGCCATCTGGTCCAGCAACTCCCGCATCTTCCGCGCGCGCTCGGCGCGGTCGGAATCGTCCGCCTGCAGGGGCACGATCCTGGCCACCGGCTTGCCGTGCGACGTCACCACGAAGGTCTGGCCCGCGGCCACCTCCCCCAGAAGGCGCGAGAACTCGCGGTTCGCGTCGGTGGCCGAGATCGTCCGCTCCATGGCGACAGTGTAGTGAATTTCACTACTTTCGGCAATCAGGCGAGCGGCTGGAACGGCCCGGCCCCGGTCAGGCGGCGCAGCAGCCCGTCGGCGATGCCGAAATGCAGGCCGACCAGTTCCAGCTCACCGGCCGCCTCCCTTTCCGCGATCCACGGGAAGGTGCGCAGGTTGTCCAGCGACAGGCGCACGACCGCCTCCTCGCTGGCCTGCTCGACCTCATCGGGCTCCACCGCCTCGGCCACGCGGCGCACAGTCGGCTCGCCCTGGGCGATCCACGGCGCCAGGAAGTCGCGGCAGTTGGCCGGGGCTCCGCCGCGCATGGCCGCCACGCCGCCGCAGTGGGCGTGGCCCATGACCACGATCCGCCGCACCTGCAGCACCTTCACCCCGAACTCCAGCGCCGCCGACACGCCGTGCAGGTCGCCGTCCGGCGCATAGGGCGGGGCCAGGTTGGCGACGTTGCGCACCGTGAACAGCTGCCCCGGCGCGGCGTCGAAGATCAGGGCCGGATCGGCCCGGCTGTCCGAGCAGGCGATTACCAGGGTGTGCGGCGTCTGCCCCTCGGCCGCCAGCGCCTCATACTCCGCCTTCGCCTCGGCCCAGTGGCCTTCGCGGAAGCGGCGGTATCCGGAGAACAGGAGGTCGGTAGAGTCGGTCATCTGGCTTCTTTGCCCGCGGCCATCGCCTTTTGCCAGCGGCTGGGCGGCTTGTCGTCGCGGTGGACGCAGCCGGGCCAGCAGCACGGTCGGCGTTTGCCCTCCTGCATCTCCTCGATCGTGCGCCGGATGCGGCGTTCGCGGGTCGCGGCCTGCTTCGCGTCCTCGACCCAGCAGATGAACTCGTTTCGGCCCAGCGGGGTCAGCCCCTGCCACAGTTCCAGGATCCCGGCGTCGGCACGTATGGCCGCCTTCATGTCCCCGGCCGCCCGGTGGACCGTGCCTTCGGCGAACTCTGCGTTCATTCCCGTCTCCTCCCGCACAGCCTAGGCCCGTCCCGCCGGATGGAAGAAGCCGTGGATCCGCTCCGCCAGCGCGCGGTTGATGCCCTCGACCTTCTCGAGGTCGGCCACCGAGGCGCGCCCCACGCCCTTGGCCGAGCCGAAGGCGTGCAGCAGGGCCTTCTTGCGTCCCGGCCCGACCCCCTCGATCTCGTCCAGCGGGTTCTTCTTGATGTCCATCGACCGCCGCTTGGCGTGGGCGCCGTTGGCGAAGCGGTGCGCCTCGTCGCGCAGCCGCTGGATGTAGTACAGCGCCGGCGACTTCAGCGGCAGCATGAAGGGGGCCTTGCCGGGGATGATGAACTTCTCCAGCCCCGCGTCGCGGTCCGGCCCCTTGGCGACGCCGACGGCCAGGATGTCCTCCAGTCCCAGATCGTCCAGCACCGACCGCACCGCCGACAGCTGGCCCAGACCGCCGTCGATCAGCAGCAGGTCCGGCCGCTCCGGCGCCTCGCCCTCGTCCTCCTCCTTCACCAGCCGGCTGAACCGGCGGCGCATGACCTCGCGCATCATGCCGAAGTCGTCGCCGGGGCTCAGCTCCTCGCCGCGGATGTTGAACTTGCGGTACTGGTTCTTGCGGAACCCCTCGGGCCCGGCCACCACCATGCCGCCGACCGGGTTCGAGCCCTGGATGTGGGCGTTGTCGTAGATCTCGATCCGCTCCGGCCGCCCCTCCAGGCCGAAGGCCTCGACCACCTCGTCGAGGATCTTCCCCTGCGCCGAATTCTCGGCCAGCCGCCGCCCCAGCGCCTCGCGCGCATTGGTCAGGGCGTGGTCCACCAGCGCCCGCCGGTCGCCGCGCAGGGGCCGCTCGATCGAGACCACGCGCCGCCCGTCGACCTGTTTGGCCATCATCGAGAAGGCCTCTTCCAGCAGCTCCTTCTCGAACGGCACGACGTTGGACAGGATCTCGCGCGGGACCGGCTTGTCCTCATAGAACTGGCCCAGGAACGCCCCCAGGATGTCGGCGTCGGTGTCGCTCTTGTCGACGCGCGGGAAATAGGCCCGCCCGCCCCAGTTCTGGCCGCCGCGATAGAAGAACACCTGCACGCAGGCCTGCCCCGCGTCGGAATGCAGGGCGAACACGTCCGCCTCGGCCACGCCCTCGGCCGAGACCGAGTTCTCCATGCTGATCGCCGACAGCGCCCGGATGCGGTCGCGCACGCGCGCGGCGGTCTCGAAGTCCATGTCGTCGCTGGCGGCCTGCATCTCCTGCGACAGCCGCCCGATCACCGCCCGCGACTTGCCGCGCAGAAAGGCCTCGGCCTCGTCGACCAGCTGTCCGTAGTCCTCCAGCGAGATCAGCCCCGTGCACGGGGCCGAGCAGCGCTTGATCTGGTGCAGCATGCACGGCCGCGTCCGGCTCTCGTAGACGCTGTCCGAACACGACCGCAGCAGGAAGGCCTTCTGCAGCGTGGTCAGGGTGCGATTGACCGCCCAGGTCGAGGCGAACGGCCCGAAATAGTCGCCCTTGATCGTGTGCGCGCCGCGATGCTTGCGCACCTGCGGGGCCCGGTGATCGCGCCGGATCATCAGCTCGGCGAAGGACTTGTCGTCCCTCAGCACCACGTTGAAGCGCGGCTTCAGCTTCTTGATGAAGTTGGATTCCAGCAGCAGCGCCTCGGTCTCGGACGCCGTCACCACCAGCTCCATCGACCGGGTCAGGCTGACCATGTGGGCGATGCGCTGGGTGTGGAACCGCCCCTGCGCGTACTGCACGATCCGCTTCTTCAGCGACCGCGCCTTGCCGACGTACAGGCACGCCCCGTCCTCGCCGTACATGCGGTACACGCCCGGCCTGTCCGGCGCCCGCCGCGCCTCGTCACGGATCAGCTCGGCCGCCTTCAGATCGCTTTCAGGGGCCGGAATCGCCTCGGTCATCGCGGGCGAATATAGGCCGACCTCACCCCCGCCGCACCAGCAGCATGCCGCCGATCACCATGGCCGTGCCGCCCAGACGTGCGAGGCTGATCGGCTGGCGCGGGACGCCCATCAGGCCGAAGTGGTCGATCAGCAGGCCCAGCACCAGTTGGCCCGCCACCACCGCCGCCAGGGACGTGGCCACGCCCAGCTTGGGCGTCGCCCAGGCCAGCACCACCACGAACAGGGCCCCGTACAGCCCCCCGATCCATGCCCAGCCGGGCACCTCGCGCACGGCCTGCCCCTCGGGCCGCTGCTGCATGGCCAGCGCCAGCACCAGCAGGGTCGCGGTGCCGACCGCGAACGAGATCAGCGCCGCATTGACCGGCGCGGCCACCCCCTGCGCCAGCCGCGCATTGGTGGGCCCCTGCAGGGCGGCGGCGGCCCCGGCGGCGAAGACGGCGAACATGGCGAAGAGGTTGGCGTTCATATGCGGATCCCTTGTGCGCCGACTTGAACGCGCGAAGCCGCCCCGGTATGCCCGCCCCAGCTTTCGGAGATTTCCCCATGCTCGCTCTCGGCATCATCCTCGGCTTCGTCGCCGTCCTGGCCGCGGTCAACCTCTTCGAGTTCGGCCGGGTTGACTGAGCCCGCCCGCGGGGCCGTCCTCGTCACGGGCGCGGCCCGCCGCATCGGGCGCGAGATCGCCCTGCACGCCGCCCGGGCCGGCTGGGACGTCGCGATCCATCACGGGTCCTCGCCCGACGACGCCGAGGCCGTGGCGGCCGGGGTCCGGGCCCTGGGCCGTCGCGCCGCGGTGCTCCAGGCCGATCTGACGGATCCGGAGGCGACCCGCGCCCTCATCGACCGCGCCGCCGGGGCGCTGGGGCCCCTGACCCTGCTGGTCAACAACGCCTCGGTGTTTCAGGAGGACCGGCTGGAGACGCTCACGGACCGGACCTGGTCGACCCACATGGACGTCAACCTGCGCGCCCCGGTGCTGCTGGCCCAGGCCTTCGCCGCCCGGGCCCCGTCCGGGGCGTCCATCGTCAACCTGCTGGACCAGCGCGTGCTGAAGCCCGATCCCCGCTTCTTCTCCTACGCCCTGTCGCGGGCCGGCCTGCACTGGGCCACCGCGACCCTGGCCCAGGCCCTGGCGCCGGACGTCCGCGTCAACGCCGTCGCCCCCGGCCCGACGCTGAAGTCGGTCCACCAGTCCGACGCCGATTTCGAGGCCGAATGGTCGAACGTGCCGCTGGAACGCGCCGTGACGCCGCAGGCCGTGGCCGAGGCCGTGATCTGGCTGGCCACCGCCGACCGCGTCACCGGCCAGACGATCGCCGTCGACTCCGGCCAGCATCTGGCCTGGCGCACCCCCGACGTGCAGGACTGACCCCATGACACCCCCGAATTTCCGCCGCGACGGCCTGACCGTCTTCGTCCGCGGCCTGTCGCTGGCCGCCGAGATCGGCGTCCACGCCCACGAGCGCGGCATCACCCAGCCACTGGACGTCGACGTGACGCTGGAGCTGACCCCCGGCCCGGTCGAGCGGCTGGACGACACGCTGAACTACGAGACGGTCCGCGCCGCGGCCCATGACCTGATCGCCCGGGGCCATATGGAGCTGATCGAGACCTTCGCCGAACGGCTGGCCGCGGCCTGTCTGGGCGATCCGCGCGTCCGGTCCGTCGCTGTGCGGGTGGAGAAGCCGGGGGCCCTGCGCGGCGCCCAGGCGGCCGGCTGCGAGATCCGGCTGTCGCGGGCCGACTGACCCGACGTTGCGCGGGCGCCCGCGGCCCGGCACAATCGGCGCACTGCAAGGGATGACCATGTCCGACACCGGCGACCGCCAGCCTCCGAAGGATCCGACGCCCGGTCACGACCCGGACGATCTGGTCGGCTTCGCCTCGCCCGCCTCGCTCGCCGGTCGTCCCCGCGCGCCCGAGCCCGAACCCAAGCCCGAGGCGGTCGTCGAGCCCACACCCGAGCCGAAGCCCGCGGCGGAGCCCGTCGACGCCCGCGCCGCCTTCGAGCCGGCCGCGCCGCCCCCGCCGCCCGAACCCGCCTTCGGCCGCCGCGACCGCGAGCCTGTGCCCGAGGCGCCCATGGGCCTCTACGCGATCTACGCCCTGATCCTGTTCGCCGTGCCGACGCTCGGCGTCTCGGCCGTCGTCGGCCTGCTGGCCGTCCTGTTCGGCGACGCCCCGGCCGAAGAGCCCTTCACCAGCCACCACCTCTACCAGCGCCGCACGCTCTGGACGGCCGCCATCGCCGCCGTCGCCGGCGTCATCCTGATCGTCGTCAACCTGGGCGTCTTCGTCCTGTTCGTGCTGGTCGGCTGGCTGGTCGTGCGCGGGGCCTGGGGCGTCTTCCTGCTGACCCGCGGCCGCCCCGTGCCCAATCCGCGCGGTTGGTGGGTGGGCTGACGCCCCTTCAAGTCCGCATACGGACTCAGGGCTCCAGCTCGATGTCCCAGTACAGATAGTCCAGCCAGCTCTGGTGCAGATAGTTGGGCGGAAACCGTCGCCCGGCGTCCTGCAGCTGGTACGCGTTCGGACGATGCGGCGCGCGGCGGATCGGCATGCCCGCCTGCGCCGGCGTCCGCCCGCCCTTCCTCAGATTGCACGGACCGCAGGCGGCGACGATGTTCTCCCAGGTCGTGCGTCCGCCGCGGCTGCGCGGGATGACGTGGTCGAAGGTCAGCTCGGTCGTCTGGCCGCAGTACTGGCAGCGGAAGTCGTCGCGCAGGAAGACGTTGAACCGGGTGAAGGCCGGGGCCCGATCCTGATCGACATAGCTTTTCAGCGAGATCACGCTGGGCAGCCGGATCTCGTGCGACGGGCTGCGCACGACCTTGTCATAGACCGAGACCACGTCGACCCGGTCCTGCCACACGGCCTTGACCACCTCCTGCCAGGGCCAGATCGACAGCGGATAGTAGGAGAGCGGCCGGAAATCGGCGTTCAGCACCAGGGCGGGCCAGCCGGACGGCGGTCGCTCGGAGACCCTCACCTCGGGGCTCCCGTCAGACTTCGGACGTGCAGGACGACGTGACTGAAGACGCTTCTCCTCCGACGCCTTCAGCCTACCCCGGATTCGACGACGCCGTCATGACGCTCAACCCCGGGCGGGAAAGGCCGGCAGGCTCCAGCCCCATCTCAGCGCCCCCGCCCTGAGGGCGAATCCGAGGCCCGAGCCCAGGATGGCCGCGGGCCAGTCGCCCAGGCCCAGCGCCTTGCCGGCGACATAGGCCGCCGCCGCCAGGATGGCCGCCGAGACCGTGATCTCGCGCCGCAGCAGGATCGACGGCTGCCCGGCCAGCAGGTCGCGCACCACGCCGCCGAAACTGGCCGTCAGCGCGCCCATGACCACGCAGATCAGCGCCGGCACGCCCCACGCCTCGGCCTTGGCCGCGCCCAGCACGCCATAGGCCGCCAGCCCGACCGCATCCAGCCACAGCAGGGCCCGGAAGCGCCACTCGCGCGCGCCGATCAGCCACACCGCCACCGCTCCGGCCAGACAGACCGCGACGTAGCGCCAGTCCTGCACCCAGAACACCGGGGCCCCGATCAGCAGGTCCCGCAGCGTCCCGCCGCCCACGCCGGTGATGGCGGCGAAGAAGGCGGCGGTGACCAGATCCTGCTTCAGCCGCGCCGCCGCCAGCGCGCCCGTCGCGGCGAACACCGCCACCCCGGCGAAGTCCAGCACCGCCAGCAGCCGTTCCGGCGCGACGATCTCGGGCGTCAGCACGGCGGCGGTCATATCGTGGCGTCTCCCCGTTTCACCAGCCCGTACCACGCCCACAGCAGATGCGCCGCCACCGCGCGGTGCGGCCGCCACGCCTCGGCGCGGGCATAGGCGGCCTTCTCCCTGGGCCGGATCTCCAGCCCGTCGGCCCACTTCATGGCTTCCTGCAGGGCGATGTCCCCGCCCGGAAACACGTCCAGCCGCCCCTCGCAGAACATCAGGAAGGTCTCGGCGGTCCACAGGCCGACGCCCTTGATCGCCGTCAGCCTTTGCACCGCGTCGGTGTCCGACAGCCGCTCCAGATGGTCGAAATCGATCCGGCCGTCGACGTGCGCCCGCGCGATCTCGTGGGCATAGGTCGCCTTCTGGATCGACAGACCCATGCCGCGCAGGGCCTCGATCTGGTGGGCCATGACCCCGCCCGGGGTCAGGTCGCCGTCCAGTCCCTCGACCACCCGCTTCCAGATCGCCGCGGCCGACGCCAGCGACACCTGCTGCTCCACGATCATGCGCAGCAGACCCTCGAACCCGCCCGTCCGCGTCCGCCACTCGAACGGCGGCACGGCGGCGTCGGCCCGCGCCAGCGCCGGGTCGCGCGCCACCAGGGCGGCACGCGCGGCGGCCAGGTCGGCGGGGGAGGGGGCGGTGGCCACTTCTGGACGATCCCGGGTCTGCGGACTAGCGTCCGGCGCATGCGCAGTCTGGACGATCTTCTGGCCCCGATCACCCCCGAGGCCTTCCATCGCGACTTCGACGACCGGAAACCGCTGCACGTCCCGGCCGATGCCGGCGCGTCGAAGCGGTCGCTGCTGGGGTGGGACGATTTCAACGCCCTGCTGGACCAATCGGCGGTCTGGACGGCCACCACCCTGAAGATGGTGCACGACAACCGGCCGATCCCGCCGGAACAGTACTGCGTCCTGGCCAACACCCAGTCCGGCATGGTCATGCGGCCGTCGCCGGCCAAGGTCCAGGCGCTCATGGCCGCCGGGGCCAGCGTCATCCTCGGCGACGTCGAAAGTCTGACGCCCGGCCTGCGCGCCCTGTCCGCCGACCTGTCGCGCCGCTTCGCCGCCCAGGTCGGGGTCAACCTCTACTGCTCCTTCGGCGGGGTCCAGGCCTTCGGCTCGCACTACGACCTGCACCACGTCTTCGCCGTCCAGGTCGAGGGCGAGAAGACCTGGCGGCTGTATTCGAACCGCGAGGCCGATCCCGTCGACCTGCCCGACGACTCCGACGGCCGCGCCCGCGAGCGGCTGCACGCCCGGCGCGGCCAGCTGGTGCAGGAGATCCGGATGAAGCCCGGCGACGTCCTGTATCTGCCGCGCGGCCAGTTCCACGACGCCCTGGCCACCGAGGGGGCGTCGCTGCACGCGACCTTCTCCGTCACGCCGCTGTACGGGCGCATCCTGTTCCGCCTGCTGGAGTCCGCGGCGATGCAGGATCCGGCCTTCCGTCGCTGGCTGCGTCCGGCGGGCGAGGGCGCCGGGGTCCCGCTGAAGGCCCAGCTCGCCGACCTCGGCGCCCGGCTCGCGGCGCTGGCCGCCAGCCCCGCCTTCGCCGACGAGATCGCCATGAGCCAGACCCGGCTCACCCCCCGCGCCCCGGCCTACGGCCTGCCGGAGCGGACCGCCCTGACCTTCCTCGCCCCGACCGGCCTGGCGGCGCCGCCGGTCTCCGGTCCCGCCGCCGTGGCCATGGACTGGGCCCTCGGCCAGCCGCGCATCGCCCTCGAGGACATGATCGCCCAGTTCGACTTCGTGCCCGAGGCCGACCTGCGCGCCGCCGTCGATCGCCTGATCGCGGCCGGCGCCCTGCGGCGCGTCTGACGGTGGCCGACGTCGTCACCCGCTTCGCCCCGTCGCCGACCGGGCGGCTGCACCGCGGCCACGCCCTGTCGGCGCTGACGGCCTGGACCGCGGCGCGCGCGGCGGGCGGCCGGTTCCTGCTGCGGATCGAGGACATCGACCCGACTCGCTGCCGGCCGGCGTTCGAGGCGGGAATCCTGGAAGACCTGACGTGGCTCGGCCTCGACTGGGACGGCCCGGTGCGCCGCCAGTCGGACCATCTGGCCCAGTACGCCGCCGTGGTCGACGTGCTGGATCGGCGCGGCCTGATGTATCGCTGCTTCCGGACACGGAAGGAAATTCTCGACGCCATCGGCGACGCCCCCCACGGCCCGGTCGAGGCGGCCCGTCCGGGACCCCACGCGCCGGACGAGGAGTCCGCCCTTCTGGCCGAGGGCCGCGCCTTCGCCTGGCGGCTGTCGCTGGACCGGGCCCGCGAGGCGCTGGGCGACCGGGCCTGGTCGCAGCTGGCGTGGACGGAGGAGGGGGCCGGCCCCGACGGCCAGCGCGGCCTGATCCTCGCCCGGCCCGAAACCGCCGGCGACGTGGTGCTGGCGCGCAAGGACGCCGGCACGGCCTACCATCTGGCGGTGACCCACGACGACGCGCTGCAGGGCGTCACCCAGGTGATCCGCGGCCATGACCTGTTCGAGGCGACGCACATCCAGGTCCTGATCCAGGCCCTGATGGGCAGGCCCACGCCGCGCTATCGCCACCACCCCCTGCTGCTCGACGCCTCGGGCCGCCGCCTCGCCAAGCGCGACAAGTCCGAGACGCTGCGATCCCTGCGCGAGCGCGGGGTGCCTGCCGCGCAGGTGCGGGCGGAGCTGGGGTTCGCCTAGGCGCACTCCCTCACGCACGCCCGGGCCAGCACCTCGGCGGAATCGATCAGGGGCACGCCCACGTCAGCCTGCGCCATGACCAGCGGAATCTCCGTGCATCCGGCGATCAGCGCCTCGGCCCCCTGATCGATCAGCCTGTGCGCCAGCGCCGTCATCTCCGCGCGCCGGTCCGGGCCCACGTCGCCCGCCTTGATGGCGAAGACCGTATCCAGAAAGGCCCGCCGGCCTCCGACTGCCGGCACCACCGGCGTCAGCCCGCGGCGGTCCAACTCGGCCACGTACAGGTCGGTCCCGCCCGGCGTGGCCAGCACGCCGACCTTCGTCGCCCCCCGTCCGGCCGCCTCCGCCGCCGTCAGTTCAATCATGTCGAGGAAGGGCACGCCCGCGGCGCGGATCGCGTCGGCATGGGCGTGCGCCGTGTTGCACGGCATGGCCAGCACCTCCGCCCCCATGTCGCGCAGCCGCCGCGCCATGGCACCCAGTTCCTCCTTCGCGCCCGGCGGATCCCGGTGCCGGTTCGGCACCTGCGGATTCATGTCCATCAGTATACGGACGTGATCCTCGTCCTCCCGCGCCGGGGTCAGCTCCAGCACACGCTGCAGGAAGGCCACCGTCGCCGCGGGACCCATGCCGCCCAGCACGCCAAGTTTCCTCATCCCTCGCCCTCGTCGTCCCATCCGTCCGGCAGGCCGTCCACGACCAGTCGGCCCCCGGTATAGCGCACGTCCTCGGTCACTTCGCGCACGGCGAAGTCCGGCATGGGCCAGCGCGCCATAGACCCGGCGTCCGGAAACTCCGCTTCCGCCATGACCAGACCGGCCAGAGGGCCCTCGAACACGTCGACGGACACGTCGGCACCGTCGACCTTGCCGAGGTAGTGGCGCGTCTTCTCCAGCACCTTTCCGGGCAGGGCCGAAAGCAGCCGGTACTCCTCCTGCGACAGATAGATGGACGTCAGCAGCCGCACCGCCGGATCGACGTCCGCCTTGCGTCCCAGCCTCAGCATCGGTGCCCCGCCGTCGGCGGGCACGGCGTGTCTCAGGCGCAATTGGGTCCCCGTGACATACAGGTCGCGAAAGGTTTCGACCCGCACCACGCGCGCTGTCGGCACGGTCCGGCACAGCCAGCGGCGCTCGCGCTCGACCCAGGCGTATTTCGACTTTGGCCAGCCCAGAGCCGCCGCCCGGGCGGGATCGATCTCCGACACCTCGTCGTCCTCCGTGCTTCGCCCGCCTTGTCGCTCCGATGCAGGCAATATACAAAACGCCTCCGTATCATATCACGCACCGGAGACCGCATGGGCATCGTCAACATCGAGGACGCGCTGCACGACCAGCTGCGCCGCGCCGCCCGCGCCTCGTGCCGCTCGATCAACGGCCAGGCCGCCTTCTGGATCAGGATCGGCATGCTGGGCGAGCTGAACCCCGGCCTGACCTTTCAGGAGCTGGTGGCCCGCGAACTGACCGCCGCCGGCGTCGCCGCCCCCGCGCCCGACGGCGTGGCGGCATGATCAAGTCGCCGGACGAGGTGGAGATGATGGCGGCGTCCGGCCGTCTGCTTGCCTCGGTCTTCGCCCACGTCGACGCCCTGCCGCTGCCGGGCATGACCACCCTGGCGATCAACGACGCGGTCGAGGCCTTCATCGTCGACCGCCTGCAGGCCCGCCCCGCGTCGAAGGGCCAGTACGGCTACGGCTTCGTGCTCAACAGCTCGATCAATGCGGTGGTCTGCCACGGCGTCCCCTCGGCCGACGAGACGCTGACGTCCGGCGACATCGTCAATCTGGACGTCACCCTGGAGAAGGACGGCTGGATCACGGACTCCAGCAAGACGTATCTGATCGGCGACGTCTCCGCGGCCGCCCGCCGCCTCGTCCGCACCACCCACGAGGCGATGTGGAAGGGCATCCGCGCCGTCCGTCCGGGGGCGCGCCTGGGCGACGTGGGTCATGCCATCGAGCGCCATGCGAAGCAGAACGGCTTCACCGTCGTGCGCGACTACTGCGGCCACGGCATCGGCCGCGAGATGCACGAGGCCCCGCAGGTCCTGCATTTCGGCAAGCCCGGCACCGGCCTGCGGCTGCAGGAGGGCATGACCTTCACCATCGAGCCCATGCTCAATCAGGGCCGCGCCGGCACCCGCACCCTCGACGACGGCTGGACCGTGGTCACCGAGGACGGCAAGCTCTCCGCCCAGGCCGAGCACACCGTGGCGGTGACGAAGACCGGCGTCCGCGTCCTGACCCTGCGGGACGAGGAACGCGGCCGCTGACGCCTGCGGCGGTTCAGTCGCCGCGCGCCGCCTCGACCGGGCTCGTCATCAGCTCCGACAGCAGGCCCATGGCGTCGGCCAGGGCCGCGCGCCGGTCCGCCGGCAGGGCGGCCCAGCGGCTCAGGGCGTCGTCCCGCAACAGGCCCGGCGCGGTCCTCAGCGCCTCGCGTCCCTCATCCGTCAGGCGCGCATGCACGATCCGCCGGTCGGTCGTGGAGCGATAGCGCACGATCATGCCGTGCGCCTCCAGCCGGTCCAGCACGGCCACGACGGTCGGCGGCGACATCGACGCGTCGCGCGAAATGGCGCTGGTGCTGACCTCGCCCAGCCCGCGGATCGACTGGAGCACCAGCAGCTGGGGCAGGGTCAGGCCCGTCAGCCGGGCGATCTCGCGCGACCGCACGTCGACCGCCTGGGCGATCCGGCGCACCGCCCGGACCAGCGGGTCCGTCGCCTCCGGAGCGGGGGCGGGGGGGCGAATCTCGGTCATGGGATTGAACTCTTTCGTGTCCTAACCATTTGTACGCGTTGCTCCCACAATTCAAGGAGGGCCCATGTGCGGTCTGAGCGGCGAGATCAATTTCGACGGACGGCCGGCCGACTCGGGTGCCGTCCAGCGGATGACCGACGCGCTCTCGCCGCGGGGCCCCGACGGCTCGGGCATCGTCATGCGCGGCCCCGTCGGGCTGGGGCATCGGCGCCTCAAGATCATCGACCTCACCGAAAAGGCCCAGCAGCCCATGGTCGACGCCGACCTGGGCGTCACCCTCGCCTTCAACGGCTGCATCTACAACTATCCCGAACTGCGTGAGGAGCTGCAGGGCCTCGGCTTCCGCTTCTTCTCGCACGGCGACACCGAGGTCATCATCAAGGCCTGGAAGGCCTGGGGCGAGGGCTGCGTCGACCGCTTCAAGGGCATGTTCGCCTTCGTCCTGCACGAGCGGGACTCGGGCCGCACCGTGATCGCCCGCGACCGCTTCGGCATCAAGCCGCTGTATCTGGCCGAACAGGGCAAGCGCCTGCGCTTCGCCTCCACCCTGCCGGCCCTGCTGGCGGCCGGCGATGTGGACAAGACCATCGATCCGGTCGGCCTGCACCACTACATGACCTTCCACGCCGTGGTCCCGCCGCCCCACACCCTCCTGAAGGGCGTGAAGAAGTTTCCGCCAGCCACCCTCCGCGTGATCGAAGCGGACGGCACCGCCAGGGACCGGCTGTACTGGCAGCCCGACATGACCCGCCAAGCGGAGGACGCCGGCCTGACCGCCGAGGACTGGCGCGACTGGGTGCTGGACGGTCTGCGCACGGCCGTGAAGCGCCGCATGGTCGCCGACGTGCCGGTCGGCGTCCTGCTGTCCGGCGGTGTCGATTCCAGCCTGGTCGTCGGCCTGCTGGCCGAGCTGGGCCAGACCGACCTGATGACCTTTTCGGTCGGCTTCGAGGCGGCCAACGGCGAGCAGGGCGACGAGTTCGTCTGGTCCGACCTGATCGCGAAGCATTACGGGACGAAGCATCACCAGATCTTCGTGCCGCACGCCCGGCTGATGGAGGCCCTGCCCGGCACCATCGGGGCCATGTCCGAGCCGATGGTCTCCTACGACAATGTGGGCTTCTACCTGCTCAGCCAGGAGGTCTCGAAACACATCAAGGTG
Source organism: Alphaproteobacteria bacterium (assembly GCA_018820275.1). Taxonomy (GTDB): domain Bacteria; phylum Pseudomonadota; class Alphaproteobacteria; order Caulobacterales; family Caulobacteraceae; genus Brevundimonas. Next base: position 53,727 of record JAHJOO010000027.1, read on the forward strand.
GTGCAGTCGGGACAGGGCGCAGACGAGATCTTCGCCGGCTATCACTGGTACCCGCCCATGGTCGACGCGGCCGACCCCGTCGACGCCTACGCCGCCGCCTTCTTCGACCGCAGCCACGCGACGCTGAAGACCCAGCTGAACGGGGCCTACATGGCCGACACCGACGTCAGCCGCGCACTGGTCGAGGCCCATTTCGCCCGGCCCGGGGCGCAGACGCCGGTCGACAAGGCCCTGCGGCTCGACAGCCAGGTCATGCTGGTCGACGACCCGGTCAAGCGGTTCGACAACATGACCATGGCCTGGGGGCTGGAGGCGCGCGTGCCCTTCCTCGACCACGACCTGGTCGAGCTGGCGGGCCGCATCCCGCCCGAACACAAGCTGGCCCAGGGCGGCAAGGGGGTGCTGAAGGAGGCGGCGCGGCAGGTCATCCCGTCCGAGGTCATCGACCGCAAGAAGGGCTATTTCCCCGTGCCGGCCCTGAAGCACATCCAGGGCCCCTACCTCGACCTGACGCGCGAGGCCCTGACCAACCGGGCGGCGCGCGATCGCGGCCTGTTCGATCCGAAATATCTGGACACGCTGTTCGCCGATCCGACGGCCCACATCACCCCCCTGCGCGGCTCCGAGCTGTGGCAGGTCGCCGTCCTCGAGATGTGGCTGCAGCAGCATGGCGTCTGACGTCCGCCCCGTCCGGCCCAAGGCCCACCGCCTGAAGCGTCTCCGCCACGAGGGGCTGAAGCCGCCCGTCCGGACCGGCGAAGCCCCCACGCCCAACGCCGTGCTCGACTGCGGCTGGGGCCGGTTGCTGTTCGCCCAGACGTTCGAGACCGCCGACCCCCTCGTCGAGGCGCTGCGGGCCGAGGGCCCCGACCGCCGCGACATCGCCTTCTACGTCCGCAATCCGCACGTCCTGCTGGCCCAGGCCCCGCAGGAGGTCTTCCTCGATCCGTCGCACACCTACCGGCTGGACCTCGCCACCTATCGCGCCGGCCGACGCCAGCCGCGCGGCTTCGCCATCCGGCGCCTGACCTCCGAAGCCGACGCCCAAGCGGTCAACGAGATCTACGCCCGGCGCCGCATGGTGCAGGCACCGCCCGACTTCCTGTGGACCCACCGCGACGACCGCACCCTGACCTATCTGGTGGCCGAGGACAGCGTCACCGGCGCGGTGATCGGAACCGTGACCGGGGTCAACCACGTCCGCGCCTTCGAGGACCCGGAGTGCGGGGCGTCCCTGTGGTGTCTGGCGGTCGATCCCCAGGCCACCCAGCCCGGCGTGGGCGAGGCCCTGGTCCGGCGTCTCGCCGAACATTTCAAGACCCACGGCTTGGCCCACATGGACCTGTCGGTCATGCACGACAACGAACAGGCCATCGCCCTGTACGAGAAGCTGGGATTCCGCCGCGTCCACTTCTTCGGGGTCAAGCGCAAGAACCCGATCAACGAGGCCCTGTTCGTGGGCCCCAGTGACGACCAGGACCTCAATCCCTACGCCCGCATCATCGTCGACGAGGCGCGGCGGCGGGGCATCCACACCGAGATCGTCGACGCCGAGGGGGGGCTGTTCCGGCTGACCTGGGGCGGGCGCACCGTGCGCTGTCGCGAGAGCCTGTCGGAGGTGACCTCGGCGGTGGCGCTCAGCATCTGCGACGACAAGCGCATGACCCGCCGCATCGTCGAGGCCGCCGGCGTGCGCGTGCCCGAACGGGTCGACGCCGACGACCCGGCCGCCATCGCCGCCGCGCTGGAGACCCACGGCAGCCTCGTGGTCAAACCCGCCCGCGGCGAGCAGGGGCAGGGGGTCGCCGTCGGCCTGTCGCAGCCCGACGCGGTCGAGGCCGCTGTGGCGCGGGCCCGCCGCATCTGCCCCGAGGTGCTGGTGGAGGAACAGGTGCGGGGCGAGGACCTGCGTCTGGTCGTCATCGACTACAAGGTCGTGGCCTGCGCCCTGCGCCGCCCGCCGCGCGTCATCGGCGACGGCCGCTCGACCCTTCGGGCCCTCATCGAACACCAGAGCCGGCGCCGGGCCGCGGCGACCGGCGGTGAATCCACCATTCCGGTCGACGATGAGACCGAACGCACCCTGGCCGAGGCGGGGCTCGGCCTCGACGACGTCGCGCCGGAGGGCGTCGAGGTGATGGTCCGCAAGGCGGCCAACCTGCACCTCGGCGGCACGATCCACGACGTCACCGAAGAGGTCCATCCGGCCCTGATCCGCGCCGCCGTCAGCGCGGCACGCGCCATCGACATCCCGGTCACCGGCATCGACCTGATGGTCACCTCCCCGCGCGAGCCGGACTACGCCTTCATCGAGGCCAACGAACGCCCCGGCCTCGCCAATCACGAGCCCCAGCCGACGGCGGAGCGGTTCGTCGACCTGCTGTTCCCCCTCTCGGCCACCGCCTCGGCGCGGACGGCCGCGCGCCCGCCTGCCTGAAGGAGGCCCCGTGTCCCGACCCGACGTCGACCTCGTCTATCTCAAGGCCCGGCTCGCCGAGCTTCTGAACACGCCCAGTCCGACCGGCTACACCGACGAGGCGGTGCGCCTGCTGGGCCGCGAGCTCGACCGCCTGGGCGTGGAGTACGAGATGACCCGGCGCGGCGCGATCCGCGCCCGCGTGCCCGGCCGCGCGCCCCGGCCGGCCCGCGCCATCGTCGCCCACGTCGACACCCTCGGCGCCCAGGTCAAGGCGGTGAAGGACGGCGGCCGCCTCGAACTGGTTCCCATCGGCCACTGGTCGTCGCGCTTCGCCGAGGGCGCCCGCGCCACGGTCTTCTCCGAGGGCGGCGCCTGGCGCGGCACCATCCTGCCGCTCAAGGCCTCGGGTCACACCTTCAACGAGGAGGTCGACAGCCAGCCCGTCAGCTGGCGCCAGGTCGAGTTGCGCATCGACGCCGTCACCCGGTCGCGCGAGGACACCCAGGCCCTCGGCGTCGACGTCGGCGACATCGTCGCCATCGACCCCCAGCCCGAGTTCATGGACACCGGCTTCATCGTCTCGCGCCATCTCGACGACAAGGCCGGCGTCGCCGCCCTGCTGGCGGCGCTGGAATGTCTGGTGCGCGAGGGCCGCACGCCCGCCGTCGACACCTGGTTCCTCTTCACCATCGCCGAGGAGGTCGGCCTCGGCGCCTCCTCGGTCCTCGTCCCCGACGTCGCCGCCATGGTCACCGTCGACAACGGCACCACGGCGCCGGGCCAGAATTCGTCGGAGTTCGGCGTCACCCTCGCCATGGCCGACCAGACCGGTCCCTTCGACTGGCACCTGTCGCGCAAGCTGGCCCACCTCGCCCGCGACCACGGCGTGCCGCACCAGAAGGACGTGTTCCGCTACTAGCGGTCGGACTCGGCCTCGGCGCTGGAGTCCGGCGCTGACATCCGCACCGCCCTCGTCACCTTCGGCGTCGACGCCAGTCACGGCTATGAGCGCATCCACGAGACCGCCCTGTCCGACGTCGCGCGCCTGCTGGTCCTCTACGCCGAAAGCGAGGTCGAGATCACGCGCGACGCCCGGCCCATGAGCGGCCTCAAGGGCTTCACCCACCAGCCCCTCGAAGACGCCGCGGGCTGAGGGGAAGGGGGTCAGATCTGCCCTTCGAGCACGCTCTGATAGCCGAACAGCCCCTGCGCGCCGCCGGTGTGCAGGAAGACGACGGTCTCGCCCCTGAATTCCTCCGCCCGGGCGATCAGCCCCTTCATCGCCTTGGCCGAGTAGACCGGGTCCAGCACGATGGCATCCGTCCGCGCGGCCAGCACCAGGGCGTCGATCACCCCCTGATCGACCAGGCCGTAGCCCTCGCCGACGTAGTCGCAGTCGGCCACGACCATGTCGTCCGTCACCGCGTCCGGGCGGCCCAGCAGGGCGGCGGTCTCGCGCGCCAGCTTCAGCACCATGGCCTCCTGCCGGGCCTTGGGCGCGCGCACGCCGAAGCCCAGCACCGGCACGTCGGCCCCCATCACCGCCAGCCCGGCCACCAGCCCGCCGTGGGTGCCCGCGCTGCCCGTCGCCGTCACGATGCGGTCGACCGCCAGATCCAGATCGTCGGCCTGGACCACGATCTCGCGCGCGCAGTCGACATAGCCCAGCGCCCCGATCGGGTTCGAGCCGCCGCCGGGGATGACGTAGGGCCGACGACCCTCCGTACGCAGACGGTCCGCCTCGGCCTCCAGCTCGGCGGTCATGTCGGTGCCCGCCGGGACCGTGCGGATCGTCGCCCCGAACAGCCGGTCCAGCAGCACATTGCCGTTGCCGACATAGTCCGGCGCCGTCGACCCCGTCCGCGCCTCCAGGATGATCGCGCAGCCCAGCCCGTGCGCCGCCGCGGCCGCCGCCGTCTGGCGCACGTGGTTCGACTGCACCGCGCCCTGGGTCACCAGCACGTCGGCGCCCAGTTCGAACGCGTCGCCCAGCAGGAATTCCAGCTTGCGCGTCTTGTTGCCCCCGCCGGCCAGGCCGGTGGCGTCGTCGCGCTTGATCCACAGATCGATCCCCAGCTTCTCCCCCAGCCGGGGCAGGGGCTCCAGCGGCGTCGGCAGGTGGGCCAGACGGACGCGGGGAAAGCGGGCGAGGTGCATGGGACGGGCTCCGGGTTCAGGCGAGGTGCCTGACTAGCACCCTTCCCGGTGCCCGCGCGACGGATCGTCGGGCCCCGCGCGTGTCATCGGGGTCGGCGCGCGGACCTCGGTCCGGATCCCGGCCGCGGCGGCCCGGTCACCACCCTGTCGGCCGGGCCGTCGCAGCGCGTCAGTGCGCCGCGCCGGCCACCGCCTCATGCAGGGCCATGATGATCCACGAGGGCGAGGGCGCCGGCTCGGCCATCAGGGCGTCCAGCGACTCGGCGAGCTCGGGCGTGACGCGCGCGCTCGCCATGGACCAGTCGGCGAACACCCGTTCCTCCACCGGTTCACGGTGCACCAGCCGGATGTCCCGGTGCCGGGGATCGTTCTCCAGCCGGCGCAGCAGGCCGTCCAGCGCCTCCGGCTGGCCCTCGACCACCTGGATGTAGCGGTCGCGGTGCGCGGCCAGCGCCCCCGTCAGTCCCCGGTGGGCATTGTTGCGCTGAGACTCGGCCAGGATCACCGCCAGATTGCCCAGAGAGCCGGTCGAGCCCGTCGCCCTGCTCTCATAGATCAGCCGTTCCAGAGCCATGTCCGCGACTCTCCTCCGTTTGTGTCACGGCAGAAATGCCCGTTTTCGTTTCGTGCCGCAACCAACAGACTGATTTCCCGACATAAGTCCGCTACCGTACCCAGTCATTCACCGGCGGGCGGGAGCCTCGGCCCCGCCGAAGCGTTGCCGTCGGCATGACCGCCGCCGCCGTCCCGCGCGCCCCCTCCGACCTGGCCTTCGCCCGCGACCTGGCGCGCGGCGCGGCGGGCGCCCTGATCTTCGCCGTCCCCCTGCTGATGACCATGGAGATGTGGAGCCTCGGCCACGCCATGGACCGGCCGCGGCTGGCCCTGTTCGTCGCCTCCGGCCTGCCGCTGCTGTTCGGCCTGTCCTGGGCGGTCGGCCTGCGCGAGGGCGGCGGCGGGCTCAATCATGCGCTGGAGACCCTGACCGCGGTGGCGCTGGGCTTCGGGGTCTCGGCCGCCGTGCTGGTCGCGGTCGGCGCGCTGCGGCTGGACCTGCCGCTCGACGCCGGCCTGGGGCAGATCGTCCTGCAGACCGTGCCCGCCGCCGTCGGCGCGCTTCTGGCCCGGCGCCAGCTGGGCGGCGGGGCGGCGGACCGGGAGGAGCCGCGCGCCTATCCGGCCGAGCTGTTCCTGATGATCGTCGGCGCCCTGTTCCTCGCCCTCAACCTGGCCCCGACCGAGGAGATGGCCCTGATCGCCTGGCGCATCGGCCCGCTGCAGACCGTCGCCCTGCTGGCGGCCTCGCTCGTCGTGATGCACGCCCTCGTCTACGCCGTCGGCTTCGCGGGGCAGGAGGATCACGGCCGGCCCGTGCTGGCCTTCTTCCACTTCACCCTGGCGGGCTACGGCCTGGTCCTGCTGACCTGCCTCTACGTCCTGTGGCTGCTGGGCCGGACGGACGGGCAGGGCGCGCACGAGATCGCCGCCCTGGCGGTGGTGCTCGGCTTTCCCGCCAGCCTGGGCGCCGCCGCCGCGCGGCTGCTGGTCTGATGGCCGCAAAGCCCAAGGCCCCGCCGCGCCCGCCCGTGCTGGAGTGGATCATGGCCGCCCTCGGCGCCGCCGTGGTGCTCGTGACCCTGGCCCTGCTGCTGAAGGACGCGCGCGGCGCGGCCACCCCGCCGCAGCTGACCGCCCACCTCGTCGAGGTCCGCCCGCTGGGCGACGGCTGGGCCGCCGAGATCGAGATCGTCAACCGCGGCGACCAGACCGCCGCCCGCGCCCGCGTCGCCCTGATGGGGTCCGAAGCCGAGACCGACTGGGTCGCCGGCCACGGCAGGGCCCGGCTCACTCTGGTCGTCCCCGCCGACCCCACGGGCGCCGCCCCGGTCGTCAGGGGCTGGTCGGAGCCCTGAGCCTTCGCTAGTCTCCGCCCGTTCTCCCGGGGGCGGCAGGTCAGCCGCTGAGATAGAGGTGTCCCTCTGACCGGCCGAACCTGATCCGGGTCATGCCGGCGAAGGGATGAGACCACAGCGTTCCCGTTCGCGCGGGAGGTCTCGTCTTCCTGCGAAAGCAGGAACCCGCGCCGGCGGTCCCTCTTTGTCGAAGAGGCCGCCATGAACATCCACGTCACCCCGACCGAGTCCGAGGCTCAAGCAGCGAGCGACCGCGTCGCGAGCGATAGCCTCCCTCTCAGCGAAGCGCGCAAGGAAGTGATGAAGGAGACCGGCGCCATCCCCACCGGCGAGCGCGCCGGGTCGCGCAAGGTCTATGTCGCGGGCGAACTCTTCCCCGACATCCGCGTCCCCTTCCGCGAGGTGGCCGTCCACCCCAGCGCCAACGAGCCGCCGGTGACGATCTATGACTCCTCGGGCCCCTACACCGACCCGACCGTCACCATCGACATCACCAAGGGCCTGCCCCTGGTCAAATCCAGCTGGCAGCTGGACCGCGGCGACATCGCCCCCGTCGCCCACCCGCGCGAGGTCAGGCCCGAGGACAACGGCCACGCCTCGGGCCGCCACCTCGCCCCCCGCTTCGACACCTCGAACCACCGCGTCTTCAAAGGCGTCCCCGGCCGCCCGGTGACCCAGCTGGAATACGCCCGCGCCGGCATCATCACGCCCGAGATGGAATACGTCGCCATCCGCGAGAACCTGCGCCGCGAGGCGGCGCGTGGGGCGTCGGGTGTCGGGGGTGGGGGCAGGGTCACCTTCGCCGACGGCTCCACCGCGTCCCTCCCCGACACCCCACACCCCACGCCCCACGCCCCCAGAGACGGCGAATCCTTCGGCGCCTCCATCCCCGACGTCGTGACCCCCGAGTTCGTGCGTCAGGAGATCGCCCGCGGCCGCGCCATCATCCCGCACAACATCAACCCCCCCGAGGTCGAGCCGATGATCATCGGCCGCAACTTCCTGGTGAAGATCAACGCCAACATCGGCAACAGCGCCGTCCTCAGCACGGTCGACGACGAGGTCGACAAACTGGTCTGGGCCACCCGCTGGGGCGCCGACAACGTCATGGACCTGTCGACCGGCCGCAACATCCACAACATCCGCGACTGGATCATCCGCAACTCCAGCGTCCCCATCGGCACCGTCCCCATCTATCAGGCGCTGGAGAAGGTCGGCGGCGTGGCCGAGGACCTGACCTTCGACATCTTCGCCGACACCCTGATCGAACAGGCCGAGCAGGGCGTGGACTATTTCACCATCCACGCCGGCGTCCGCCTGCCCTTCGTGCCGATGACGGCCAACCGCGTCACCGGCATCGTCTCGCGCGGCGGCTCCATCATGGCCAAGTGGTGCCTGGCCCATCACCGCGAGAGCTTCCTGTACGAGCGCTTCGACGAGATCTGCGAGATCCTGCGCGCCTACGACGTCTCCTTCAGCCTCGGCGACGGCCTGCGCCCCGGCTCCATCGCCGACGCCAACGACCAGGCCCAGTTCGCCGAGCTGCGCACCCTGGGCGAGCTGACCAAGGTCGCCTGGGACCACGGCTGCCAGGTCATGATCGAGGGCCCCGGCCACGTGCCGATGCACAAGATCAAGCAGAACATGGACGAGCAGCTGAAGTGGTGCCACGAGGCGCCCTTCTATACGCTCGGGCCGCTGACCACCGACATCGCCCCCGGCTACGACCACATCACATCCGCCATCGGCGCGGCCATGATCGGCTGGTTCGGCACGGCCATGCTCTGCTACGTCACGCCCAAGGAGCACCTCGGCCTGCCCGACCGTCAGGACGTCAAGGACGGCGTCATCACCTACAAGATCGCCGCCCACGCCGCCGACCTGGCCAAGGGCCACCCCGCCGCCCGCCTGCACGACGACGCCCTGTCGCGCGCCCGGTTCGAGTTCCGCTGGGAAGACC
>JAHJOO010000028.1 GCA_018820275.1 Alphaproteobacteria bacterium
GATCTCTGGCCGCCGCCCTGCTGGCCGCCGCCCGCGCCGCGGGCCGCCCGCGCCGCCTGTTGCGCCCGGTCCAGAATGGGCTGGATTCGCGCGCGCTGGGCGGCGTCCAGGCCCAGTTCCTCGACGACCGCGGCCGCCATGTTGCCGCGCCCCGGCGCGCCGCCGGCGCGCCTTTGCTGGCCGGCCGCGCCGGGCCCGAAGGGCGACCCGCCGCCCTGACGGTCCTGCTGGGCGGTCTCCACGTCCGCCGGGGTGAAGCGCAGCGCCGCATTGGGCACGCGAAGCACCCCGCGCCGCTCCTCCAGCACGATGTCGGCGTTGGCCGTCATGCCCGGCAGCAGGCGTTCGCCGGGATTGTCGGCCTCGACCACGACCGTATAGGCCACGACGTTCGACGCCGAGGTCGGCAGGACCCGGATCTGCGTCACCTCGCCGGTGAAGTTGTCGCCGGAGAAGGCGTCCACGGTGAAGCGCACCGGCTGGCCGACGCGCACCTGGCCGATGTCGGCCTCGTCGACGTTGACCAGCGCCTGCACCCGGCCCAGATCCTGGGCCAGGGTGAACAGCACCGCGACGTTCAGGCCCGAAGCGACCGTCTGGCCCGGCTCGATCTGGCGGTCGATGACCACGCCGTCGATCGGCGCCGTGATGGCGGTGCGGCCCAGATTGGCCTGATTGGCGCGCAGCGCCGCCTCGGCCTGCCGCACCTGGGCCTGGGCGCTCTGGACGTTGGCGCGCGCCGTGCGCAGCGACGCCTGGGCGGTGTCCAGCGCGGCCTGGGCGACGATCTGGCGGTCGAAGAGGAATTTCTGGCGGTCGTACTCGGCCTGGGCCAGGGCGACCTGCGCCTGGGCCTGGGCCACCCCCGCCTGGGCCGAGGCGATCTGGGCCTGGGACTGCTCGACCGAACTGCGCTGGTTCTGCGGATCCAGCACCGCCATCACCTGACCCCGCCGGACGCGGTCGTTGTAGTCGACCATGACCTGGGTCACCTGTCCCGAGATCTGCGAGCCGACCTCGACGGTGACCAGGGCCTCGAGCGTGCCGGAGGCCGAAACCGACCGCGTGATCTCGCCGCGCCGGACGGCCTCGGTCCGATAGGGCTCCGTGTCGCCTCCGCCGCGCAGGAAGAAGAACCAGATCGCCAGAGCCGCCAGCAGCACCACCCCGATCCCGATGATCAGGCCGCGGCGCGGCCGGCGGGACTTCGTCGTCTTGGGGGCGGCGAGCGGCGTGGCGGTCATGGGGCCCTGGTCTTCTGGTGCGAACGGTCAGGGTGTAACGCGCGGGCCCGGCGTTTCCGTCGGTCCTGCCGTTCCGACCGCCACCCTTGACCGGATGGTCCCTCGCGCGTAGAAGCCGCCCACCTTCGAGAGGGCGTCCGCGTCCGCTTCGATCGTGACAATCTGCTCTACGGGCTGTGCCCGCCGGAACGTCCTCAGCGCGCGTTCCGGCTTTTGCGTTTGTCATGACGGCTCGAAATCACCCGGGACGGGCTTCAGGGCGCGTCCGAAAAGAAGGCATCGAGGCGCTCCGGCCGAAAGGCACACGCCTCCACCGATTGAGAAGAGAGACGAGTCCGAATGCCCACGATCAACCAGCTGATGCGCAAGCCCCGCCAGCCCAAGGTGGCCCGCAACAAGGTGCCGGCCCTGAAGGGCTGCCCCCAGCGCCGCGGCGTCTGCACCCGCGTCTACACGACGACCCCGAAGAAGCCGAACTCGGCTCTGCGTAAGGTCGCCAAGGTCCGCCTGACCTCGGGCATCGAGGCGGTGTGCTACATCCCCGGCGAGGGTCACAACCTGCAGGAGCACTCGGTGGTCCTGATCCGCGGCGGCCGCGTGAAGGACCTTCCGGGCGTCCGCTATCACATCCTGCGCGGCGTGCTCGACACGCAGGGCGTCAAGGACCGCAAGCAGCGCCGTTCGCACTACGGCGCCAAGCGTCCGAAGTAAGGGCTCGCCCCATTCCGTTTCGCCGGCCGGGTCCAGGAGGACCGGGCCGGCCGTCCGACACCGCTTTAGAAGGCCAACCCCATGTCCCGTCGTCACCGCGCCCAGAAGCGCGAAGTCCTGCCGGATCCCAAGTTCGGCGACCTGATCGTCACCAAGTTCATGAATTACGTCATGTACGAGGGCAAGAAGGCCGTCGCCGAGAACATCGTCTACGGCGCCTTCGACATCCTGGCCGAGAAGAAGAAGGACCAGGAGCCGGTCGCCACCTTCCACTCCGCCCTGGACAACGTCGCCCCGTCGGTCGAGGTCCGGTCGCGTCGCGTCGGCGGCGCCACCTACCAGGTGCCGGTCGAGGTCCGTCCGGACCGTCGTCGCGCCCTGGCCATCCGCTGGCTGGTCAATGCCGCCCGCAAGCGCGGTGAAAACACCATGACGGAAAAGCTGGCCGCCGAACTGCTCGACGCCGCCAACAACCGCGGCACCGCCGTGAAGAAGCGCGAAGACACCCACAAGATGGCCGAAGCCAACCGGGCCTTCTCGCACTACCGCTGGTAAGGGCTTTCGCCCGCTGAGGCTCGCCGCACTGGCGGGCCTCGCGGGATTGGGCTAGACCGCCCGCGCTCCGACCAGACCCCCATTCCAAGGGCCGCGCATCCAGCCGGTCCGCATCGACCGCAAGGCACGCTCCCCAATGCCCCGCACGCATAAAATCGAAGACTACCGCAACTTCGGCATCATGGCCCACATCGACGCGGGCAAGACGACGACGACCGAGCGGATCCTGTATTACACCGGCAAGTCCCACAAGATCGGCGAAGTCCACGACGGCGCCGCCACCATGGACTGGATGGACCAGGAGCAGGAGCGCGGCATCACCATCACGTCGGCCGCGACGACCGCCTTCTGGAAAGAGAAGCGCCTCAACATCATCGACACCCCCGGCCACGTGGACTTCACCATCGAGGTCGAGCGTTCGCTGCGCGTGCTCGACGGCGCCGTGACCGTGCTGGACGGCAACGCCGGCGTCGAGCCGCAGACCGAGACCGTCTGGCGCCAGGCCGACAAGTACCGCGTGCCGCGCATCGTCTTCGTCAACAAGATGGACAAGATCGGCGCCGACTTCGACAAGTCGGTCGAATCGATCCGCGACCGTCTGGGCGCCAAGGCCGTGCCGATCCAGTTCCCGATCGGGTCGGAATCGTCGCTGTCGGGTCTGGTCGACCTGGTCCGCATGAAGGCCGTCATCTGGGACAACGACGCCCTCGGCGCGAACTTCCGCGACGAAGAGATCCCGGCCGATCTGATGGAAAAGGCCAAGGAGGCGCGCCACTATCTGATCGAGAACGCCGTCGAGCTCGACGACGAGGCCATGGAAGCCTACCTTGAGGGTAATGAGCCGTCCGAGGCGGTGATCAAGAAGTGCATCCGCAAGGCCGTGCTGACCGGCGCCTTCTATCCGATCCTGTGTGGCTCGGCGTTCAAGAACAAGGGCGTGCAGACCCTGCTGGACGCGGTCGTCGACTACCTGCCGTCGCCGCTCGACATCCCGCCGACCCCGGGCATCGACTTCAAGACCGAAGAGCCGATCACCCGCAAGGCGTCGGACGAGGAACCCCTGTCGGTCCTCGCCTTCAAGATCATGGACGACCCCTTCGTCGGCTCGCTGACCTTCTGCCGCCTGTACTCGGGCAAGATGGAAACCGGCATGTCGCTGCTGAACTCCAGCCGCGACAAGAAGGAGCGCGTCGGCCGCATGCTGCTGATGCACTCCAACAACCGCGAGGACATCAAGGAGGCATACGCCGGCGACATCGTCGCCCTGGCCGGCCTGAAGGAAACCCGCACCGGCGACACCCTGTGCGACCCGCTGAAGTCGCCGGTGATCCTGGAGAAGATGGAGTTCCCGGCGCCCGTGATCGAGATCTCGGTCGAGCCCAAGACCAAGGCCGACCAGGAGAAGCTGGGCGTCGCCCTGGCCAAGCTGGCGTCGGAGGATCCGTCCTTCACCGTCTCGACCGACCATGAATCGGGCCAGACCATCCTCAAGGGGATGGGCGAGCTGCACCTCGACATCAAGATCGACATCCTGAAGCGCACCTACAAGGTCGAGGCCAACATCGGCGCGCCGCAGGTGGCCTATCGCGAGTCGCTGGGCCGCAAGGTCGACATC
>JAHJOO010000029.1 GCA_018820275.1 Alphaproteobacteria bacterium
AAGTGCCCGAGGTCTATGACGGCGTGATCGAGATCCGCGCCGCCGCCCGCGACGCCGGTTCGCGCGCCAAGATGGCCGTGCTGTCCAACGACTCCTCGATCGATCCGGTCGGTGCCTGCGTCGGCATGCGCGGCTCGCGCGTGCAGGCGGTGGTCGCCGAGCTGCAGGGCGAGAAGATCGACATCATCCAGTGGAACAACGACGAGCCGACCTTCATCGTCAACGCCCTGGCCCCGGCCGAGGTGTCCAAGGTGGTGCTGGACGAGGAAGCCGACCGCGTCGAGGTGGTGGTGCCCGACGAGCAGCTGTCGCTGGCCATCGGCCGCCGCGGCCAGAACGTGCGTCTGGCCTCCCAGCTGACCGGCTGGCAGATCGACATCATCACCGAGTCCCAGGACAGCGAGCGCCGTCAGCGCGAGTTCGCCGAGCGCACCCAGCTGTTCCAGGAGGCGCTGGACGTCGACGAGGTGATCGCCCAGCTGCTGGTCACCGAAGGCTTCGCCACGGTCGAGGATCTGGCCTTCGTCGAACCCTATGAAATCTCCGACATCGAGGGCTTCGACGAGGACACCGCCGAGGAGCTGCAGGCCCGCGCGCGCGACTGGCTGGACAAGCTGGCCGCCGAGCAGGACGCCAAACGCAAGGCGCTGGGCGTCGAGGACGGCGTGCTGGAGGTTCCCGGCGTGACCCTGCCCATCGCCGTCGCCCTGGGCGAAGGCGGCGTGAAGACCGTCGAGGACCTGGCCGATCTGGCCACCGACGAGATCCGCGGCGGCTTCGAGATGAAGAACGGCGAGCGGATCAAGGTCCCCGGCGTGCTGGAGAGCTTCAACCTGGCCCAGGAGGACGCGGAGATGCTGATCCTGCAGGCCCGCGTGGCCGCCGGCTGGATCGACGCCTCCGAACTGCCGCAGCCCGAGCCGGAGTACGAGGAAGAGTACGCCGAGGGCGAATACGACCCCGACGTCGTGTTCGGCGGTTCCGACGCGGCCGCCGCCGAGGGCGATGCGGAGGCTTCGGAAGAGGCCGACGATCAGCCCCAAGACGCGTGATGGGAGCCCGGATCGTCCATGGGGCTGCGCGACGCCACGGCAGATAGGGAACGCCGCGATCTGGTCACCCGCCAGGTCATGGACGAATCTCGTCTGATCCGCTTCGTCGCCGCCCCGGACGGTTCGGTCGCCCCCGACCTGGCGCGCAAGCTGCCGGGCCGCGGCATGTGGGTGGAGGCCACCCGCGCGGCCGTGACCCAGGCCGCCGCGAAGAACCTGTTCGCCCGCGCCGCCAAGGCGCCCCTGAAGCCCGCGGCCGACCTGGCCGATCTGGTCGAGGGCCTGCTGGTCCGGCGCTGTCTGGACCAACTGGGCCTTGCCCGGCGCGAGGGCGTGCTTATCTCCGGTTTCGAAAAGGCGGCCGCCGCGATCCGGTCGGGCAAGGCCGCCTGGCTGGTCGAGGCGGCGGACGGCTCCGCCGACGGCCGCGGCAAGCTTCTGGCGCTCGCCAAATGGCGCACGCCGCGGCCCAAAGTGTTCGGGGCCTTCACCGCCGACGATTTGAGTTTGGCCCTCGGGCTGGAAAATGCGATACACGCCGTCCTGCTTGAGGGCGGGCGGGCCGATCGCTGGACCTTCGAGGTCGAACGACTGGCGGGATTTCGACCGTTGGCGCCGCCGGAGTGGCGCGGCGACGCGGCTGAGGACCCGGATGAATTCTCAGACGGGCGGGGTTCTGCTTCCTGACGGAGCGGAGCGCCGCACGGCTTTTTGTGTTTCGACGACGGAACGGGACTGTCCCGGGCCGAATGTAAAGCGACCGGATGACTGACGAGAACGACAAGACCAACGACGGCAAGACGACCCCGCCCGCGACCACTCCGCCGGCGACCGGGCCGCGCGCGCCGCTGAGCCTGAAGCCGCGCCAGGCGGGAGCGGTCGCGGCCGGCACCGTCAAGCAGAGCTTCAGCCACGGCCGCTCCAAGACCGTGGTGGTCGAGACCAAGCGCCGCGTCGGCGCGCCTGCGGGCGGCCACCAGCGGCCGCAGGGCTTCGACGTGGCCCGTCAGCGCTCCGACGCGCCGTCGGCCCCGCGCCCGGCCGCGTCCGGCGACGCCGGTGGCCTGTCGCAGTCCGAGCAGGAGGCGCGCCGCCGCGCCATCGAACTGGCCACCCGCCAGCAGGCCGAGCGCGAGCGCCTGGCCGCCGAAGAGCGCGCCCGTCGCGAGGCGGCCCAGCGCGAACAGGCCGCCCGGGCC
>JAHJOO010000030.1 GCA_018820275.1 Alphaproteobacteria bacterium
CCCCGCCGGTCCAGGCTCAGCCCACGCGCACGGCGGCCCCGCCGCCGCGCCGGCAGTCGACCCGCCCGGCCGCCGACGCCCGGCGCACGCAGAGCCGTCCGCCGCAGAGCCCCCCGGCCCGCGATCAGGCCCAGACGCCCCCGGCGGCGTCCTCGCCTCAGCCCGAGCGGCCGCGCCAGTCCGTCGAATAGGGCGGGGCGGTCCGGCGCGCCCCTTTACGGCCGGACGACATCTCGGCTAATCCCCGCGCCATGTCCGACACCCCTCCCGACCGCCTGTCCGTCGACCCCGACAGCCCCTTCCACGACGCCGAACTGCTGGCGCGCGGCGTGGGCGTGCGCTTCAAGGGCGAGGAAAAGACCAACGTCGAGGAATACTGTGTCTCCGAGGGCTGGGTGCGCCTCGCCGTCGGCAACCGCGTGGACCGGCGCGGCAAGGCCCTGACGGTCAAGCTCCAGGGGCCCGTCGAGCCCTATTTCCAGAACGGTTGACCCCCGTTCCGTCCGGCGACGGATCGCGCTACGCCTGCCGCCTCGCTGGAGGATGCGCCTTGACCCGATCGATCGCCGCCGTCGCCCTTTCCGCCCTCATGTTGGCCGCGACGCCCGCCCTGGCCCAGTCGCCCGAGGTGATCGCCCAGGCGGCGCAGCTGCGCGACCGGGCCCTGGTCGACAATCCGGCCTATGAGATCGTCAGCGACCTGACCACGCGGTTCGGCCCGCGCCTCGCCGGTTCGCCGTCCGAACAGGCCTCGGCCGCCTGGGGCGCGGGCCTGTTCCGCGAGCTGGGCTTCGCCAACGTCGAGGTCGAGAGCTTCCCCCTGGCCTACTGGGAGCGGGGCACGGCGGCCGCCGAGATTCTCGCGCCCTTTCCCCAGCCGCTGGTGGTCGTGGCCCTCGGCGGCTCGCCCGCCACGCCGCGTGGCGGGATCGAGGGCGAAGTCGTGGTGTTCGAGACCTTCCAGCAGCTGCTGGACGCGCCCATGGGCTCGCTGAGCGGCAAGATCGCCATGGTGCTGCAGGACACGGTCCAGGCCCAGGACGGCCGCGGCTACGGCGCGACGTCGCCGATCCGCGGGCGCGGGCCGATCGAGGCGGGCAAGCGCGGCGCGGTCGCCTTCGTGCTGCGCTCGCTGGGAACCCACGATCACCGTTTCGCCCACGCCGGCGCCACCACGGTGGGCGAGGGCCAGATCCCGGCCTTCGCCATGAGCCCGCCCGACGCTGACCAGGTGCGCCGCATCGTCGCCCGCTCGGACCAGCCCATCCGCCTGCGCCTGACCTCCACAAGCGGTTACGGTCGTGAGAGCAAGTCCCAGAATGTTATCGGAGAAGTTGTCGGAACGAACCCGGACGAGGTCATCGTCATCGGCGGCCACCTCGACAGCTGGGACCTTGGCACCGGCGCCATCGACGACGGCGCGGGCGTGGCCATCACGGCTGCGGCCCTGGCCCTGATCGCCGACATGCCGGTCCAGCCGCGCCGCACGATCCGCGTCGTCTGGTGGGGGGCCGAAGAGGTCAGCCAGCCGCCGCCTGCCCAAGGTCTGGCCGGGGCCCGCTTCTATGCCGAGCGCCGCCGCGAAGGCATGGCCGGCCACGTCGCCATCTCGGAGAGCGACTTCGGCGCCGGCCCGATCTACAGCCTGGCCCTGCCCGCGGGCGCCGGGACCACCGACTTCCAGAAGGCAGCCATGGCCGTACTGGCCCCGCTCGGCATCATCTGGGACGGCGCGCCCGCGACCGGCGGCGGCCCCGACACCGGGCCGACCGTAGCCTTGGGCGTTCCGGCCTTCCGCCTGAACCAGGACGGCACCGACTATTTCGACTGGCACCACACCGCCGACGACGTGCTGGACCGGATCGACCCGGAGGCCATGGACCAGAACGTCGCCGCCTGGGCCGCCTTCCTGTGGCTTCTGGCGAACTCCGAGGTGGACTTCCGGGCCTTACGCGCGGGGCAATAGTTCCTGCGAGCGTGGCGAAACTGGTAGACGCAAGCGACTTAAAATCGCTCGACTTCGGTCATGCGGGTTCGACCCCCGCCGCTCGCACCACCGCCTGAGACCCTCGGTCGTCATGTTGCTGAGACGCGGGGCCGCTAGACGCCGGTCATGACCCGCATCCTCGCCTCCGCCCTCTCGACCGCCGCCCTTCTCGCCTTCGCCGCGCCCGTCGCGGCGCAGACGCCCCAGCGCCCGGGTCTGGTCGTCACCATCGTGATCGACCAGTTCGGCGCCGACCTGTTCAACCAGCATCGGGCCGGCTTCACCGGCGGGCTGAAGCGGCTGTCGCAGGGTCTGGTCTACGCCAATGGCTATCAGGCGCACGCCGCCAGCGAGACCTGCCCCGGGCATTCCACCGTCCTGACCGGTGTGCATCCGGCGCGGACGGGCATTCCGGCCAACGGCTGGCATGACCGCGAGACCGGGCGTCCGGCCTACTGTCTCGCCGTCGCCGGCAACCGGCAGGCCCACGGCGACGACCGCGCCGACAACGGCCCGGTCGGCCCGGACAACATGCTGGCGACCAGCGTCGGGGACTGGCTGAAGGCGGCCAGCCCCGAGAGCCGCGTCTACGCCGTCTCGGGCAAGGACCGCGGGGCCATCACCCTGAACGGGCGGACCGGCGACGGGGCCTGGTGGTACAGCCTGGGCCATGGCTTCACGACCTGGGTCGAGCCGGGTCAGGACCCGGCGGCGCGGCTGGCGCCCGTCGCGGCCGTCAACGCGCGCATCGCCGCGCGGCTGGAGGCGTCGGCCCCGGGCTGGACCTATTCCAACGAACAGTGCCGGGCGCTGGAAGGCCGGTGGGATATCGGCGGCCAGCCGTTCCACGCCACCCTGCCGCCCGCCGCCTTCGCCCTCGACGTCTCGCCGATCCTGGACGAGATCACGCTGGAGGCGGCGATCCATCTGATCGAGACGCAGAATCTGGGCGGGCGCGGCGTCACCGACATGCTGGGCGTCAGCCTGTCGGCCACCGACCGCATCGGCCACGTCTTCGGCAACCAGGGGCCGGAGATGTGCGACCATCTTGGCCGTCTGGACGCGGCCCTCGGTGCCTTTCTCGACCGGCTGGACGACGTGCCGGGCGGGGTGCTGGTCATCGTCACCGCCGACCACGGCGCCAACGACTTCCCGGAGCGTCAGTCGCAGCGCGGCCATGCCGAGGCGCAGCGGGTCGACCTCGGCCTGATCCGCCGCACCAACGCCGCCGTGCGCGAGGCCCTCGGGCTGGATCATGATCCGCTGCTGTCGGCCGCGGGCGGGCTGGTCGCCGTGGGGCCCGACCGGAAGGGTCTGGCCGAGCCGCTGCGCAGCCAGGTGGTGACCGCCGCCGTGGCCCATCTGCGCACCGAGCCGCAGGTGGCCGGGGCCTGGTCGGGGGAGGAGATCATGGCCTCGCCGGCGCCCGCGGCCGACGTGCCGCCCGACGAACTCAGCCTGCTGGAGCGGCACCGCATCGGCTATGTGCCGGGCCGCTCCGCGGATCTGGTGGTCAGCTTCGACCCGGCCCTGACGCCGGGCGCCGGCCGTCCCGGACTCTATCTGTCCGGTCACGGGACCCCGTGGGACTATGACCGCCGCGTGCCGATCCTGTTCTGGCGGCCCGGCATCGAGGGCCAGGAGCGGTATCTGCCGATCCGCACGGTCGACCTCGCCCCCACGCTCGCGCGGGTGCTGGGGCTGGACGCGCCGGCCGAACTCGACGGGCGCTGTCTGGACCTGGGCCTCTACGACGTTCCGCCCTGCGATCCGGCCCGCTAGACCCGCGCTCACTTCCTGTTTCGCCGGGAGCCACGCCCTCGCCCGCCGCGCGTTTCGTGGCATGTAGGGCGAACGCCCCCTCTCGCCGCCGGAAGATAGAATGAACAGAGCCCGCCGCGCCCGCATCGTCGCGACCCTGGGACCCGCCAGCCGCGCCCCGGGCACGGTCAAGGCGCTGGCCCAGGCCGGGGCGGACGTGTTCCGCCTCAACTTCAGCCACGGTAGCCATGAGGACCACGCCGCCGCGCTGAAGGCCGTACGCGGCGCCGAGATGGCGCTGAAGCGGCCGCTGGGCGTGCTGGCCGACCTGCAGGGGCCCAAGTTGCGGCTGGGCAAGTTCGCAGACGGCGAGATCACGATCAAGCCGGGCCACGCCATGCGCTTCGACCTGGACCCCACCCCCGGCGACGCCACGCGCGTGCAGATGCCGCATCCGGAGATCTTCCGCGCCCTGCGCCCCGGCATGCTGCTGCTGCTGGACGACGGCCGCGTGCGGCTGCGGGTCGGCGAGCGCGCCGACGACTGGGCCGATGTCACCGTCGAGAGCGGCACCAAGCTGTCGGACCGCAAGGGCGTGGCGGTGCCGGAAGCGGTCATTCCGGTCTCGGCCCTGACGCCCAAGGACCGCGAGGACCTGGCGTTTGCCCTGCGCATCGGCGTCGACTGGGTGGCGCTCAGCTTCGTCCAGAAGGCCGAGGACATGGCCGAGCTGAAGCGGCTGGTGAACGGCCAGGCCGCCTGTCTGGCCAAGATCGAAAAGCCCCAGGCCCTGACGGACCTCGAGGCCATTCTGGACTACTGCGACGGCGTCATGGTCGCGCGCGGCGACCTGGGCGTCGAGCTGGAGCCGGAGGAGGTGCCGGTCGCCCAGAAGCAGATCATCCGCGCTGCCCGCCAGCGCGGCGTGCCGGTGATCGTGGCCACGCAGATGCTGGAATCCATGACCTCCGCGCCCGCGCCGACGCGCGCCGAGGCCTCCGACGTCGCCAATGCCGCCTATGAGGGCGCCGACGCCCTGATGCTGTCGGCCGAGACCGCGTCGGGCGACTATCCGCTGGAGTCGGTCGGCGTGATGAGCCGCATCATCGAACGGGTCGAGCGGGACCCGATGTGGCCCAGCCTGATGGATGCGGAGCACGCCGGTATGGACGACATCGACGCCGATGCCCTGGTGGCTGCGGCGCGCAAGGCCGGGGAGGCCCAGTCGACCGCCTGCATCGTCGTCTTCACCACCCTGGGCGGCACGGCGCGGCGCATGGCGCGCGAGCGGCCGCTCCAGCCCGTGCTCGCCCTGACCCCCAACCCGTCCACCGCGCGTCGGCTGGCGCTCGTCTGGGGGCTGGAATCGCGACTGGGGCGCGAGCCATCCTCCCTCGAGGAGGTCACCGACGACGCCGTCGCGGCCGCCATGGAGCATGGCCTGGCCCAGCCCGGCCAGCGCATCCTGATCCTGGCCGGCACCCCCTTCGGCGCGCCGGGGGCTGCGAATCTGCTCCGGCTGGCCCATGCTCCGGCGAAGAAGGGCAAGCGCTGACCGCGAGCCCTGAGGGCACCGCGTGATCAAATACCTCGGCTCCAAGCGCGCGCTGCTGGACCGCATCGTTCAGGCGGTGCGCGGGCGGCTGCCGGACGGGGGGCGGGTGTGCGACCTGTTCAGCGGCTCGGCCCGCGTCGGGCATGCGCTGAAGCGCGAGGGGTTTCAGGTCCATTCCAACGACCACAACGCCTACGCCCATGTGCTGGCCACGGCCTATGTCCAGGCCGACCGCGCGCGCTGGCTGGCCCCGGCGGAGCGGGTGCTGGCCGACCTCGCCGCGGTAAAGCCCGATGCCGGCTGGTTTACCCGCACCTTCTGCGAGGAGGCCCGCTTCTTCCATCCGGAAAACGGCGCCCGCATCGACGCCCTGCGTGCGCGGATCGCGGCCATGGCGCTGGAGCCGGAACTGGAGGCGATCGCCCTGGTCTCCCTGATGGAGGCCGCCGACCGGGTGGATTCCACCGCCGGCGTGCACATGGCCTACATGAAGCGCTGGGCCCCGCGCGCGCTCAGGCCGCTGCAGCTGCGGATGCCCGACCTGCTGCCGGGCGTCGGCCGGGCCACCTGCCTGGACGCCGTCGAGGCGGCGGAACAGGTCGAGGCCGATCTCGTCTACCTCGATCCGCCCTACAACCAGCACAGCTATCTGGCCAACTACCACTGCTGGGAAAGCCTGGTCCGGTGGGACAAGCCGGAGGTCTACGGCGTCGCCAACAAGCGGATCGACGTGAAGGCCCGCAAGAGCGCCTTCAACAGCCGCCCGGGCATCGGCCCGGCGCTGGCGGCGGTCGTCGAGCGGCTGCGGGCCCCCAACCTGATCGTCAGCTTCAACGACGAGGGCTATCTGGGACGCGAGGCGCTGACGGCGATGCTGTCGGCCAGGGGCCACGTGCAGGTCATCGAGATCGACCGACCGCGCTACGTCGGCGCGCGCATCGGCATCCACAATCCGAAGGGCGAGAAGGTCGGCGCGGTGGGGCGTTTGCGGAACGTGGAGCACCTGTTCGTGGTCACCGACCGGCGGGTCGATCTGGCCGACGCGGCTTGACCGTCGGGAACCGCACATAGCAGGCTGCCGTTTCCGCCGTCATGGACCCGATGACGATGACCCCCGACCGTCGCCTTCACGCCACCCGCATGTATGGCCGCGCCGCCGACGCCTTTGATGCGGTCGCGTGGAAGCCGCCCGAAGCCCGGCGCTTTAGCGCCGTGACCGCCAACGACGGCCATCCGTCGCCGTCGATCCTGGACGAGCTGCGCGCCCTGCCGCGCTGGGTCGTGATCGCCTCCGGGGGCGCCTTCAGCGCCTTCCTCGGGATGATGATGGGCGCGGCCTTCCGGCTCTAGGCCTCCAACAGGGCCCGGATCGGCGACCAACTGCGCCGGTGCGCGGGGCAGGGGCCCATTTGCTTCAGTGCCGCCTGATGGATCGGGGCGTTGTAGCCCTTGTGGCTGGCGAAGCCGTAGCCGGGGTACTGCGCGTCCAGTTCGACCATCCGCCTGTCCCGCGCCGTCTTGGCCAGGATCGATGCCGCCGCGATCGACAGCGACAGTCCGTCGCCGCCGACCACCGTCCGCACCTCGCAGGGCAGCCTGAAGCGGTAGTTGCCGTCCACCAGCGCCGCCGCGGGTGTCACCGCCAGCGCCTCGATCGCCCGGCACATGGCCAGGCCGGTGGCCTGCAGGATGTTGAGCTCGGCGATCTCCTCCACGGAGGCGAAGCCCACGCCCCAGGCGACGGCGCGCGCCTTGATCTCGACCTCCAGCGCCTCGCGCCGGGCGGCGGTCAGGGCCTTGGAGTCGTCGATGCCGGACGGCAGGTCCCCGGTGTTCAGGATCACGGCGGCGGCCGACACCGGCCCCGCCCAAGGCCCGCGCCCCGCCTCGTCCACCCCGCACACCGGGCCGCCGACGGCCTGGGCGAGGGTGGTCTCCAGCGTCAGGGTGGGAATCGTCTTCGGGCGGGCGGCCTTCATGCCCCGGTCATGCCACGGACCTCCGCCTGCCGGAAGCAGGCGTCGACGTGGTCGTTGACCATGCCGGTGGCCTGCATGAAGGCGTAGACGATCACCGGGCCGCAGAATTTGAAGCCGCGCGCCTTCAACGCCTTGGCCATGGCGACGGATTCCGGCGTCTCGGCCAGAAAGCCGTCGACGCCCGGCGCACGCTGGATGGGTGCGCCGCCGACGAAGTCCCACAGCCAGCCGGAGAAGTCCTCGCCCCGGTCGCGCATCTCCAGCCAGATCTGCGCGCCGCGGATCGTGGCGTCGATCTTGGCGCGCGAGCGGATGATGCCGGGGTCGGCCAGCAGCCGCTCGCGATCGGAGTCGTCATAGCGGGCGACCTTTTGCGGGTCGAAGCCGTCGAAGGCGGCGCGAATGGTCTCGCGCTTCCTCAGGATGGTGATCCAGGCCAGGCCGGCCTGCATCCCGTCCAGCGCCAGCTTTTCCCACAGGGCGCGGGGGTCGCGCTCGGGCACGCCCCACTCCTCGTCGTGATAGGCGACGTACAGCGGGTCGGTTCCGCACCAGGAACACCGGCCCGCCGTCAAGTCAGCGCCCGCCCGAGCGGATGGCCCCGCCGAAGCTCTTCCAGCTCAGTTTCACGTCCGACAGGGCGCCGGCGCGGAAGGCGCGGCCCGCGACCCAGACCATCAGCAGGGCGGTTACGAACATGCCCGCCATGGTGCCGAACACCTCCACCGGCGGCGGCTCGCTGGGCGCGCGGGCCGGCATCAGGAAGGGGGTGAAGAAGGGGATCCACGACATGATCTTCACCAGCGGCGCGTCCGGCGTGCGCAGGGCCATCTGCACGACGATGATGGGCACCACCATGATCATCATGATCGGGCCCATCAGGGTCTGGGCGTCGCGCGGCGTCTCGCAGAAGGCACCGATGGCCGCGAACAGCACCGCGTACATCAGATAGCCGCCGACGGCGTAGGCCACGAAGTACCAGATCATCCCGCCTTCCAGGATCACCGAGCCGATGTCGCGGGCGGTGTCCGGGAAGCTGACCAGCAATCCGGCCGCGCCGATACCGGACCAGACCAGCATCACCGTCAGGGTCAGCAGCGCCACGCCCAGCACCTTGCCCGCCAGGATTTCGGTCGCCGAGGCCGAGGACAGCAGGACCTCCAGGATCTTGTTCGACTTCTCCTCCATCACGCTGTTCAGCAGGATGGAGGCCCCGGTCAGGATCAGCGACCACAGGATGAAGGCGCTGGCGAAGCCGATGATACCGGGCAGCCGGTCCCGGAACGACACCTCGCCGCCGCTGGCGGACCGGGGGGAGAAGGCCGTGACCTCGGGACGGAACCGCTCGGTCTCCGTGACCACGGCGCCGTCGATGCCGGCCCCTTCGAACACCTGCCGGCGATTGGCCGACTTCAGGGCTTCGCGGACGAAGTCCTCCACCGTGTCGTCGGTGGCGCGGCGGGTCCAGACGCGGGCCGATGGCTTGCCGGCGGCGTCGCGGGTCAGGAAGACGACGGAATCGATGCGCTGGTCGCGCTCCACGTCGGCGCTCAGCAGTTCCCGCACGGCCTCGGTCTGGGCCTCGCCCGGCACCGCGGCGGCCAGGACCGCGGGCGTGTCGACGATGCGCAGGCGCTGACGGTTCAGGGATTCGCGCAGACCTCCGCCCTGGCTCTTCTCGGCCTGTTCGACGGCCTCCTTGGGAATGCCCGTGGCCTTGACCGCGGCGTCCTGGGCGCGGGCGGCGGCCTCGGCGCGGCGCTCGGCGTCGGCGCGCAGGGCGTCGCGGACCGAACCGGCCAGGCCCACCGCCGCCGGACCTTCCTCGATCAGGACAACAGCGCGCACGGGCTCGGACGTCCGCATCAGGATGGGGATGGCGCCGCCCAGAACGGCGAACAGCGGAAAGGCCAGCAGCGACAGCCAGAAGCCGACGGTCTTGGCGTAGGCGGCGTATTCGCGCCGGGCGATGAGAAGCGTGCGGTTCATCGGGCGGCCTCCGAAGCGGTCTCGCGGCGGACGGTCTGGTCCTGGTTCGGGTCGTCGCCCGTCAGGCCGATAAAGGCGTCGTGCAGGGTGGGTTCGCGCAGCTCGAAGCGGCGCACATCCAGCCCGTTCAGGAAGGCCGCCTTCAGCGCCTCCTGTCCGCGGCCGCCGGGGGCCAGCTCGGCCTTCAGCACCCGCACCGGACCGTCGGCGCGCAGGGTTTCGACGGCGACCACGCCGGGCAGGGCCCTCGCCGCATCCTCGGCGATCTCGCCCTCAAGCTCCAGAAAGCGGCGGGTGGTGGCCTTGGCCTCGTCGACCGTGCCCTCGAACGCCTTCTGCCCCCGGGCCAGCAGCACGACCGTGTCGCACAGCCGCTCGGCGTGCTGCATCACATGGGTGGAGAACAGGACGGTCGCCCCGTTGGCCGCCAGACCGCGGATCATGGCCTCCAGCCCCTGCTGGTTGACCGGGTCCAGGCCCGAGAAGGGCTCGTCCAGGATCACGAACTCGGGCTGATGCACGACCGAGGCGATCAGCTGCACCTTCTGGGCCATGCCCTTGGACAGCTCCTTCATCTTCTTGGTCTGGGCGTGCTCCAGGCCCTGATCCTTCAGCATGGCCCGCGCGCGCCGCTTGCCCTCGCCCATGGGCAGGCCCTTCAGCGCGCCGAAGAAGGCGATGGCGTCGATCGGCGTCATCTTCTTGTAAAGGCCGCGCTCTTCCGGGAGGAAGCCGATGCGGTCGCGGACCTTGCGCCCGTCGGCGGCCCCGAGGATTTCCAGCCGCCCTTCGGTCTGGGGCTGCAGGCCCAGGATCATGCGCAGGGTCGAGGTCTTGCCCGCGCCGTTGGGCCCCAGGAAGCCGCAGATCGTGCCCTTGCCGACCGAAAAGCTGAGATCGCGCACCGCCTGAAAGTCGCCGTAGCGCTTGCCGATGCCTTCCAGCGTCAATGCCGCCGCCATGCCGTAATCCTTCAAGTCTGACCGATCGCAAGGCTAGGGGTGTAAAGGACGTTTGACAACCGCGGGCGCACGCCGCTTCATGAATTCCGCGTCATGTTCCACGGATTGACCGCTGCGGCCATCCGCAGGACAACCGCTGGACAAGGGGAGGGGCCGACCATGTTCCAGAAGATTCTCGGCGCGATCGTCGGGGCCGTCGTGGCCTTCGCCGTCGTCACGGCCTGGCAGGCGGGCATCCACCTGGTCTCGCCGCCCCCGGCGGACATGAACTGGCGCGACGCCGAAGCGGTGGCGGCCTTCATGGCCGCCATGCCGGCCTGGAAATACGCCGTCGTCATCGTCGGCTACGGCGTCGCCGCCTTCGTCGGCGGCTGGATCGCCGCGGTCGTGGCCAAGGATCGCAGCTGGCCCACGGGCGTGCCGGCCGGCCTGCTGATCATGGCCACCTTCGCCAACGTCTACAGCCTGCCGCACCCGGTCTGGTTTCCGGCCGCGGCGATCCTGACCATCCTGGCGGGGGGCTGGTTCAGCAGCCGGATCGGCCGCAAGCCCGCCTGATCAGCCCTCGACGACGACGTTGAAGGTCCGGCCCATGATGCGGCCGGGATCGACGTGCGCCCCATTGCGGCGCACCTCGAAATGCAGGTGCGGACCTGTCGAATAGCCGGTCGATCCCACCAGACCGACCCGCTCGCCCGAGTACAGACGCTGACCCGAGCGCACGTCGACGCGGCTGAGGTGCGCATAGAGGGTGGTCATGCCGTTCGGATGCCGGACCTCGACGAAGCGGCCGAAGCCGCTCGGCTGATTCCCGGTCCGCAGCACCGTCCCCTCGGCGGCCACGAAGACTCCGGTGCCGGTGGGCGCGGCGAAATCCACGCCCTTGTGCGCCCGCGCCGCGGCTTCACCCGCCAGACGGCGCGTACCGTAGCGCGAGTTGACGGCGAAGCCCTTTACCGGGGCGTGGAAGGCGATCTCGCGCAGGACGGGGCCGGCCGGTTCGGCCATTGCCACGACCGGCACGGCGGCCGGGGTCGCGGCGACCTCGAGCACAAGGGGGTCCGGGTCGGCATAGGGGGCGGCGGCCATGGCGAGCACGGCGGTGATGGAAAGGGCGGCGGCCTGACCGGTGTGGGTCAGAATGCGGCGGACGGTCGGCATAAGGCGTCGCATGCGTGCGGCGTCTCCCTGTCGGCTTCGTTCGGCGAACTGGAGGCGGCGGACGCTGCGGCCCGGCGCGGATGAGGGGCTCGTTATAGGGGCCGGTGGGACGGCAATGAGGCGCGGGGCGCGGCGGACCGCCGCACCCCCGGAACCAAAAGGCGAAAGGCGCGGACCTTTTGGCCCGCGCCCTCTGCAGATCGTCAGCGTGTTCCGCTTCTACGGCAGCGGGATGGTGAACTGGATGCCGCCCTGGTGGCTGTCAGCGTGCTCGCCGAAGCGGCCGCGATAGCCGACCGACACCTTCATTCCGGCCCATTCGCCCTCGATCCCCGCCGAGGCCAGCATGTGGCCGCCGAAGGGCCCTTCCACCTCCCGATACAGCACCTGGGACGGGCTGCCGGCGATGGAGGTGCCGACCGCGTCGGATCCGTCGTCCAGCTCGTCGCGGTACCCGCCCTCGAAGAAGATCGTCGTGCCGCCCTTGTGGGTCTCGGCGCGGATGGTCGCCTCGGCCGTCGTGGCCTGGACCGTGCGGTCCTCATAGCGGTACTGGGCGGCCACGCCCTGCTCGAAGTAGCCGTCCACGTCGCTGGACGTCCAGGTGATCGCCGCCCGCGGTGAGATCTGGAAGTCGCCGGCACCGAACCAGACCCCGGCCTGGGCCCGCGCGCCGACGCTGGATCCGCGCGTCTCGGCGGTGTGGACCACCGGCGCGATCGTGGTCTGCCGCGTGATGTCCTCGTAGTCGTCCACGCCCGCGCCGGCGCTGACGTTGGCGAACATCGACCCCGACCGCCATCCCAGGGCGGCGTCGATCGCATAGGATTCGACGTCGAAGGTCTGGCCGATCGAGGTCACCTCGGCGTTGCGAAGCGACGCGGACACCGAAGCCCGCCAGCTGGGCGAGGAGCTCCAGACCAGGCCGGCCCGGAAGCCCGCCCCTTGCGATTCCGCCTCGGGCACGAGGCTGCGGGCGTCGAACTCGGTCGAGTCGTACAGGGCGCCGAACGTCAGGTGCGTGCCGGCCTCCCAGGCGCGCGAGCCGGACAGGCCCTCGGACGACAGGTCCAGCATGTCCTCCCGGAAGCGCATCGCCGTCTCGCCCTGCAACGCGGTCCTGGCTCCGGCATCACCGTAATAGAGGTAGTCCTCGGCGAGGGTGGCCAGCAGCTCGTGACCGGCCGCCGTCGGGTGCACGCCGTCCCAGTAGAAGTAGGTGTTCGGCGTCGCGCAGACCGACAGCGTCGTCTCGTTGAAACAGGCGTCGCTCACGTTGGTGAAGCCGAAGCTGGACGGCGAACCCGCGATCATGTCCCCGATCTTGAAGATGTCCATCAGGATGATGTTCGTGCCCGGCTGCGCGGCGGCCGTGGCGAACAGGCGGGTGGACAGGGACCCGTTGAAGGTCGTGACCGCGAAGTCGGCCAGGGGCGCCGCGGCCAGGTTCGGACCCGAGCGGAACTGCGGCGTCAGGCTGAGCTTGGGCAGGTTGGTGACCAGAATGGTCCCGGCACCCGCGCCGGCCACGGAGTTGACGATGAAGTTGACGTCAGCGGCTGCCGAGGTCGAGACGCTCTGCATGAAGGCCTGGGGCGTGCCCGAGGCGACCGCGGGGCCGATGCCCTGGAAGATGTTGTTGGCGCCGCCCAGCACGCTGACCAGGTCGTTGGCCCCGAAGGTGCCGCCCGCGCCGGTGTAGGCCAGCAGCTGGTTGCGCATTCCGGGCGGGAAGGCCGAGCTGTCGGTGCGCGCGCCGCCGTAGGCGTAGTTGATGCTGCCGGTAACCGGCGCGCCGGCGGCCGAGCGGCCGGCGTCGAAGCCCAGCAGTTCGGTGAACACCGGCCCGTTGGAGAACCGGCCGTTGAAATAGAAGGCCGCCGGCGGCTGGGTGTTGAAGCTGGCGACGTACAGATTGCCGTTGTCGCTCAGGCTGTCGCCGAAGACGACGAGGCGGCCGTAGCTCTGGGCCGAAGCCGCGGAGGCCAGGCCGCACACGGCGGCAATGGCCAGCGCCGCGGGCGCGGCGGTGCGCAGGAAACGAGACATCGATGATCCTCCCTCGACCGTCGGTGTTCGCGGCCGTTGAAGATCAGTGTGCGCCGGATTTTCGGGGACGCAAGATGCCGTTGGGGAAGCTTGGGCGTCAGTGTTGCAGCGGGCGCACGCGATTGACGTGCCCCATCTTGCGTCCGGCGCGCGCCGGGGCCTTGCCGTACAGGTGGACGCGCATGTCGGGTTTGCCCGACAGGGCGGCCCAGCGCTCGACCTCCTCGCCCAGAAGATTCGTCATTTCCACACCGGAATGGGCGGCCGTCGGCCCCAGCGGCCAGCCCATCACGGCGCGGACGTGTTGCTCGAACTGGTCGCAGACGCACCCGTCCTGGGTCCAGTGGCCCGTGTTGTGGACGCGCGGCGCGATCTCGTTGACCAGAAGACGCCCCTCGCCCAGGTCGAACAGTTCGATGCCGATTACGCCGACGTAGCCCAGCCCCTCCAGAACCGCCCGGGCGATGCGCCTGGCGGCCTTCTCGGTCCGGGGATCGACGGCGGCCGGGGCCACGGTGGTGCGCAGCACGCCGCCCGCATGCCGGTTCTCGCCCAGCGGATAGACGGCGAGCGCCCCGTCCTCGCCGCGGGCGGCGATGATCGACAGCTCCCGCACGAAGTCCGCCCGCGCCTCCAGGATGCAGGCCCGCCCGCCCAGCGCAGCCCAGGCCGCCGCCACGCCCCGCGGCGACTTCACCCACACCTGGCCCTTGCCGTCATAGCCCTCGCGTCGGGTCTTCAGCACCGAGGGAAGGCCGAGCTTCGCCAGGCCGGCTCTCAGGTCCGCTTCGGAGTCCACGGGATGGAAATCAACGGTGCGCGCCCCGACCCCGTTCAGGAAGGACTTCTCCTGCAGCCGGTCCTGGGCCACCGCCAGCGCGAGCGGTCCCGGTGCGACCCGGGCCCCGCCCGCGCGGATCCGGTCGACGGAGGCGGCGGGCACGTTCTCGAACTCGAAGGTCACCGCGTCGCAGACCCGGCCCATGACGTCGAGCGCGTTGGGATCGTCGTACGGTGCCACGATCTGGCCGCGGGACACTCGCCCGGCGGGGCTGTTGTCCTCGGGATCCAGAATGACGACGTCGAAGCCCAGCCGCCCGGCCGCCTGTGACAGCATCCGGCCCAGCTGGCCGCCGCCGAGAATGCCGAGGGTCGAGCCGGGAGGAAGCGCCGCCACTCAGTCCTCGACCGTCTCGTGGACCGCCTCGGTCTGGGCCTCGCGGAAGGCCTTCAGCCGGCCCGCCAGGGTCGCGTCGCCGAGCGCCAGGATCTGGGCCGCCAGAATCCCCGCGTTCGTGGCCCCCGGCTCGCCGATGGCCACCGTAGCCACCGGTACGCCGCCGGGCATCTGCACGATGGAGAGCAGGGAATCGAGCCCGCTCAGGGCCTTCGACTGAACCGGCACGCCGATCACCGGCAGCTCCGTCATCGAGGCGACCATCCCCGGCAGGTGCGCCGCGCCGCCGGCCCCGGCGATCACGACCTGGAACCCCGCGTCGGCGGCCCCCCGGGCAAAGCTCACCAGCCGGTCGGGGGTCCGGTGGGCGGACACGACCCGGGCCGTCCAGAGGACGCCCAGCCGGTCCAGGGTCTCGGCGGCGCGCTTCATCGTGGGCCAGTCCGACCGACTGCCCATGACGATGGCCACCTGAGCCGCTGCGGTCATGCGGGACCCCCCTCGCCGGGAAAGCGCGGGGTTTACGGCCTTCGCGTTGCGCCCGCAACCGGTCGGGATAGGATCGGTCGACGCCGCCGGTTGAGTCGCGTCCTTCCCGAGTGCGCCGTGTCCCTGCCCGCCGCCCAAGTCCGGTCCGACGCCGACCTGCAGGCCGAGGTCGAGCGTCTGCGCGCCGAGGTGGCGGCCCTGAAGGCGCGGGCGGAGGCCGCGGAGGCCGCGGCCGATCACGACGTGCTGACGCCGACCCTGAACCGTCGCGGTTTCGTCGAAGCGCTGAACCGCGCCATGGCCTACTGCCGCCGCCACGGCACGCCGGCCTGTCTGCTGTATCTCGATCTGGACGGCTTCAAATCCGTCAATGACGCGCTGGGACACGCGGCGGGCGATGCGGCCCTGGTCCGGGTCGCCAAGCTCATGGTCGCCAACCTGCGCGAGTCCGACGTGGTCGGCCGGCTCGGGGGCGATGAGTTCGGCCTGCTGATGCTGAACGCCGGCGTGGATGAGGGGCGCGAGAAGGCGCGACGCCTGGCCGAGGCGCTGGCGGTCGAGGGGTTCGACTGGGAGGGGCGGCGCACGGCCTTGGGCGGATCGTTCGGCGTGCGCGCCTTCGCCGCTCACGACGACCCCGAGGTCTGGCTGGCCGAGGCCGACGCCGCCATGTGGGTCCGGAAGAAAGGCAGGACCTAGGCCCCCCGGCCCGAGCCCTCAGGCGATGATGTCCGGCAGGATCCGCGCCTCGATCCTCACGATTTCGTCGCGCAGGGTCAGCTTCTTCCGCTTCAGGCGGGCGATCATCAGCTGGTCGGGAATGGGCATGTGGCCCAGGGCCTCGATCGAGGCCTCGAGGTCCGCGTGCTCCTGCTGCAGGATCTTCAGCCGGGCCCGAAGCGCCAGCTCGACTTCGTCGGGAACCTGTTCGTCGTTCATGGTCTCATCCGCGGGCGGCGGCTTATCTCACGACGCGAGCCGTTCGGCCAGACGCGCCAGCGCGGGGCGGGGCAGGGGACCTCCCCACGCGCGCGACAGGCGGACCAGATCGGGCAGGGGATCCCGCTGCGGGCCCGGCGCGCCGGCCAGTTCGGCCAGCCCTGCCAGCAGATGTCGCTCCGCCTCCAGCTCCGCCGATTTCACCCTCGCCCTCACGGTCTCGCGCGCCTCGGCCGCCATGTCGATGACCGGCGCCTTCAGCGCCCGACGAACGGCGCGCAGCGGGGCCACGGCGGTCTCCTCCCACACGCGGGCGACGTCGCAGGCGGCCTCAACCGCCTCGTCGTCCAGCGCCCGGCCGGCCATCGCGGCCCAGGCTCCGAACAGCAGCAACGGCACGCTCTGACCGTCGCGGTCCTGCAGCGAGAGACAGGTCTCGGACACGCCCTCGCGCCCATAGGCCTCCACCGCCCAGGCCCAGAGACGCCCGGCCGCGCTCATTTGGTCCGCAAGCCGGTCCAGCGCCGGGTCGCCGCCCAGTCCAGGCCGAGGGCGTCCAGGGCCCGCCCGACCGACTGGTCGATCAGGTCGTCCAGGCCCGTCGGGCGGGCGTAGAAGGCGGGCATCGGCGGGGCGATCACCGCGCCCATCTCGGCCAGCGCGGTCATGGTGCGCAGGTGCCCGAGGTGCAGCGGCGTCTCCCGCACCATCAGCACCAGCGGTCGGCGCTCCTTCAGCGTCACGTCGGCCGCGCGCGTCAGCAGCGACGAGGTCACGCCCGTGGCGATCTCGCTCATGGTCCGCACCGAGCACGGCGCCACGATCATGCCCCGCGTGCGGAAGCTGCCCGAGGCGATCGACGCCCCGACGTCGGCCAGCCGGTGCGTCACGTCGGCGCGGGCCTCGAGGTCGCCGACGCCAAGATCGGTCTCCTGCGCCAGGGTCAGAAGCGCCGCCTTGGTGGCCACCAGATGGGTCTCGACGCCCAGCTCTCGCAGCGCCTCCAGGGCCCGCACGCCGTAGATCACGCCCGACGCGCCGGAGATTCCGACCACCACCCGGGGGCGTTCCGCTACGGCTCCGTTCACATCATCGGCCATTTTCGCGTCCAGGCTGGGTTCGGGCATCGCGCTTGGCGAGCGTCACCGGAATGTGATTCCACAGCGCGTCAATAGCGAGGCTCACTGCTCTTGTCCCTAAGACATGGAGGCGCAAGCCATGACCATCGAGTCTCGTATTCGCGAACTGGGAAACCGTCACCGCTCGCTGGAATCGGCCATCCGGCAGGAAGCGGGGCATCCGTCCGCGGACTCGCTGCACTTGAAGGCGCTCAAACTTCAGAAACTCAGGCTGAAGGACCAGATCAACGCGCTGCAGGACGCCCGCTGACGTCCTGATATCCGCTCCAGAGCGAGGACGGCCCCGGGATCATCCCCGGGGCCGTCTTCATTTCCGCTCAGTCGCGCGGACCGAACACCGACTCGGCGGTGTGCGAAGGGCCCCGCCGCTCTTCCTCTTCCGGCACGAACTCCGGTTCGGCGGCGGCCGCCTCGGCCTCGCCGGCCGCGCGCAGGGTCGCCCCGCCCGATTTGGCGTCGTCGCGGGCCTTCTTCTCGGCGGCCTTCTTGATCAGATCGTCCAGCGCCAGCTGTCCGACCAGGCCCAGGGTCACCGGGTCGACCGGCTTGATGTTGGCCGTGTTCCAGTGCGTGCGGTTGCGGACGCTCTCGATCGTGGCCTTGGTCGTGCCCAGCATCTTGGCGATCTGGGCGTCGGTCACCTCGGGGTGGTTCTTGACGAACCACATGATGGCGTCCGGCCGGTCCTGACGACGCGACACCGGCGTGTACTTCGGTGCCGGCTTGGCCGACTTCAGCAGTTCGGCGTGACGGCTGACGACCGCCTTCATGCGGTAGGAGTCGTCATTCTGGGCGCGGTCCAGCTCCTCACGGGTCAGCTGGCCGTTGACCAGCGGGTCGGCGCCGCGGATGTCGCGCGCCACATCGCCGTCGGCGATGCCGCGCACTTCCAGCGGGTGCAGGCCGCAGAAGTCGGCGATTTGCTCGAAGGTCAGCGAGGTGTTCTCGACCAGCCAGACCGCGGTGGCCTTGGGCATGAGGATGTCGGTCATGACGTTTCCCGTGCGGGGCGGCCGCGGACGTGCGACGCGCCGGAAATGACGGCGCCCGACCTTTCGGCCGGGCGCGGAATGACATGCCTATAGGCGCGTTCGTCGGAAAAGGGAACGGAATCCCGCGTCTTCGCGATCGCCCCGATCTCGTACAGCCAAGGTTCATCTGCGAGGGTGAACAAGGGTCGTCAGGACGCGTTGTGCGTCGGAGCTTTCCTTGAGGAGGGAAACATGTCGATCCTGGAACTGGCCGCCGTGGCCGCGTTCGCCCTGTCCGCCCAGGACCCCGCCTACGCCCAGGACCCGGGCGCCCAGCGTGCGGCGCCGCGCGGCAGCTACCGCGACAGCTGTCAGGAAGAGTACGTCAACCGCGGGCGGCTGTACGCCGACTGCCGCGACCGCCAGGGGCGGCTGCGCGGGACGTCGATCGAGCTGACCCAGTGCGGTCCGTACAACATCGCCAACGACGACGGCCGTCTGGTCTGCGGACCGCATCGCGGAACCTACGAGGACCGGCCGGGTCGCCCCGGCGGCGGCTGGGGCGACGACCGTCCCGGTGCCGGCGGCGGTCGCGGCTCCGCGGTGATCTACACCGACGCCAACTATCGCGGCGCGTCGCAGCGGATCGACGGCGAGGTGCCGAACCTGGCCAACACCGGCTTCAACGACCGCATCAGCTCGATGCAGCTGCGCGGACGGTGGGAGGTCTGCACCGACGCCTATTTCCGCGGCACCTGCCGGATCATCGACGGCGACGTGCGCAATCTCGGCAACACCGGGCTGAACGACCGCATCTCGTCCCTGCGTCCGGTGCGCGGTGGTGGCGGGCGCTGGTAAGCGTCAGACCGTCAGCACGATCTTGCCGACGTGGGCGCCCGCCTCCAGCCGGAGGTGGGCGTCCCGCGCCCGGTCCAACGGGAAGACAGCGTCGATCGGCGGCCTGACCCGGCCCTGCGCAACCCAGGGCCAGACCCTGCGCTCGACCTCGGCGATCAGACGTGCCTTCTCGTCCGCCGGCCGCGCCCGCAGCGTGGATCCGGTCAGCACCTGCCGCTTCAGCATCAGCCGCATCAGATCGATCTCCGCCAGCGCACCGGACTGGGTTCCGATCACGACCCAGCGCCCGAAGGCGTTCAGCGCTGCCTGGTTCACGCCCGCATAGGCCGCCCCGACCATGTCCAGGATCACGTCGGCGCCGCCTGCGCCGCGGACCGCCGCGGCGAGATCGACGGTGGTGGCGTCGAGGCTGACGTCGGCGCCGAGCCTCAGGGCCTCGGCCGCCTTCCCGGCCCCCCTCGACGTGGCGATCACCCGCGCGCCGTGCGCCTTCGCCATCTGGATCGCCGTCACGCCGATGCCGCTGGTGGCGCCGTGGACCAGCAGGGTCTCGTCCGGCTTCAGTCCGCCCGCCTCGAACACATTGGCCCAGACGGTCGTCACCGTCTCGGGCAGCGCGGCGGCTTCGTGCGGCGTCAGGTCGGCGGGAACGGGCAGGGCGTGGCGCGCGTCCACCACGGCCAGTTCGGCATAGCCGCCCCCGCCCAGCAGGGCGCAGACCCGGTCACCCGTTTTCCAGCGCTCCACGGCGGTGCCGACGGCCCGAACGTCGCCGGCGACCTCAAGTCCCGGAATCGGACTGGCCCCCGGCGGCGCGGGATAGAGGCCGGCGCGCTGCAGCAGGTCCGGCCGGTTCACGCCGGCGGCGTGCACGCGGATCAGGATTTCGCCGGGACCCGGCGTCGGATCCGGGACCTCGAACACCCGCAGCGCCTCGGCCGGTCCCGTTCCGCCGTCTATCCCGATCGCCCGCATCCGGTCCTCGCTTGCCAAGCGCCGCGCCCCGGCGCTTCATAGAGGGCTAGGTCGAGCGCCGCCAAGGGAGGCCGTCATGTCGTTCGAGGATCTGGAGCCCCGGCGCGTAAGGGGCCCACTGGCCGAACTGGGACGCGAGGATCTGGACCTGCACTCCGTCGAGGACTGTGAGGAGCGCATCGCCGCGCTCGAGGCCGAGATCGTGCGCACCCGCGCGGCCATGGACAAAAAGGCCGCACGCAAGTCCGCGGCCGACGCCCTGTTCAATTTCGGTCGGTGACGGGTGGACGCCGCTGGCATGACCGTTGCACACCGGGAGGATGCGGGCCCCGTCCGTCCGCGCGTGCCAAGAGCGTTCCCGTATGCTGTCGATGGATTCCATGATTGACGACGCCGGTCCCGACGTCGCCTCCGGTCGACCGCGCGCGGTCGTGGTGCGCGAATTCGCCGCCTCTGAACTGTTCGAACGCACCTTCCGCGAGGGCATGGAGCTGGTCGAGGAGGTCGCCGCGTATCTCGACGGCGACGGCCGGCGGGAATCCAAGCTGCTGAGCCGCGCCGCGGCCCTGGCCTATGCGTCCGAGAGCATGTCGCTGACGACGCGTCTGATGCAGATGGCGTCGTGGCTGCTGGTCCAACGCGCGGTGCGCGAAGGCGACATGACGCCCGAGGTCGCCTGCGACGCCCGCTACCGTCTCGCCGCGCCGCGCCCGCGCACGGAGCCCAGCCACCCCGACCTGCCCATTGCCCTGGTGGAACACGTGGTCCGCGCCGAGCGCCTCTACGAGCGCGCCCTGCATCTGGATCGTCGCATGTACGTGGACCTGGAGGCCGACGAGCCGGTCAATCCCGTGCTCAGCCAGATGGATCGCCTGACGGCGGCGTTCAGAAACTAGGTCCTACGGCCCGACGTCGTTCTCGTCGGCACGGCCGTCGATGATCGGGGCCGGCAGGTTCACGGCGATGCCCAGGGCGTCGGCCAGCTTGTCGTCGCGCTTGTAGACGTCCTCGCGGAAGGCGACGCGGCCCTGGCCGTCGACGAAGGCCGTCCAGTACAGCAGGCGCACGCCGATCTCGCGGCCCGTCGTCACCCGCGTGGTGCGGCGGCTGTCCAGCGCGGTGTCGAACTCGCCCAGCTTGGCCGGATCGGGCGACAGCAGCAGCCGGGCGAAGTCGATGGCGCCCTGCACCCGCACGCAGCCGTGCGACCGGTGACGATAGGCGTTGTTGAACGCCGCCTTGGACGGGGTGTCGTGCAGGAAGATGGCGTAGCTGTCACGCAGCTCGAACTTGACATAGCCAAGGGCGGCCTGCGGTCCGGCGCGCTGGATCACGGTGCCGTTCTGCACATACATGTCGTTGGCAGCCAGATAGGCCGGTCCGCGCGGCAGGATCTCGTTCCGGGCGATGCCTGCGGGCACGTACCAGGGCGGATTGGCCACGACCGAGGCGAAGGGCTTTTCCAGACTGGGCGTCTGATTGGCCGGCGTGCCGACCACGACGCGGTTGGAATGGGTCGGCTTGCCGTCCTTCCAGTAGACCATGATCGCGGCGGCCGTGTTCACCTCGATGCGCTCGTCCGGCACGTCGCGGGCCAGCCAGCGCCGGCGCTCCAGGTTCAGGGCGATCTGGCGGGCGCGGTTCTCCGCGGTCGCCGACAGCGACCGCTGGGTGCCCGAGCCGATGCGGGCGTCGCCCAGCAGGCCGTGGCGCACCTGGAAGCCGCGCACGGCCTCCTGCAGTTCCGGTCCGTACACCAGGCCCTCGGCCAGCAAGCGCGCGCCCACGGGCGCGGAGACGTCGCCCTCGGCCATCAGGCGTTCGATCAGCACCGGGATGCGCGGGTCGCTCTGGCCGGGCTCGATGTTGGCGCCCGGACGGAAGGCCGGCCAGCCGCCGCCGTCGCGGATCAGGCGGCGATAGCGGACGTAGCCGGCCGACAGGTTGGCATAGCCGATGTCGGTGGGGGCCAGGCCCTCGACCCAGTCCAGCAGGGCGTTGCGGGTCAGGGCGTCATGCAAGCCGCCCGGCAGGTCGACGCGGTTCTTGCGCATCTCCCACAGATCCTCGACCGTCTCCGGCCGGATCCGCCCCTCGGACAGGACGCGGCAGTAGTCGAGCAGGGCCGCGGTGGTCAGCATCTCCGACCGCGCGCGGTCGGCGGCCAGTCGGTCGAAATCGAAATGGTCGCCCTGGGCCAGGCCGTGCCGCTCGGCCCGCGACGCGACCGTCCGCAGGGCCTGCACCCGCGCCGCTGTCCACACCGGGGTCCAGCCGTTCTTCTCGTAGAAGGCGCGGACGTCGGGCTGGATGGTGGCCGGCAGGCGCGCCAACTGCTCGTTGAAGGTGTTGTAGAACTGGACCGCGTCCGGATCCCGGGACTGGGCCCCGGCCGGCGTCGTCATGGCCATCATGGCCGCCGTGGCGGCGCCCATACCCAGTTCGCGACGGTTCATGCTCGGTCCGGTCTCACGCTTTCGGGCGTCGACGCTCGCCGCCCGCGTCCCATATGGGAAACGTGAGCCAGCTTATCGACGTTCCGGCGGAATCGAAAGCGCCGGCCCCCTGGGACCGGCGCTCGGGCGACACGAGGCCGCATCCTGTGTCCCGGCGCACACGCGCCGGATCGGCTCACTTCTTGATGAAGCCGGCGAACTTGTTGTTGAACTTCGAGACGCGGCCGGCGCGGTCCATCAGATGGGCGTTGCCGCCGGTCCAGGCCGGGTGCGTCAGCGGATCGATGTCCAGATTCAGCGTCGCGCCTTCCTTCTGGTAGGTCGACCGCGTCTGGTAGCTGGTGCCGTCCGTCATCGTCACGGTGATGAAGTGGTAGTCGGGGTGGGTGTCGGCCTTCATGGCGATGATCCGGTCCAGAAACGCGCGGTGACGATGCCGACCGTCGGTGCGCAAGAATGACGTAAGCCGCAGGCGGGGCCTGCGGCGAGGGCGGGCGTTTACACCGGAGACGGTTCCGGGGCAAGAGGCGCGGGCATGACCGACGCCGCCGCCGCCACCTCCGCTCCGAACGCCGACGGCCGTCCCGGAGCGGGGGCCCAGCTGTCGGAACGTCTGGCCGAGGCTGGCGAGCGCCGCGCGCGCAGCCGCAATGTCCGGCCGCTGGCCCGCCTGCTGCCCTATGCGGCCGCCCACGCCGGCCATGCGGGCATGGCGGCGCTCTGGCTGCTGCTGTCCACCTCGGCGTCGCTGGGCCTGACGATCACGGCGCGCGGCGCCATCGAC
This sequence comes from Alphaproteobacteria bacterium, assembly GCA_018820275.1. Taxonomy (GTDB): domain Bacteria; phylum Pseudomonadota; class Alphaproteobacteria; order Caulobacterales; family Caulobacteraceae; genus Brevundimonas. Next base: position 23,232 of record JAHJOO010000030.1, read on the forward strand.
AACGGCTTTCTGGACAGCGGTGCCGGTCTGAACCTGTGGTTCGGCCTGCTGGGGGCCAACGCGCTCTTTCTCGGGCTGGCCACGGCCTTCCGCTACTATTTCGTCACGCGGACGGGCGAGCGGATCGTCGCCGACCTGCGCGAGGGCCTGTTCCGGCGCGTCCTGACCCTCGACCCCGGCTTCTACGTGAAGATGCGGACCGGCGAGGTGCTGTCGCGCCTGACGACCGACATCTCGCTGGTCGAGACCCTGCTGACCACCTCCGTCTCCTACGCCCTGCGCAACCTGCTGACCCTGGTCGGGGCGATCATCCTGCTGTTCTTCGTCTCGCCCAAGCTGACGGGTCTTGTGGTGCTGGTCGTGCCACTGCTGATCGTGCCCCTGTTCCTGTTCGGCCGCATCGTCCGGCGGTTGACGGTGAAGACCCAGGACGCCTTCGCCGACGCCGTCGCCTCGGCCGGCGAGAGCGTCGACGCGGTGGAGACGGTCCAGGCCTTCGGACGCGAGGGCACGGCCATCGGCCGGTTCGAAGCGGCGGTCGAGGCCTCCTTCGCCACCTCGATCATCCGCATGAAGGCGCGCGCGGTCATGACGGCCCTGATCATCGTCGTCATGTTCGGCGGCATCACCCTGGTCCTGTGGCTGGGGGCCCAGGACGTGGTCGCCGGCCGCATGAGCCCCGGCGCCCTGCTGCAGTTCGTCCTGCTGTCGACCTTCGCCGGCGGTGCCGTCGGCGCGCTGGGCGAAAGCTGGGGCGACGTCCAGAAGGCCGCCGGCGCCATGGAACGCATCGACGAGCTGATGCGGGCCGAGCCCCTGATCGCCGCCCCGGCCTCACCCCGCGCCCTGCCCACGCCGCCGCGCGGCGAGGTGTCGATGTCGGGCGTCGACTTTGCCTATCCCGGGCGGCCAGACCTGCCGGCGCTGGGCGGCTTCTCCCTGACCGTCCGGCCGGGCGAGACGGTGGCGCTGGTGGGGCCCTCGGGTGCCGGCAAGTCCACGGTCTTCCGCCTGCTGCTGCGCTTCTATGATCCGCAGAGCGGGGTGGTCTCGGTCGAAGGCGTCGACGTGCGCGAGGCCGATCCGGCCGAGGTGCGCGGCCGCTTCGCCTGGGTGTCGCAGGAGGCACCGCTGTTCTCCGGATCGGCGACGGAGAACGTCCGCTTCGGCCGGGATTCGGCGACCGACGAAGAGATTCTCGACGCCACCGACCGGGCCCAGGCCCGCGGCTTCATCGAGGCCTTGCCGCAGGGCTTCGACACCCCTCTGGGCGAGCGCGGCAAGACCCTGTCCGGCGGCCAGCGCCAGCGCCTGGCCATCGCCCGGGCCCTCATCCGCCACGCCCCCATCCTGCTGCTGGACGAGGCCACCAGCGCGCTGGATTCAGAGAACGAGCATCTGGTTCAGGCGGCGCTCGATCACGCCATGGAGGCGCGCACCACCCTGGTCATCGCCCACCGTCTGGCCACCGTCCTGCGCGCCGACCGCATTGTCGTGATGGACGCCGGCCGCGTGGTCGAGGAAGGGACCCACCACGAGCTGGTGGCGCGCGGCGGCCTCTATGCCCGGTTGGCCGAGCTGCAGTTCCGGGGCGACTGAGCTTCAGCGCACGTCGCCGGGATTGTCGGTGAACACCCCGTCGACCCCCGCCGCCTCGAACCGTCGGAACCAGCCGCGCAGGTCGCCCCGGAAATCCGACGGCAGGAAGCGGTCCTCGGCTCTGAGGGTCCAGACGCCGATCTTCAGCCCGGCGGCGTGGGCGCGGGCGGGCAGGTCGGTGGCCCGCCCCGAGGCGCCCTGCACGCGGGGGACGACCAGCGAGGCCTCGACCCCGATCCAGTCGGCATAGGCCGCGACCTCGGCCAGACCCGGGTCGGTCAGAAGCGCCGCATAGGTCGTGCCGGGCAGGTCCGCCGGCCCGCCGACGGGCGAGACCAGCAGCATCAACGGCGCGTCGATGAGGCCGTCCAGCGTCTTCAACGCCCCGACCTCGAAGCTCTGCACGATCACCGGCGCGTCCGGTCCGTCCAGCCCGCGGGCCATGAGGATCCCCGCCAGCTCCGCCTCCATGGGCAGGCCGATCGCGGCGAAGTGCGACGGGTGCTTCAGCTCGGGGATGACCCCGATCCGCCGCCCGGACCGCGTCGAGGCCGCCTCGGCGAGGTCCAGCACCTCCTCGAGGGTCAGGATCACCTCCTGGCCGTCGAAAACCGTGCCGCGCAGCTCCGGCAGGCGCTCGCGCGTCCGCAGGGTCCGCAGTTCGGCCAGGGTGAAGTCCTCGCTGAACCAGTCGGTCGTCGCGCGCCCGTCGATGTCCTGCGTCCGGCGCCGGTCGGCGAACTCCGGGCGTCCGGCCACGTCCGTGGTGTCGGAAAGGGCGTTCTCGTGCCGCACGACCAGCACGCCGTCCCTCGACATCACCAGGTCGGGCTCGATGAAGTCCGCGCCCTGCGCGATCGCCAACTCATAGGCGGCGCGCGTGTGCTCCGGCCGTTCGCCCGAGGCGCCGCGATGCGCGATGACGAGGGTCTGGGCCGAGGCGGTCGCCGGCGTCAGCATGAGAAGGCAGAAAAGCAGGGCGCGGAGCATGTCCCGTCCATGCCCGCCCCGGATGACGTCCTCATGATCGCAGGTGAAGTTCGCACTCCGCGACCCCGGCAGGAATGTCGAGCCCGGCGTAGAGATCGCGAGCCTCCGCCCAGTCGGGCGCGGCCTCAAGCCCTGCGGCATCCGCCGCAAGGGCCCGCAGCCGCAAGGCATTGGCGAGATCCAGCGAGGAAGACTGGGCCCTCAGCAGCAACACCGCCTCGTCGGCGGCGGCATGGGCCCGCCTGGCCATTCCCGTCTGGCGTTCGACGTCGGAGAGGTGCCGCAAGATGTAGGCAAGCCTGGGGTCCCGGTCCGCCCGCGCGCGCTCCGCGGCTCCGCCGAGGGCACCCAGCGCCCCCGCAGAGTCTCCGCCGTCGCGCAGTCGCTTCGCGCGGGTGAGAAGGTCGTCGAGGGCACCCGTCATGCCCTCAGTATAGCCGATCAGGCCGCCTGCAGCACCTTGCGCAGGTTCGTCTGCATGTCCGGGTTGCCGGCGACGATCTGCTTGCCGTTCAGCGGGTCGCCGTTGACGTCCACCGAGGTCACCGTCCCCCCCGCTTCCGTGACCAGCAGCACGCCGGCCGCCACGTCCCAGATGTTGAGACCCCGCTCGTAGAAGGCGTCGTAGCGGCCGCAGGCGGTCCAGGCCAGGTCCAGCGAGGCCGCGCCCAACCGCCGGATGCCGGCCACCCGCTGACCGACGCCGTGCAGGTCCTTGATCGCCTGGGCATGGCCCGGACGGCCGAGGAAGGGCAGGCCGGTCGAGATCAGGCCGTCGGCCAGGTCCTTGCGCCCCGACACGCGGATGCGGGTGTCGTTCAGGTGCGCGCCCTTGCCCTTCTCGGCCCAGAACAGCTCGTTCTGGACCGGGTTGTAGGTCACCCCGGCGACGATCTCGTTGCGGCCGTCGTGGTCGGTGCGCTGCAGGGCCACGGTGATGGCGAACTGCGGCATGGCGTGCATGAAGTTGGTGGTCCCGTCGATCGGGTCGACGATCCAGGTGTGGGTCTTGTCCGTCCCCTCGATCATCCCCCGCTCCTCGCCGAGGAAGCCGTAGCCCGGGCGGGCCTTGGTCAGCAGTTCGAACAAGGTCTGTTCGGCGCGCACGTCGGCCGCGGTGACGAAGTCGGCCGGCCCCTTGCGGGACACCTGCAGCTGCGCGACCTCGCCGAAGTCGCGCATCATCGGCCGCCCCGTCTTGCGGACGGCGTCCATCATCACTTGCAGCAGGGCGGAGGCGAGGGCCATGGGGATCTCCTGGTCCGCATGACCTCCAAGGCGTCACGCCCGGTCATGCGGAGAAGTTCAAACGCGGACGGCCCCGGTCGGAGCCGCCGAAGTCAGTCCGCGCGGCGGACGTATTCGCCGGTGGTCGTGTCGACCACGATCTTCTCGCCGGCCGACATGTAGGGCGGGATCATGATGCGCACGCCGTTGTCGGCGATGGCGGGCTTGTAGGACGACGAGGCCGTCTGGCCCTTCACCGTCGGCTCGGTCTCGGCCACCACCAGCGTCACCTGGTCCGGCAGCTCCAGGCCGATCGGACGCTCCTCGTGCATCTCGATGACGACCTTCATGCCTTCCTGCAGATAGGGGATGCGCTCTTCGCCCACCCAGTCCTTCTGCAGCTCGATCTGCTCGTAGGTCGCGGCGTCCATGAACACCAGGGTGTCGCCACCGTCATACAGGTAGGAGAAGTCCTTCTGCTCCAGCGTAACGCGCTCGACCTTGTCTTCCGACCGGAAGCGCTCGTTCAGCTTGTTGCCGGTCTCGAGGTTCTTGGCCTCGACGTTGGCGAAGGCGCCGCCCTTGCCGGGCTTGACGTGGCTGGCCTTGGTGACGACCCACAGGCCGCCGTTGTGCTGAAGCACCATGCCCGGCTTGATGGTGTTGCCGTTGATCTTGGCCATTCGGGATTCGCTGTCTGAGGGCGCGGCCGACGCGGCGCGCGGAACGGGCGCAGTCCCTAGACGACGGCGGTCCCCGCGGCAAGGCGCGGACCGTCAGTGGACGGTCGCCTGGTCCTCGATGCGGTTGGCCAGCCGGGTCGTCGAGCCGAAGGGTGCCGCCATCTTGCCGGCCCGCACGTCGACGCGCCGCGCCTCGTGCGCGAAGGCGGCGGCGAGGCCGGCCGAGGTCATGGCTGCGGCGACCTGGCCCCCGCGGCTGACGGGACGGAAGGCCAGCAGGGCCGCGTTCGCGGCCTGGGCCACCGCCCACAGCGCGAGGGCTCGGGTTCGCTCCCGTCGCGACGGGGCGTTCCACACGCGCAGCGCCGAGAGGGTGGTCGCCGAGAAGACGGCGGGGATGAGCAGGCCCAGCGAGCCCCGCGGACGTTCGGTGACGGCCCCCTCCTGCCGCACCGCGTGGGCCAGGCTGCGGCGGCGCGGCTCGACCACGCCCTTGGCGAGGGCGGCCGACGCGAGGGCGAACCCGACGGTCACGGCCAGCCCCAGCGCCACGTGGCGGGCGGGCCGCTCGCCGGCGTTCAGGAAGCCCGCGGCGGTGTCCAGGGTTTCTTCGACGGTCATGCTTTCCTCCAGCTCAGGAGAAAGAAGCCCGTCGGCGGCCGGGGGGTTCCCCTCAGCTCGCGCCCATGAAGGGCAGGGCCCGCAGGGCATAGGCGACGAGCGCCACCACCGCGCAGGACGCCAGCGACAGCGCGGCGAACCAGGCCAGCCTGTGCCCCAGAGGCCTCTGCGGCGCTCCGGGAGCGGCCGGCGGCCGCGGCCTAATGATATCCCGTCTCGGCATCCACCTTGCCTCTGAAGACCCAGTAGACCCAGGCCGTGTAGGCCAGGATCATGGGGATGATGACCACCGCGCCGACCAGCATGAGCCCCAGCGCATTGTCCGGCGCGGCGCCCTGACGGAAGTCCACGGCATAGGGCACGACGTAGGGCATGAAGCCCACGGCCAGCCCCAGATAGCCCGACAGGAAGACCACAAGCGCGCCGACGAAGGGCCGCACGTGCGAACCGCGTCTGAGCCCCGCCGCCACGAGACCCAGCCCGACCAGGCCCAGCGCCGGGATCAGCAGGCGCGGCCCCAGCACCGTCCAGTCGATCAGCACCTCCGCCGTGTCGATGCCCCAGCGCAGCCCGATGCGGTGATGCACCAGCAGGGTCGCCAAGCTGACCGCGACCAGCAGCACGGCGGTGGCCACGGCCGACCACCGGGCCCACCGGCGGGCGTCGCCGTGCAGGTCGTCCTTCGTCTTCATCATCAGCCAGGTCGCCCCCAGCAAGGCGTAGCCGGCGGTCAGGCCGGCCGCGACCAGCAGGGTGTAGGGCGTCAGCCAGTCCCACTCGCCGCCCGCGAACCGGTCGTCGACGACCGTCACGCCCTGGATGAAGCCGCCCAGGATCAGGCCCTGCGCGAAGGTCGTCAGGATCGAGCCGCCGGCGAACATCCGGGTCCAGAAGGCGCGGCCCCGCTTGCGCGCGCGGAAGCGGAACTCGAACGCCACGCCCCTCAGGATCAGTCCGCCCAGCATGAGCAGCACCGGCAGGTACAGCGCCGGCATCAGCACGGAATAGGCGAGGGGGAAGGCCGCCAGCAGCCCGCCCCCGCCCAGCACCAGCCAGGTCTCGTTGCCGTCCCACACCGGCGCGACCGTGTTCATCATCACGTCCCGGTCCTCCTTCGACCGGGCGAAGGGGAACAGGATGCCGATGCCGAGGTCGAACCCGTCCAGCAGGACGTACAGCAGCACGGCCACGGCCAGCAGGCCCGCCCAGATCAGGGGAAGGTCCAGGCTCATGACGGGTCTCCGGGCGCGTCTTCCGGCGCCTTGGCCAGCGGCGTTCCCGGCGCGCGGTCCTGGCGCGGCTCGGGCTCGGTCACGGCGGCGACCGGGCCCTCGTGCATCAGCCGCAGGATGAACAGGGCCCCGGCCGTGAAGACCACGGCGTAGACCACGACATAGGCCGTCAGCGACGTCGCCACCTGGCTGGCCAGCACCGGAGAGACGGCGTCGGCGGTGCGCAGGACCCCGTAGACGACCCAAGGCTGGCGCCCGACCTCCGTCACCATCCAGCCCGCGAGAACCGCGATGAACCCGGACGGACCCATCGCCACCGCGAACCGGAGGAAAGCGGGGGTTTCGAACACCCTGCGCCGCAGGGTGAGCCAGGCGCCCCAGGCGCCGAGCGCGATCATCAGCAGGCCCAGCCCCACCATGATCCGGAACCCGAAGAAGGGGATCACCGGCGGCGGCTGGTCCGCCACCGGAAAGGCGTCCAGCCCCGTGATGGCCTCGTCCCGCGGCACGTTCTGGACCATGTTGCCGAGCCCGGGGATGGCGACCTCGAAATGGTTGTCCTGGATCCGCCGGTCGGGGATGCCGAACAGGATCAGCGGCTGGTCCGGCCTCGTCTCCCAATAGCCCTCGATGGCCGCCAGCTTGGACGGCTGGTGTTCGTGGGCCACCTCGCCCGACCAATGCCCCACCACCAGCTGCAGGGGGGCGACCACGGCCAGCAGGCCGATGGCCATGACCAGGGCGACGCGGCTCTCCGCGACGCCCGGGTGGTCGGGCTTCCTGCGCGCCTTCAGCAGGTGCCAGGCCGACACCGCTCCGACGACGAGCGCCGTCGTCAGAAAGGCCGCCAGCAGCATGTGCGCCAGCCGCGACGGAAAGCTGGGATTGAAGATGACTTGCCAATAGTCGGTCGCCGCGAACCGGCCGTCCGGCAGGATCTCGAACCCCGCCGGGGTCTGCATCCAGCTGTTGGCCGACAGGATCCAGAAGGCCGAGATGGTCGTGCCGATCGCGACCAGCACCGTCGACAGGAAGTGAAGCTTGTTGCCGACCCGGCTCCATCCGAACAGCATCACGCCGAGGAACGACGCCTCGAGGAAGAAGGCCGTCAGCACCTCATAGGCCAGCAGCGGTCCGATGACCCCGCCGGTCAGACGGATGAACTCCGACCAGTTGGTGCCGAACTGGTAGCTCATCACCACGCCGGACACGACGCCCATGCCGAAGCTGAGGGCGAAGATCTTGATCCAGAACAGATACAGGGTCTTGAAGACGTCCCGCTTCGTCCACAACCACAGGCCCTCCAGCACCGCGAGGAAGCTGGCCAGGCCGATGGTGAAGGCCGGGAACAGGATGTGGAAGGCGATCGTGAACGCGAACTGCATCCGCGACAGCAGGAGGGCGTCGACGTCCATCAGGTGACCGCTCCGGATTTCATGGACTGATGAATATTTCCGACCGACGGCGCGGACCAGTCGGCATGGGGTCGCAGGGCCAACGCGTCACGCGGAAAACGGATCACTCCTCTTCGGCGGGTGGATCCAGATCGGCCTGCTCGAACGCATAGTCCAGCAGATCGCCCGGCCGGCAATCCAGCGCCGCGCAGAGCCGGGCCAGGGTGCGGAAGCGAATGCCCTTCACCTTGCCCGAGCGAAACAGCGACAGCTGGGTCTCCGACAGCCCGACCGCCTGCGCCAGGTCCTTGGCCTTCAGACCCCGTTTGACGATCAGGGCGTCCAGCGTCACGTGGACGGGCATCAGATCATCTCGTCCAGCTCGGCCTGGACCCGGCCGGCCTGGTCCATCACCCGCCCCAGCAGGAACAGGGCGCCGCCGATCATGCCCAGCGTCATCCCCGCGACGTCGAAGTGCAGCCACCCGCCGCGCCCGCCTTCCAGCACGCGGGTCAGGTTGGTGACGACGAAGACGCTGGTGACGCCGCCCATGCCCAGCGCCAGGCCGACGCGGCGCAGGCCGCTGGAGAGGGCGTTCTGGATCAGCCGGCCGCGCGAGAGTTGCCCCATCGCCCGGCCGATCGACCAGACCGCGAACAGATAGAAGGCCGTCGGCGACGCGAACAGCAGCCCGCCCAGCCAGTGGTCCGGCGGAGCACCGTCGCGCACGGCGATCATGGCCGGGAAGACCAAGTGGAGCAGCGCGAGGAGGCTGCCCACGCTGACCACCATGAACACGGCCAGCCAGCGGAACTGCCCGCACATGGCGCGAAAACGAACGAGATCGGTCTGGCTCAACGCGGGCTCCGAAACTGTCTGATCTTTAATCTTGACTTAAACGACCGCCGTTTGCAACTTTATGTCAGACTTAAACGAGCGAGGCGAGAATGGCGGCGATCGAGACGAAGGGGCTGACGCGGCGGTTCGGGAAACGGACGGCCGTGGACGGGGTGTCGATGACGGTGCCCGACCGGGCGGTCTACGGCTTCCTCGGTCGCAACGGCGCGGGCAAGACCACGACGCTGAAGATGCTGCTGGGTCTGCTGCAGCCCACGGCCGGCTCGGCGCACGTGTGCGGGATCGACGTGGCGACGCACCGCATCGCCGCGGCCCGCAAGGTCGGGGCCCTGCTGGAGGCGCACGGCTTCTACGCCAATCTGTCGGGGCGCGAGAACCTGGACCTGACCCGGACGCTGCTGGGCCTGGCCGCAACCGAGGTCGACCGGGTGCTGGAGGTGGTCGAGATGACCGGCGACGCCCGCCGCCGGGTCTCCGACTATTCGCTGGGCATGCGGCAGCGTCTGGGGCTGGCCCGCGCCATGCTGGGCGCCCCTCCGGTGCTCGTGCTGGACGAGCCCACCAACGGCCTGGATCCCGACGGCATTGCCGACATGCGCCGCTTCCTGAAGGCCCTGCCCGACCGGACCGGGGCCACCGTCCTGCTCTCCAGCCATCTGCTCAGCGAGATCGAACAGACCGCCACCCACGTCGGCATCGTCCATGAGGGCCGGCTGGTGCTGGAAGGCGACCTGGCGCGACTCAAGGCGGACCAGGTGCCGGAGATCGCCCTGCGCGTCGACGACCCGGCGCGCGCCACCCAGGTCCTGCGGGGACACGACCTCACCTTGTCGGAATTCTCCGACGGCCTCGTCGCGCGGCTGCGCCCCGGCGACGATCACGACGCCGCCGTCGCCGCGCTCACCCGCGCCCTGGTCGCGGCCGAGATCGGCGTCTTCGCCATCGGCACCCGGGCCCGGTCGCTGGAAGGGATCTATCGCCAGGCCTCGGCGTCTCCCGCCGCGCCGGCCCGCACCAAGGAGTTCGCCTGATGCTCGCCGCCCTGACCGTCGAGGCCCGAAAGCTGAACCGCTCGCTGGCCCTGTTGCTGGCGCTCGCCGCGCCGTGCCTGATCGGCATCTTCGCCTTCTTCAACATCAGTCGGTTCGACCGGCCCGGGCCCTGGGAGCAGTGGCTGACCACGTCCGTGGGCATCTGGGCCTTCTTCATGTTGCCGATGAGCGTCACGGCCCTGACAGCGCTCGTCGCCCAGATGGAGCATGCGCCCCGGGCCTGGGACCACCTCCGCAGCCTGCCCGTGCCGCGCTGGCGCCTCTACTCGGCGAAGCTGGCCTGCGTGCTCGGTCTCGTCGTTCTCATGAGCGTGTTCAACCTCGCCATCACCTACGGCGCGGTAGAGTTGGCGGCCACGCTGAAACCCGCGATCCGCCCCACCGGTCAGGCGGACTTCGCGGGCACGGCCTGGGTCCTGACCAAGGTTCTGGCCGCCGCCCTGCTGATGATCGCCATCCAGTTCTGGACCGCGATGCGGTTCGCCAGCTTCGTGCCGGCGCTGGCCATCGGCATCGGCGGCACCTTCTTCTCGGTGGTCGCGACGGCGGCCAAGCAGGGGGTCTTCTTCCCCTGGCAGATGCCGGTCAACATGCTGGCGACCGAGGCTTGGCGCGTGAACACGGCGCTGGGGCTGGGCGCGGGTCTGGGCACGGTGGTCCTGATTGCCGCCGTCGCCCACCTCAGCGCGCGGGAGGTCAGGTGAGGGAGATCACTGCCCCGTCGCCGACCCGTCGGGTCCGATCTCGCCCAGCGACGACTGGATGTAGTTGGGCTCGCCCATCATCTCGATCAGCTTGAACTGGTTCTCGAGGAAGTCGATGTGCTCCTCGGTGTCCGACAGGATCCGCTGCAGGATCTCGCGGCCAACGTAGTCGCGCGCCTCCTCGAACTGGGCGATGCCGGCGATCAGGGTCTCCCGCCCGCCGTATTCCAGCTGCAGGTCGGCGCCGAGGCATTCGACCACGGTCTCGCCGATCTTCAGCTTGTGCAGGTCCTGGAGGTTGGGCAGGCCGTCGAGGAACAGCACGCGTTTGATCAGCATGTCGGCGTGCTTCATCTCGCCGATGGACTCGTCATAGACGACCTGGCCGAGGTGCTTCAGGCCCCAGCTCTCGAACATGCGGGCGTGCAGGAAGTACTGGTTCACCGCCGTGAGCTCGTTGGTGAGCACCGCGTTGAGCGTGCGGATGATCGCGGGGTCGGCCTTCATGATCGCTGTCCTTGGTCGGCGCCGGCCGGGGAGGGCCGTGAGTCCGCGTCAGGATAGCACGCCATCCCGGGAAGTCTTCACCTGCGAACTCTTATCATCGCATTGAAAATGCGAGTGAAAGTCGGGAGCGGCTATTCGGCCGCCATGGCCCAGGCCTGACGCGTCTCGTCGATCATCTTCCGCATGTCGCACACGCACTTGGCGCACTGCGCCTGGCACTGATGACGCGCGAAGACGTCGCGCGGGCGCGACGCCCCGGCCTCGATGGCCTGGCGGACGTCACGCTGGCGAAGACCGTTGCAGTTGCAGACGTACAAGAGACGAACCCGACCCGAAGATGCGACTGGTTCGCTTTAACAGGTTGGGCGCGGCGATTGCAAGTCGTTCGCACGCTGCCGGTTGACGCCCGTGTCCGGGCGCGGGAGGAGGGCGCATGACCACCGCGCGACCGGCCTGCCGCCTGTATCTGATCACCCCGCCGTCGATCAACGATCTCGACGCCTTCGCCGCCGCGCTCGAGGCCGCGCTGGCCGCCGGCGACGTGGCGGCGTTGCAGATCCGGTTGAAGCCGGCGACCGACGACCAGATCGCGGCGGCCGTCCGCCGGCTGGCGCCGATCGCCCGGGCCCGCGACGTGGCCGTGATCCTGAACGACCGGCCCGACCTGGCCCTCCAGCTGGGCTGCGACGGGGTGCACGTGGGGCAGGACGACGCCTCCGTCGCCGGGGCGCGCCGCCTGATGGGGCCCCAGGCCATGATCGGGGCGACCTGCCACGACAGCCGCCACCTCGCCATGGAGGCGGCCGAGGCCGGCGCCGACTACGTGGCCTTCGGGGCCTTCTTCCCGACGACGACCAAGGCGACGACGCACCGGCCGGATCCCGAAATCCTGACGATCTGGCAGGAGACGATGGAGATTCCCTGCGTCGCCATCGGCGGCGTCACCCCGGACAACGCGGCGGGCCTCGCCCGCGCCGGCGCCGACTTCGTCGCGGTCAGCGCCGCGGTCTGGGCGCACGTCGACGGACCCGCGGCCGCGGTGCGGGCGTTCGGCCGGGTCCTGGCCGGCGACGCAGGGGATCATTAGTAAACCTGTGGTTCATTCGGGGCAGTTCGATCCGCCCGAGTGACCTTCCCATGCCCCTGAGCCGCGTGCTCGACACGGCTGACCCCGTCCCCGACGTCGCGTCGTCGCGCGCGTCGACCGTCCCGGCTTCCCAGGGGGCTTCAGCCTTCTTCGCCCAGCCGCTCGTGCCCATCCTGACGGCGGTCGGCGTCCTGATCCTGGTGGTGGCGGCCATCAGTTTCGCTCGCTCGGCGGGCCTGGTCGCGGCGCTCTGGGGCGCGGGCGGTCTGGCGGTGGCGGTCTGGCTCAGGACCGGGCGCGACCGCGCCTATGACCTCTGCTTCGGCGGCCTGCTGATGGTCGGCATCCTTGCCGGCGAGATCCTCGCCGGCAATTCGCCCGGACTGTCGGTCGTCTTCACTGTCGCGAACATGATCGAGATCGTCGGCGCGGTGCTGCTGATCCGCCGGTTCGCCCCCACGCTGAACCTGTCCACCGTCGACGGTGCCATCCGGTTCCTGATGGCCGGTGCCGTGCTGGCGCCGATCCCGGCCGCCCTCTTCACCACCGTCTGGCTCACCGCCACCGCCGGTGCCGATCCGGTCGCCTCGTTCCAGACCTGGTGGTTCGGGCATGCGCTCGGCATCGCCGTGTTCGGCGCCTTCGGCGTCTCGCTGACCCGGTCGCACCTCGCCGCCCTGCGGCGCCCGTGGCGCGCGGTCGAGGCGGGCGTCCTGATGATCCTCGTCGTGGCCGTAGCCGCCGAGGTCTTCGTCCTGATCCGGTCGCCGGTGGGCTTCGCTATCATTCCGGTGATGATCCTCGTCGCGGTCCGTCTGAGGGTCCTCGGCATCGCGGCAGCGCTGGTGATCGTGACGCTCGCGGCCGTCGGCGGGGCGATGGCCGGGTTGGGCCCCTTCGCCGGACCGGGAGTCGAACTTGCCGACCGGGCCGTCCTGGCCCAGATCATGGTGTTCCTCGGCTGCCTGCCGATCTTCCTGATCGCCGCCCTTCTGGAGGAGCGCGACGCCCTCGCCGAGCGCGCCCGCCTGGGCCGCGCCCGCGCCGAGGCGGCGTCGGAGGCCAAGTCGCGCCTGCTCGCCAACGTCGCCCATGAGATCAAGAGCCCTATCGCGGGCGTCATCGGCATCGGCGACCTGTGGAAGGGCGGTCAGCTCGGGCCCGTCACGCCGGCCCAGGCCGAGATGGCGGACATGCTCGTCAGGACGGCGCGGCAGGTCGAGGCGCTGGCCCACGACCTGCTGGACGTGGCGCGGGCCGAGTCCGGCGCGGTCAAGGTCGACCTGCGACCCACCGACGTCCCCGGTCTGCTGGAAGACGTGCGCCGCGCGGTGGCGCTCCAGCCCGGGGCGGCCGGTCTGCGACTGGAGATGGACTGCGCCGGCGACGGCCTGGTCGCCCTGGCCGATTCCCAGCGTCTGGCGCAGGTGGTCGGCAATCTCGCCAGCAACGCCGTGAAGTACGGGGCCCCGGGCGGAATGGTGCGCTTCGCGGCGCTCCGGATCCCCCGCGGCGTGCGGATCGAGATCACGGACCGGGGGCCCGGTCTGAGCCTGCAGAAGCAGGCCCAGCTGTTCGAGCCCTTCAACCGCCTGGGACTGGAGCGGTCGGCCATCGAGGGCCACGGCATCGGTCTGGCGCTGGCCAAGCGGCTGACCGAGCTTCAGGGCGGGGTCATCGGCGTGACCTCGACGCCCGGCGCCGGGGCCACCTTCTGGATCGAACTGCCGGCCGCCTGAGCCCCGCCGCGCTTGCCGGACGGGCGCGAAGGGAGGAAGCTGCGGGCATGACCCGTCATCGCCTCGCCCTCGCCGCCGCCCTCGTGACCCTGGCCCCGGCCGGCGTCGCCGCGGCCCAGTCCACGCCGGACTACACCGCAGATCTCAACGCCGCACCGGGCCGGCCGGCCGCGTCGAGCCCCGCGCCGGCCGCCATCGCGCCGCCCCGGC
>JAHJOO010000031.1 GCA_018820275.1 Alphaproteobacteria bacterium
CGCAGCGCGCCGCCGGCGCCGCCGCGCCCGCCGCGCCGCCCCGCCGGCTCGGTTCCCCTGACGGAGTAGGACGATGGACGCGATCCTGAGCCTGCACGCCGCCCAGCCCTGGTGGATCTGGCTGGCGATCGGCGTGGCCCTGCTGGCGGTCGAGGCCGCCATCTCGAGCGAGTGGCTGCTGTGGCCGGCGGTGGCCGCGGGCGTGGTGGCGGTGCTGACGGCGCTGGGCCTGAGGCTGGGCCTGACGGCGGAGATCGCCATCTTCGCCCTGCTGACCGCCGCCGCGACCCTGCTGTCGCGCCGGCTGATCCAGCGGGTCAATCCGGGCGAGTCCGCCGACGTCAACGACCGCACCAGCCGGCTGGTCGGTCAGCGGGCCCAGGTGGTCCAGCCCTTCGTGGACGGTCGGGGGCGGGTCTTCGTCTCGGGCGCCGAATGGGCCGCCGAGATCGACGGCGACGCCCCCCTGCCGGGCCAGAGTGTGGTCGTGGCCGATGCCTCGGGCGCGACGCTGAAGGTGCGGGCGGCGTGATCGGATTGGCGCTCGCCGGGGCGCTGGCCTGCGTGCCGCTGGCGCAGTCCGACGCTTTCGGCAGCATCCGGTTCGACGAGCGGCTGACGCGGGACGACGCCCGGTTCGCGTCGGTCCGGTGTGATGACGATGGCTGCACCGGCCGGGATGGGGCCGGCGTGGAGTACCACACCGACGGCGAGTGGATCCTGCAGAAGATCGTGGCCGGGCGCGGACCTTCCGACCCGTTTCGTGACCGGTTGGTCCAGCTGCCCGAATCGACGACCGGCGCGCTGACCGCTGCGCTCTGCATCGAAGCGAGCTGGATCACGCTGAAGCGCGACGCCGACGGCGGCTGGACCTACGGCCTTTACGCCCAGCCCTAGCCCCGGCGTTCCTCGATCCAGCGGTTCGACAGGGCGTCCGCCCGCTCATTCAGCTCATGCCCGGCGTGGCCCTTGACCCAGTGCCACTTGACCTGGTGCCGGGCGCGGGCGGCGTCGAGGCGTTTCCACAGGTCGTCGTTCTTGACCGGCTTCTTGTCGGCGGTCAGCCAGCCGCGCGCCTTCCACGGCCCGATCCATTTGGTGATCCCGTCCATGACGTAGCGGCTGTCGGTGTGCAGATCGACGCGGCAGGGGCGGGTCAGGGCCTCCAGCGCCATGATGGCGGCGGTCAGCTCCATGCGGTTGTTGGTGGTCGCCGGTTCGCCGCCCCACAGCTCCTTCTCGTGGCCCTGTCCGGTCTGCAGGACCGCGCCCCAGCCGCCGGGCCCGGGATTGCCCTTGCAGGCACCGTCGGTGTGGATGATGACGTGACTCATGGGGCGCGTGACTACAGGTCCGCTTGGCGTCGCGCCACCTAAGCGCCTATATGCGGCGCTAGAGATTTGGGCCGACGAACCGGTCCGCATGAGGAGAGTACGCCGTGGGCGCGATGAGCATCTGGCACTGGGCGATCGTGATCGTGGTGATCGCCCTTCTGTTCGGCGGGCGCGGCAAGCTGTCCGGCCTGATGGGCGACGCGGCCAAGGGCATCCGCGCCTTCAAGGACGGCCTGAAGGACGAGGACAAGAAGGACGGTCCGGCCGAGGGCGTGAGCAGCCTGCCGCGCACCGAGGCCGAAAAAGAAGAGCTGAAGCGCTAGTCACCAACGAACGTCGGAGACCCTGACGGATGGGTGGCCTGGGCCCCGGAATCGGCGGCTTTGAAATCCTTGTGATCGGACTTGTGGCCCTGCTTGTGGTGGGGCCCAAGGACCTGCCCGTCATGATGCGCAAGCTCGGACGGGCGATGGCCAAGGCGCGGGCCATGGCCAACGATTTCCGCGCGAGCTTCGACGAGATGGCGCGCCAGTCCGAACTGGATGAGCTGCGCAAGGAGGTCGACGCCCTGCGCCGCAACCAGATGGTGCCGCTGGGAGCCGACGCCGAGGCGACCTTCCGGGAGATCAACGCCGACCTGAACCGTCCGGTGGGAGCGCCGGCACCGGCCCCGCAGCCGCTGCTGACGGGCCCCGAGGAGTTCGCCGATCCGGGTCCGTCGGAGATCGCGTCAACCGTCGAAGCGCCTGCGCCGGTGAAGACGAAAGCGGCCAGACCGCGCGCGAAGGCCGCCACGGCCACACCCGCCAAGGCCGCCACTCCGGGCACCAAGGCGCGGGCGAAGTCGACGTCCAAGGCCGCAGCGCCCAAGGCGAGGGCGTCAGCCGCCAAACCCAGGGTCACGCGCAAGAAGGCGGTGGACCTGTGAGCCGGGACGACCGCGACGAGGCCGAGATCGAGGCGTCGCGCGCGCCCCTGATGGATCACCTGATCGAGCTGCGCGGGCGGCTGCTGATCTGCGTGGTGGCCTTCATCCTGGGGTTCATCCTGTGCTTCGCCTTCGCCGAGCCGATCTATATCTTTCTGGTGAAGCCGTTCGCGGCCGCGGCGGCCTTCCATGAGGCGGCGGGCGGCGGGAGCCACAGCGCGGTGTCGCCGTGGGACCTGATCGCCGGCACCGCGGGGCTGAAGCCACTGCCGACGGTCGAGGGGCAGACCGTCAACCTGATCTACACCGCGCCGCTGGAAATCCTGTTCACCAAGATGAAGCTGGCCGGGTTCGGCGCGATCATCGTGGCCTTCCCCGTTCTGGCCTACCAGCTGTGGCGGTTCGTGGCCCCGGGGCTGTACCGCAACGAGAAGGGGGCGTTCCTGCCCTTCCTGATCACGTCGCCGGTCCTGTTTCTGACCGGGGCGGCGCTGGTCTATTTCGTCATGCTGCCGTTCGTCATGTGGTTCTCGCTGAGTCAGGGCATCGACCAGCAGGGGGTTTCGGCGGCGCTGTTGCCCAAGGTGTCGGACTACATGAATCTGGTCACGGCGCTGATCCTGGCGTTCGGCCTGTGCTTCCAGTTGCCGGTGGTGATGACTTTGCTGGGGTTGGCCGGGCTCATCTCGTCCCGGCTGATGTCCGAGGGGCGGCGCTACGCCATTGTCGCGGTGGTGGTCGTGGCGGCGATCGTGACGCCGCCCGATCCGATCAGCCAGCTGATGCTGGCCGTGCCCCTGGTGCTGCTCTACGAAGTGTCGATCTGGTGCGTGCGGCTGATCGAGATGCGCCGCCGGAAGGCCGATGTGGCCGAGGGGCTGACGGCAACTTGACCCGGCGTGATCTTGGCGCCGCTTCGGGGGCGCGCTAGGCCGGACGCCACAACCGATCTCAGGGAGAGACGACCATGGCCGACCTGGCTTCCGTCACCGAACACATCCGCGGCGCCGTGGGCGACAACTCCGGTCTGGGCAAGACCGTGAAGATCGATCTGGGCGACACCGGCAAGATCTACATCGACGGCGCCTCGGTGCCGAACTCGGTGACCAATGAGGACAAGCCCGCCGACGCCACGGTGTCGATGTCGTGGGACGACTTCATGGCCCTGTCGAACGGCCAGCTGGATCCGATGATGGCCTTCATGCAGGGCAAGCTGAAGATCGCCGGCGACATGATGATCGCCCAGAAGCTGGCTCCGCTGCTGAAGCGTTGAGTTCGGCTCCGCACTGACTTTTCGACGGCGCGGTTCCCGACGGGGCCGCGCCGTTTCGCCATCAGGAGGCGTCCCATGGACTTCCGTCATTCCGACCGCGGCCTGCACTGGCAGGAGCGCGTCGCGCGCTTCATCGAGACGAACGTGATCCCGCGCGAGGCGGAATACTGGGCCCAGGTCCACGAGAATCCCAAGCGCCAGGCGCCGATCATGGAGACCATGAAGGCCGAGGCGCGCGCGGCGGGGCTGTGGAACATGTTCCTGCCGGGCGAGCACGGCGCGGGGCTGACCAATCTGGAATACGCGCCGCTGGCCGAGATGATGGGGCGACGGCTGTGGTCGGCGGAGGTGTTCAATTGCAACGCCCCGGACACCGGCAACATGGAAGTCCTGCACATGTACGGCAATGCCGAGCAGCAGGCGCGCTGGCTGAAGCCGCTGATGGCCGGCGAGATCCGCTCGGCCTTCCTGATGACCGAGCCGGAGGTGGCGTCGTCGGACGCGACCAACATCCAGACCCGCATCGAGCGCGACGGCGACCACTATGTGATCAACGGCCGCAAATGGTGGTCGACCAACATGGCGCATCCGAACGTCGCCATCACGATCGTCATGGGCAAGACCGATTTCGCCGCGGCCACGCACCAGCAGCAGAGCCAGATTCTGGTCCCCGTCGACACGCCCGGCTTCCGGGTCGAGCGGATGCTGTCGGTGTTCGGCTATCAGGAGCTGCCGATCGGCCACGCCGAGGTGGTGCTGGAGAACGTCCGCGTGCCGGTGGAGAACCTGATCGCCGGCGAGGGACGTGGCTTCGAGATCGCCCAGGGCCGACTGGGGCCGGGCCGCATCCACCACTGCATGCGCGTGATCGGTGCCGCGGAGCGGGCGCTGGAGCTGATGGTCGAGCGGCTGCTGTCGCGGACCGCGTTCAAGAAGACCATCGCCGAGCATTCGGTGTGGGAACAGCGCGTCGCCGACGCCCGCACCAACATCGAGATGTGCCGTCTGCTGGTGCTGAAGGCCGCCTGGATGATGGACGAGGCCGGCGCGAAGAACGCCAAGTCCGAGATTGCCCAGATCAAGGTGGCGGCGCCGCGCATGGCGCTGCAGGTCATCGACGACGCCATCCAGGCCTTCGGCGGGGCTGGCGTATCGGGCGACTTCCCGCTGGCGGAGCTGTACGCCACGGTGCGGACGCTGCGCATCGCCGACGGTCCGGACGAGGTGCACAACCGGACCATCGCCCGGCTGGAGTATGCGAAGCACGGCGGAAAGCCGGTCCGCTGACGCCTGCTGCCACCGCGGTGGCGGCAGACCCGTTTCCGCGCCCTTGCGGGCAACGGAACGGGAGCAGATGTGTTCCGGGAGGGGCGGCCGGCATCGGGGCGTCGCCGGACTGCAGGAGCGCGCCATGAACCCGTCCCCCAAGGCCGCCCGTGATGCGGGCGACGACGTCGCGCGCTATCGCGAGGTTCGGGGCCGGATGCCGGCGCTGGCCGCCGGGCTCACGGCCGAGGACCTGCAGGCGCAGTCCATGCCCGACGCCAGTCCGGGCAAGTGGCACCTGGGGCACGTCAGCTGGTTCTTCGAGACCATGCTGCTGGGCCGCCGCGAGGGATATGCGCCGGTCGACGACCGGCTGAAGCGGGTGCTGAACAGCTATTACGAGGCCCTGGGCGACCGGGTGGCGCGGCCCGAGCGCGGGCTGATGACCCGGCCGTCGGTGGACGAGATCCTGGCCTATCGCGCCGAGGTCGACCGGCGGATGGAGTCCCTGCTGGCCGACGGCCTTCGGGACGATCACGAGCGGTACCTGTTCGAGCTGGGTCTGGCGCACGAGGAGCAGCATTGCGAGCTGTTCCTCATGGACCTGCTGCATCTGATGAGCCGGTCGCCGCTGGACCCGGCAGCGTACGGCGCGGAGCCGCGGCAGACGCCGGGGCCGGAGACCGGGCAGGGGTTCGCGCGCGTCGAGGGCGGCCTGATCGAGATCGGGGCGGGCGGGGACGGGTTCGCGTTCGACAACGAGCGGCCGCGCCATCAGGTGTTCGTCGAGCCGTTCGCCATCTCGCGCGGGCTGGCGACCAACGGGCGGTGGCTGACCTTCATCGAGGACGGCGGCTATGAGCGGCCCGAGCTGTGGCTCTCGGACGGCTGGGCGACCGTGAAGGCCGAGGGCTGGACGGCGCCGCTGTACTGGCGGCGCGAGGCGGACGGGCTGTGGACGACGATGACGCTGGCGGGACGCCGCGCGGTCGATCCGTCCGAGCCGGTGCGGCACGTGAGCTATTTCGAGGCCGACGCCTTCGCGCGCTGGGCCGGCAAGCGCCTGCCGACCGAGGCGGAATGGGAGGCGGCGGCGGAGGCCGGCCTGCTGGCGGATGCGTTCGGCGAGGCGTGGCAGTGGACCGCCAGCGCCTATCTGGCCTATCCGCGCTTCCGGCCGACGCCGGGCACGGCGTCGGAGTACAACGGCAAATTCATGAGCGGCCAGCAGGTGCTGCGCGGGTCGTCGTGGGCGACGCCGCCGGGACACGCGCGCACGACCTACCGCAACTTCTTCGCGCCGCAGTGCCGCTGGGCCCTGTCGGGGGTCCGGCTGGCCGACGAGCCGTCGCGGGCGGACAGGGCGCTGGAACCCGTGCAGACCCAGGCGTTCCGCGAAGCGCTGATCGAGGGGCTGAGCCGGCCGCGCAAGGCGACCTCGCCGATGTGGTTCTACGACGCGCGCGGCAGCGAGCTGTTCGAGGACATCACGCGGCTGGAGGCCTACTATCCCACCCGGCAGGAGGCGGCCCTGCTGGAGAGGGTCGCGCCGCGGCTGGCCGAGGCCTTCGAGGCGGGCGCCGTGCTGGTGGAGTTCGGCTCCGGCGCCAGCGAGAAGACCCGCAAGGTGCTCGACGCGGCCCGGGATCTTGCCGCCTACGTCGCCGTCGACATCAGCCCGGACGCGCTGCGCGAGGCGAAGGCACGCCTGGAGGCGGCCTATCCCCATCTGATGATCCGGACGGTGGCCGGGGATTTCCTGTCGCCGCTGACGCTGCCGGCCGATCTGCCGGAGGGCCGGCGCGTGGGCTTCTTCCCCGGCTCGACCATCGGCAATCTGGAGCCCGACGAGGCGGTCCGCTTCCTGTCGCGCGCGCGGGCGCTGCTGGGGCCCGAGGCCCTGTTCGTCCTGGGGGTCGACCTGGTGAAGGACGTGGAGGTGCTGGAACGCGCCTATGACGATCCGGAAGGCGTGACCGCGGCGTTCAACATGAACCTGCTGGCCCGGGCCAACCGCGAGCTGAAGGCGGACTTCGATCTGGACGGCTTCCGGCACCGGGCGGTGTGGAACCCGGCCCGCTCGGCGGTCGAGATGCATCTGGAATCGAAACGGCCGCAGACGGTTCACGTCGGCGGCCGGTCGTTCGGCTTCGATGCCGGGGAGACGATCCACACCGAAAGCTCGCGCAAGTTCACGGAGGCGAGCCTGCGGGAGACCGCGGCGGCCGCCGGCTGGGCCCTGGTGCGGCTGGACGTGAGCCCCGATCCGTCCGTCGCCCTGGCCCTGCTGGCGGCCTGAACCTCAGATCATTCGGCGGGGGAGGGGGAGACCCGCTCTCCCGGCCGGCGGCTGCCGTGGGAGGCTTCGCCGCCCTTGCGGCCGGCCTTGGCGGCGAGGCCGCGATCCTGGGAGAACGACCGCTTTTCGCTGGGCACGCTGGCGCCGCCCTTGCGGGCGATCTCGCGCTGGCGCTCGGGGTCCATGGAGGCGAAGCCGCGCTTGGACACGCCGGACGCTTTGGGGGGCTGAAGGGACATCGGGGGTCCATCCTCACTGTGCGATTAGGGTGCCTTCACAATCCGCCGGGGGCCCATCCGTTCCCGCCGTCACGTCACGGGCGCGCGAGCCACAAACCGCTGACTCTTCGACGAATCACGCCGAAGGCCGGCCGGGCTGTCCGGGCTCGGGCATGGGGGGGCCGTCCGGCGAGGGCGCGGGCGGATCGATCTCGGGCCCGGGGGGCGTGGAGTCCGGCACTTCCGGCGGCGAGACGGGTTCGGGCATGGGGTCTGACATGGGGATCTCCTGAGAGGGGCTCAGGAGGCCAACGCCCCGGGCGGCGGTCCGTTCAGGTGCGACCGAGCGCCGCGTCCGAGACGAAGGGATTCGTGCGCCGCTCGGCCCCGAAGGTGGAGCCCGGGCCGTGGCCGGGGACGAACTGGACGTCGTCGCCCAGCGGCCAGAGTTTTGTCGTCACCGAGGTGATCAGCGTCTGCAGGTCGCCGCGCGGAAAGTCGGTGCGGCCGATCGAGCCCTGGAACAGCACGTCGCCGACCTGGGCGAAGCGGGCGGCGCGGCAGAAGAAGATCACATGGCCGGGCGTGTGGCCGGGGGTGTGGAAGACTTCCCACGTCGTCTCGCCCAGCGTCAGCACGTCGCCTTCGTCCAGCCAGCGGGTGGGGGTGAAGCTGCGCATCGGCTCCAGCCCGTACTGCGCCGCCTGGGCCGGAATGCCGTCGATCCAGAACTGGTCCTCGGGGTGCGGACCGATGATCGGCGCGCCGGACTTCTCCGCCATCTCGGCGGCGGCGCCGGCGTGGTCGAGGTGGCCGTGGGTGATCCAGATCTGGTCCAGCGTCAGGTCGCGCCGGGCGATCTCGGCCAGGATCGGATCGACCCCGCCGCCGGGGTCGATGACGGCGGCCTTGTTCGTCTGGGTGCACCAGACGACCGTGCAGTTCTGCTGGAAGGCCGTGACCGGCGCGACGAACAGGCCGAGGGGGGAGGGGGCGCCGGTCATGGGCGCAGAGATAGTCGCGCGGCGCCGATCAGCATAGGCTGGCGGAATGATGCACCGGCGCGGCGTTCTGGCGGGACTGGCCCTGGGCGGGATGGCGGCGGCCGTTCCGGCGCGGGCCGCGGAAGCCCCCCGATTCGCCGTCACGATCGACGACTTCCGGTTCGACGACGGGCCCCTGATGAGCGGATCCGCCCGGCACCGGGCGATCCTGGACGCGCTGTCGGCCGCAGGCGTGCAGGCGGCGGGACTGGTCACCGGCAAGCACGTGGCCAACACCGCCGGGCAACTGCATCTGGGGTCGTGGGCTGAAGCCGGGCACGCCGTCGGCAACCACACCTTCGACCACGCCTACCACGGCGGCTCCGCACCCGGAGACCTCGGGCCGGACATCGACTTGTGCGCGCAGGTCCTGCCGCGCACCCCCGCGCTGCGTCCGTGGTTCCGGTTCCCCTATCTGGCGGAGGGGCGGACGGCCGAGGTTCGGGACCGGATGCGGGCCGACCTGGCGGCGCGCGGCCTGATGAACGCCCACGTCACGATCGACGCCTCGGACTGGTATGTGAATCAGCGGCTGCTGGCGCGGCTGGAGCGCGAGCCGGGGGCGGACGTGACGCCCTATGGCGACTATCTGGTGCAGCATCTGCTGGATCGCGCGGCCTTCTATGACGGCCTGGCCCGCGATGTTCTCGGCCGGTCGCCGGCGCACACCCTGCTGATCCACCACAACCTGACCACGGCCCTGTTCCTGCCGCGCATCCTGAAAGCCTTCGCCGGGGCGGGCTGGGCGGCCATCGACGCAGACGAAGCCTTCGCCGATCCGGTGTTCGCGGCCCTGCCCGACATAGCGCCCTGTGCGCACAGTCTTATCCATCAGCTGGCCAAGGCGGACGGCCGGTTCGACGACCGACTGAGATATCCCGGCGAGGACGGGCCCTATGAAGCGCCGGCCATGGACGCGCTGGGGCTTTAGCCGCCCCGCGTTGACCTTTGGGCCCCGTCTCGACATAAGGGCGGGCTTCGAGGTGCCGCCCTTCCAAGGGGCGGCCCTTCTTGCTTTTCCCATCGCGCGTCCGCCCGTCCGTCCGCGCCCCAGAGCGTCAGATCGTCCCGCCCATGCAAGTCGTCGAAAAGTCGAACGAAGGTCTCAGCCGCACGATCGCGGTGACCATCCCCGCCGCCGAGCTGAACGAGAAGCTGGACGCCAAGATCAAGGAAGTCTCGCCGCAGATGAAGCTGAAGGGCTTCCGTCCCGGCAAGGTGCCCGCCGCGCACGTGAAGAAGACCTACGGCCGCGACCTGATGGGCGAGATCGTCAACGACGCGCTGAACACCTCCAGCCAGAAGGCGCTGGACGACGCCAAGCTGCGTCCCGCCGCCCCGGCCGAGATGAAGCTGGTCTCGGACATGGACAAGGTGATCCTGGGCCAGGAGGACCTGACCTATGAGATGTCGCTGGAGGTCATGCCGGAATTCACGCCGGTCGACCCCAAGACGCTGAAGCTGGAGCGCCCGGTCTATGAGGCGACCGACGCCGATCTGGACGAGGCGCTGAAGGACCTGGCCTCGCAGGCCAAGACCTATGAGGACAAGACCGGCAAGACCGTGAAGGCCGCCGAGGGCGACCAGGTCACTATCGACTTCGTCGGCAAGGTGGACGGGGAAGTTTTCGAGGGCGGCTCGGCCACCGACGCCGACCTGGTGATCGGCTCCAACCGCTTCATCCCGGGCTTCGAAGAGCAGCTGAAGGGCGTGAAGGTCGGCGACGAGAAGACGCTGGACGTCACCTTCCCCGACAACTACGGCGCGGCCCATCTGGCCGGCAAGGCGGCGACCTTCGACGTCACCGTCAAGGCCATCAAGGCCGAGGCCGAGGCCAGGATCGACGATGAATTCGCCACCCGTCTGGGCCTGGAGTCGCTGGACAAGCTGAAGGAGCTGCTGCGCCAGAACCTGAACCAGCAGTACGCCGGCGCCGCCCGCTTCAAGCTGAAGCGCGCCCTGCTGGACCAGCTGGACGAGAAGCACAGCTTCGACCTGCCGCCCAAGATGGTCGACGCCGAGTTCGACGGCATCTGGCGGCAGGTGCAGGCCGACAAGGACGCCGGGCGCCTGGACGAGGCCGACGCGTCGAAGTCGGAAGAGGCGCTGAAGGACGAGTACCGCCAGATCGCCGAGCGCCGCGTGCGTCTGGGCCTGGTGCTGGCCGAGATCGGCCGCGCCAACAACGTGCAGGTGACCGACCAGGAGCTGAACAACGCCCTCATGGCCGAGGCCCGCAACTATCCGGGCCAGGAGCGTCAGGTGCTGGACTTCTATCGCCAGAACCCGAACGCCGCCGCCCAGATGCGCGCGCCGGTCTATGAGGAGAAGGTGTGCGAACTGATCTTCGGCCAGGCCGAGGTCAAGGAGGCGCCGATCAGCAAGGAAGACCTGCTGAAGGAAGACGACGAGGGCTGAGGCGCGGAGCGCATTTCCGCCTGATTTGTCTTTGTAAACTCGGACGCCGTCGCAACGCGACGAGGGGATCGACGATGCGCGTACTTGCACTGACGGCCCTGCTCGCGATCGGCGCGACCCCCGCCCTGGCCCAGGAGGTCCCCCCGCAGGATCCGCCGGCGTCCGCGGCGGACGACACGGTCACCCGGGTCGAGGACATCGTGGTCGACGGCCGTCCGTTGCGCGAGGTCGCCCGGGAGTTCGTCGACGCCGTCGGCGAGTCCCCGCGCGGCCGCGGCCTGGCCCGGTGGCGCACGCCGATGTGCGCCGGCGCGGTCAATCTGACGGCCGCGGCGGCCCAGCCCCTGATCGACCATGTGTCGGCCCGGGCCGAGGCGCTGGGCGTGCGCACCGGAGAGCCGGGCTGCGCGCCGAACGTGGTCTTCGTCTTCTCCGACGACCCGCGGGGCCTGGCCTCGTCGCTGGTCGACGCGAACCCCGGTGAGTTCCGTCTGGGATCGCGCACCTTCAACCTCGACGCCTCGGCGCTGCGGCACTTCCGCGAGTCCGACGCGCCGGTCCGCTGGTGGCACACCAGCGTGCCGGTCAACGACGACACCGGCGAGCGGGCCGTCCGCCTGCCGGGCGACGTCGACAACCAGGGCAATCCGACGGCTCCGACCAATGTGGTGTTTTCCTCGGTCCTGTCCGGGGTGGTCCGCGACGACCTGTCGAGGGTCATCGTGATCGTCGATGCGGCCCGCGTGGACGACGTCAGCCCGCGGCAGCTGGCCGACTATCTGACGTTCGTCGCCCTCGCCCAGATCGATCCTCGCGGCGACCGGTCCTCGGCGCCCAGCGTGCTGAACGCCTTCGACAATCCCTACTCCTCCGACGGCCTCAGCGACTGGGACCTGGCCTATCTCGAGGCCCTGTACCGCCCCGGCGGTTCGCTGCGGCGGAACTCGCGGTCGGTGGCGGAGGGCGTCGTCCGCGACGTGGCGCGCAGTCTGACGGTGGCGGAGCCGGTCGAGGACTGACCGCCTTGCGCCGGGCTCGCGGGAACGCGATATCCTGACGTCCGAGAGGGCGCGCGCTGAGTCGCGCCCCGCATCCCAGAAGGCCCCGAATGCGCGATCCGATCGACCTGATGAACATGAACCTGGTCCCCATGGTGGTGGAGCAGTCGAGCCGGGGCGAGCGGGCCTTCGACATCTTCTCGCGCCTGCTGCGCGAGCGGATCATCTTCCTGACCGGACCGTTCGAGGACGGCATGGCCAGCCTGATCTGCGCCCAGCTGCTGTTCCTGGAGTCGGAGAACCCCAAGAAGGAGATCAGCATGTACATCAACAGCCCCGGCGGACAGGTGTCCTCGGCGCTCGCGATCTACGACACCATGCAGTACATCAAGAGCCCGGTCTCGACCGTGGTCATGGGCATGGCCGCCTCGGCCGGCTCGCTGATCCTGACGGCGGGCGCCGCAGGCCAGCGCGTGGCGCTGCCGAACGCGCGCATCATGGTGCACCAGCCCTCGGGCGGTTTCCGCGGCCAGGCCTCGGACATCGAACGCCACGCCGAGGACATCCGCTACACCAAGCGCCGGCTGAACGAGATCTACGTCCACCACACCGGCCGGACCTATGACGAGGTCGAGAAGACGCTGGACCGCGACCACTTCATGTCGGCCGAGGAGGCCAAGGCCTGGGGGATCGTCGACCACGTCTACGACCGCCGCGAGCAGGCCGAGGGCGACGGCGTCAAGACGGTCTGACCGGTCGCAGTTGACGGCCGGGCCCGCTTCAGCATCCATGCCCGCCGGAGGTTCCCCATGCGCTCGTTCCTGTCGGTCATCGCCGCCTCCGTCGCGGTCGCGTCGTTCGCCCTTCCCGTCCTGGCCCAGGAGGGCGGCGGCGAGGTCTGGCGGGTCGAGGACGTGGTCGTCGAAGGCCGCCGTCTGGACCAGGCGGCCGCCAGCTACGTCGCCGAAGTGGCGCGTCCCGCGCGGGGACGCGGCACGGCGCGGTGGGACGACGGCATCTGCGTCGGGGCGGTCAATTTCAGCCGCGACGTGGCGCGGCATCTGGTGGACCGGGTCTCGGACGTGGCGCGCGAGCTGGGCATCCGGGCTCTGGAGCCGGGGTGCGACCCCAACATCCTGATCTTCGGCACCGACGACGGGGCGGCGCTGGCCACCGCCCTGGTCGAGGCTCGCCCGGGGAATTTCCGGCCGCGCGCGACGGGGATGACGGCCGGCAGCGCGGCATTGCGGGCGTTCCAGGACGGAGACCGCGCCGTCAGGTGGTGGCACGTCAGCACGCCGATCGATTCCGCGACGGGCCGGAGAGCCGTGCGGGTCGCGGGGGACATCTTTCTGCAGGGCGATTCCACCGATTCACCGCTGAGCTACGCCCCCCAGATCAGCGTGGTGGGCGGGGCCTCGCGGCTGAACACCCAGATCGAGGACCGCATCGACCGGGCCTACGTCATCGTCGACGTGGACCTGCTGGGCGAGGCCGGGCTGGGGCAGCTGGCGGACTATGTGGCCCTGGTGTCCCTGGCGCAGATCGATCCGGACGCGGAACTGGGTCGTTTCGAGACCATCCTGAACCTGTTCGAGCCGAACGGCCTGGAGGTGGCGGGACTGTCGCCCTGGGACCGCGCCTATCTGGAGGGGCTGTACGCGGTCCGCTTCGGCTACGTCTCGCCGGGCGCCCAGCGCGACGCGCTCAGCCGGTCGCTGCTGCGGGCCTATGAGGCGCGGATTCCCGCCTCCGAATGAGGCGGGCCGGGCGCGTCATGGCCGCCCGGTGAAGACGCGGAAGCCGGGCTCTTCGGCGATCCGGAGCATCTCGCGGTCGCCGGAGGTGTCGCCGTAGGCGGCGGTCAGGCGCAGGTCGTCGCCGAAGACCGCGCGCAGGCGCCGCACCTTCTCCTCGCCCCGGCAGTTCGGCCCGGCGAAGGCGCCCGCGACCCGGTCCTCGCCGTCGAAGGCCAGCGGCGTGCCCAGCAGCAGCTCCGCGTCCAGACGACGCGCGAAGGGGGCGACGGTCGTCTCCGGGCTGGCGGTGACGATGACCCGCAGCGCGCCCCGCCGGCCCCAGTCCTCCCAGGTCCGAAGGGCGTCCGGCCTCATGAACGCGTCCCAGACGCGCGCGGCGAAGGTCTCGGCCTCGGCCTCCAGCGTCTCGCGCGGCAGGCCCAGCAGGAACTCGCGCACGGACGCCGCCTTGAGGCGACCCCGGTCGCGGTCCCGGGCGTAGGCGGCGATCGCCGGGGACAGACGCACCAGCCCCTTCGCCCAGCCGCGCTTGCCCCCCCGCGCGCGCAGAAAAGAGGTGAAGCTGTCCCGAACCGTCAGCGTGCCGTCGAAATCGAAGGCGACGACCGCGCGCCCGTCGCCCGACTGGCGCGTTCCTTGCTGAGACCCCATGTCAGACATTCGCCACCGTGATCCCGCATGCCATCCTGATCGCCCCTTCCGCCGAGTCGTGCCCCCTGTCGGGGTTGTGGCCCGCTCCGGGATGGGTGATTGTCATTTTTTGAAGACCTTCGCGCCCATTGTTCGGGAATCGAACGCGGAGGAGACGCGTTCGGCCCCACGGGGCTGACGCGAGAGTGAGAAGGGTCGATGACCAAAGCCGCCGGAACCGACGCCAAGAGCACCCTGTACTGCAGCTTCTGCGGCAAGAGCCAGCATGAGGTGCGCAAGCTGATCGCCGGACCCACCGTGTTCATCTGCGACGAGTGCGTCGAGCTGTGCATGGACATCATCCGCGAGGAGCACAAGATCGGCTTCGTGAAGGCCAAGGACGGCGTTCCGACCCCGAAGGAGATCCGCGAGGTCCTCGACGACTATGTGATCGGCCAGAGCCACGCCAAGAAGGTGCTGAGCGTCGCCGTCCACAACCACTACAAGCGGCTGAACCACGCGACGAAGAACAACGACGTCGAACTGGCCAAGTCGAACATCATGCTGATCGGGCCGACCGGCTCGGGCAAGACGCTGCTGGCGCAGACGCTGGCGCGCATCATCGACGTGCCCTTCACCATGGCCGACGCCACCACCCTGACCGAAGCCGGTTACGTGGGTGAGGATGTCGAGAACATCATCCTGAAGCTGCTGCAGGCCAGCGACTACAACGTCGAGCGGGCCCAGCGCGGTATCGTCTACATCGACGAGATCGACAAGATCTCGCGCAAGTCGGACAACCCCTCGATCACCCGCGACGTCTCGGGCGAGGGCGTGCAGCAGGCCCTGCTGAAGATCATGGAGGGTACGGTCGCCTCCGTGCCCCCGCAGGGCGGCCGCAAGCACCCGCAGCAGGAGTTCCTGCAGGTCGACACCGCCAACATCCTGTTCTTCGTCGGCGGCGCCTTCGCGGGCCTGGAGAAGGTCATCGCCGCGCGCGGCGAGGGGGCCTCGATCGGCTTCGGCGCCAAGGTCAAGGAAGTCGACGAGCGCCGGACCGGCGAGATCCTGAAGAACGTCGAGCCGGACGACCTGATGCGGTTCGGCCTGATCCCGGAGTTCATCGGCCGTCTGCCCGTGCTGGCGACGCTGGAGGACCTGGATGAGGTGGCGCTGGTCAAGATCCTGACCGAGCCGAAGAACGCCCTGGTCAAGCAGTACAAGCGTCTGTTCGAGATGGAGAACGTCGAGCTGACCTTCACCGACGACGCGCTGAACGCCGTCGCCAAGAAGGCCATCACGCGCAAGACGGGCGCGCGCGGCCTGCGCTCCATTCTCGAGGGCATCCTGCTGGAGACCATGTTCGAGCTGCCGACGTTCGAGGGCGTCGAGGAGGTCGTGGTCAACGCCGAGGTCATCGAGGGCAAGGCCCAGCCGCTGCTGATCTATTCCGACGCCGGCAAGAAGAAGGCCGACGGCGCGGCCTGACCGGCTGCCTTGTGAACTTCACGGGGGGTGCCTAAAGAGCGCCCCATGAAACAATCCGTGAAGCTGATCGCCGGAAACTGGAAGATGAACGGGACCTCGGCCGCGCTGGCCGAGGTCGACGCCCTGCGCGCGGCGCTGGAGGGAGAGCCCGCCGCGTGTCGGGTGGCTCTGTGCCCGCCGGCGACGCTGATCGGGCGACTGGCCGACCGCGCCGGCCCGGCGATCGAGGTCGGGGGCCAGGACTGCCGGGCCGAGGCGGGCGGCGCCTTCACCGGCGGGGTCTCGGCGGCGATGGTGCGGGACGCGGGCGCGACCCTGGTGATTCTGGGCCATTCCGAGCGCCGGCAGGAGTTCGGCGAGGACGACGCCCTGGTGGCCCGCAAGGCCGAGGCCGCCGTCGCCGCGGGGCTGGAGCCGATCGTCTGCGTCGGCGAGACGCTGGACCAGCGCGAGGCCGGCCGGGCGGTCGAGATCGTGCGGTCACAGGTGATGGGATCCCTGCCGGACGTCCTGTCCGGGGCCGCCTTCGCCGTCGCCTATGAGCCCGTCTGGGCCATCGGCACGGGGCTGACCCCGACGCTGGAGCAGATCGAGGAGGTGCACCGCGCGGTGCGCGCCGCCATGGTCGAGCGGCTGGGGCAGGGCGGGGCGACGTCGCCCATCCTGTATGGCGGCTCGGTGAAGCCGGACAACGCCCGCGACATCCTGGCCGTGCCGGAAGTGGGCGGCGCCCTGGTCGGCGGGGCCTCGCTGAAGGCGGCGGATTTCCTGGGGATCATCCGGGCGGAGTGATCCGTTTGCCGCACGTCGACAACGGTGCTAACAGCCGCCGCTTGATCCGCGCGTCCCGGCGCCACATCTGAATGCGGCCATGCTCCAGACCCTTCTTCTCGTCGCCATGATCCTGATCTCGCTGTCGCTGACGGCGGTGGTGCTGTTGCAGCGCTCCGAGGGGGGCGCCCTGGGCATGGGCGGCGGGCCGTCGGGCATGATGACGGCGCGCGGCGCGGGCAACCTGCTGACCACGACGACCTGGTGGCTGGCCGGTCTGGGCATCCTCTGCGCCATCAGCCTGACCATCGTCGGCAACATGAGCCGCGGCTCGGGATCGATCATCGACGCCGACGCCGTGGGTGCCCTGGCCGCGCCGACGACCCCGGCCGCCGAGGCTGGCGCCGAGGCCGCCCCGGCCGACGCCGGACCGGCCGCGCCGGCCGCCGCGCCGTCGCTGGGCGATCTGGAAGCCGATCTTGCCGCCCCGGCCCCGGCGACCACGCCGGCCAACCCGGCCCCGGCCAACTGACGGTGGGCGGGGGATTTATCCCCGCCTTCCGCTCCCGTCCCCAAAGTCTTCTGAGTTCAGCGGCCCGAATCGCCGCTAGGGTGGTCACCCGTGGCTAGATATGTGTTCATCACGGGCGGCGTCGTTTCTTCCCTGGGGAAGGGGCTCGCCTCGGCGGCGCTGGGCGCCCTCCTGCAGGCGCGGGGCTATACCGTCCGCCTGCGCAAGCTCGACCCCTATCTGAACGTCGATCCGGGCACGATGAGCCCGTACCAGCACGGCGAGGTCTTCGTGACCGACGACGGGGCCGAGACCGACCTCGACCTGGGCCACTATGAGCGGTTCACCGGGGTGTCGGCGGCCAAGTCCGACAACATCACCACCGGCCGCATCTACCAGACCATCCTCGAGAAGGAGCGGCGCGGCGACTATCTGGGCGCGACGGTGCAGGTGATTCCGCACGTCACCGACCAGATCAAGCAGTTCTGCCGCTCGCCCGCCCTGACCGACGACGGGGCGGAGGTCGACTTCGTCCTCGTCGAGATCGGCGGCACCGTCGGCGACATCGAGGGCCTGCCGTTCTTCGAGGCGATCCGCCAGCTGGGCCAAGACCTGCCGCGCGGCCAGAGCTGTTTCGTGCACCTGACCCTGCTGCCGTACATCCAGACGGCCGGGGAGATGAAGACCAAGCCGACCCAGCACTCGGTGAAGGAGCTGCGGTCGATCGGCATCCAGCCCGACATCCTGCTGTGCCGTTGCGAATTCCCGATCCCGGCCGAGGAGAAGCGCAAGATCGGCCTGTTCTGCAACGTGCGCGAAAGCGGCGTCATCCAGGCCATGGACTCGGCCGACATCTACGCCGTGCCGCTGGACTATCACCGCGAGGGGCTGGACCGCGAGGTCCTGACCCATTTCGGCATGACCGACGCGCCCGAGCCGGACCTGAGCGGCTGGCAGGAGATCGTGCGCCGCCGGCTGCAGCCGGACGGCGAGGTGACCGTGGCCGTGGTCGGCAAGTACACGGTGCTGAAGGACGCCTACAAATCCCTGATCGAGGCGCTGCAGCACGGCGGCGTGGCCAATCAGGTGAAGGTCAACATCGACTGGGTCGAGGCCGAGACCTTCGAGGGCGACCGCGACGCCTGCGCCGCGCGGCTGCAGGGGGCGCACGCCATCCTGGTGCCCGGCGGGTTCGGCGAGCGCGGGGCCGAGGGCAAGATCGAGGCGGCGCGGTTCGCGCGCGAGAACGCGATCCCGTACTTCGGCATCTGCTTCGGCATGCAGATGGCTGTCATCGAGGCGGCGCGGAACCTGGCGGGCTATGCCAGGGCGTCCTCGACCGAGTTCGGCCCGACGGCCGAGCCGGTGGTCGGCCTGATGACCGAATGGACCCAGGGCAATGAGCGGGTGAAGCGGCTGGCCGGGGGCGACCTGGGCGGCACCATGCGGCTGGGGGCCTATGAGTCGACGCTGAAGCCGGGCTCGCGGATCGCCGAGGCCTACGGCACGACCACCATCAGCGAGCGGCACCGCCATCGCTATGAGGTGAACATCAACTATCGCGAGGCCATCGAGGCCGAGGGGCTGATCTTCGCCGGCCTGTCGCCCGACGGCGTCCTGCCCGAGACGGTCGAACGGCCGGACCACCCCTGGTTCATCGGGGTGCAGTACCACCCCGAGCTGAAGAGCCGCCCCTTCGCCCCGCACCCGCTGTTCGCCAGCTTCATCGCGGCCGCCGTGGTGCAGAGCCGGCTGGTCTGACCGAGCGCGGACCTCCAGGTCCGCGGGTGGATCGGCGACGGCGGACCCGGAGGTCCGCCCTCCCGAAAGCAAAACGCCCCGGCCTTCCGACCGGGGCGTTTCCGTGAGCGGCGGGTGGGGCCAATCAGCAGCTGTAGTACATGTCGAACTCGACCGGGTGGGGATGCAGCTGGAGGCGCATCACCTCTTCCATCTTCAGCTCGATGTAGCTGTCGATGAAGTCGTCATCCATGACGCCGCCCTTCTTGAGGAAGGCGCGGTCCTTGTCGAGGTTCTCCAGCGCCTCGCGCAGCGAGCCGCAGACCTCGGGGATGTTGCCCCGCTCTTCGGGCGGCAGGTCGTACAGGTTCTTGTCGGCCGCGGCGCCCGGATCGATCCGGTTCTCGATGCCGTCGAGGCCGGCCATCAGCAGGGCGACGAAGGTCAGATAGGGGTTGCCCATCGGATCGGGGAAGCGGGCCTCGATGCGCTTGGCCTTGGGCGAGCTGACCCACGGGATGCGGATCGAGGCGGAGCGGTTGCGCGATGAATAGGCCAGTTTGACCGGGGCTTCGTAG
>JAHJOO010000002.1 GCA_018820275.1 Alphaproteobacteria bacterium
GAGGCCGACGCCCGCGCCGCCCAGGCCCGCGCCGCGGGGCCGGTGGTGATCGAGCGCGAGGTCCCGGTGCTCGTGCCCGCGCCCGCCCCGACCGGCGGGGCGGCCGTGGTCACGCCGACGACGCCGCAGGGCTGATCGCGGACTTGCGGTGGGGCGGCGCGACGTTAGGTTCCGCCCCATGCGCCAGTCCTTCGACGAAACCACCGATCCGTCCTTCGGGGCGAAGCACCTTCCGCAGGTCCGCGCCCGCATGGCCGAGCAGGGGCTGGACGGCTTCCTCGTGCCGCACGAGGACGAGCACCAGAACGAGTACCTGCCCGAGGCCAACGACCGGCTGGCGTGGCTGACCGGCTTCACCGGATCGGCGGGGGCCGGGGTGGTGCTGAAGGACCGAGCCGCGGTGTTCGCCGACGGGCGCTACACGGTGCAGGTCCGCGCGCAGGTCGACCCGGCGCAGTTCGAGATTCTGGACCTCGTCGAGGGCGGGGTGCCCGCATATCTGGAGAAGGCGCCGAAGGGGGCGGTGATCGGCTACGACCCGCGCCTGCACAGCCCGGACGCGCTGGCCGCGCTGAAGCGGGCCGCCGCGAAGGCGGGGGCCGAGCTGAAGGCCGTCGACGTCAATCCGCTGGACCTCGCCTGGGGCGACGCGCGGCCGGCGCAGCCGACGGCGCCCGTGGTTCCGCACCTTGACCAGTACGCCGGCGAGAGCGCGGCCTCCAAGCGCCGCCGCATCGGCGCGGCGATCGAGGCGAAGGGGGCGGACTGCGCCGTGCTGACGGCGCCGGCGTCGCTCGCCTGGCTGTTCAACATCCGCGGCGGCGACGTGATCCGCACGCCCCTGCCGCTGGGACAGGCCATCGTCCACGCCAACGGCACGGCCAAGCTGTTCCTCGATCCGCGCAAGGTGACCAACGAACTGCCCGGCTGGCTGGGCGAGGACGTGACGTTGGAGACCGCGGCGACCGTCGAGGCGGCACTGGCCGATCTGGGCGACCGGCGGGTGCTGATCGATCCCGCCCAGTCGGCGGCCTGGTGGTTCGACCGGCTGGAGGCGGCGGGTGCGACGATCGTGCGGGCCATGGACCCCTGCACCCTGCCGCGCGCGGCCAAGAACCCGGTCGAGATCGAGGGCAGCCGTCAGGCCCACATCCGCGACGGGGCCGCGCTGGCGCGCTTCCTCCACTGGGTCGACACCGTCGCGCAGGAGACCCTGCCCGACGAGCGCGAGGTGGCCGAGGCGCTGGAGCGGTTCCGCGAGGAGACCGGCGCGCTGCAGGATCTGTCGTTCGACACCATCGCCGGGGCCGGGCCCAACGGGGCCCTGCCGCACTACAAGCCCGTGACCCGCACCCTGCGCCGCATGGAGAAGGGCTCGCTGCTGCTGGTCGACGGCGGCGGCCAGTATCTGGACGGCACCACGGACGTGACGCGGACGGTCGCCATCGGCGAGCCCTCGGCGGATCAGCGCCGGATGTTCACCCTCGTGCTGAAGGGTCATATCGCCATGGCCACGGTGCGCTTTCCGGTCGGCACCACCGGCCACCAGCTCGACGCCCTTGCGCGCCTGCCGATGTGGATGGCGGGCCTCGACTACGACCACGGCACCGGCCACGGCGTCGGCAGCTATCTGGGGGTCCACGAGGGTCCGCAGCGGATCGCCAAACTGGTCAACACCCAGCCGCTGCTGACCGGGATGATCCTGTCCAACGAGCCCGGCTATTACCGCGAGGGCCACTGGGGCATCCGCATCGAGACGCTGCAGGTGGTGACGGAGCCGACCCCCATCCCCGGCGGCGAGCGGCCCATGCACGGCTTCGAGCAACTGACCTTCGCGCCGCTGGATCGCCGCCTGATCGACGTCGACCTGCTGACGCCCGACGAGCGCGCCTATGTCGACGCCTATCATGCCGAGACCCTGGCCAGGGTCGGACCGCTGCTGGATGGTGAGGTCCGGGGCTGGCTGGAGCGGCAGTGCGCGCCGCTCTGATCCTGATCCTCGCGCTGGCCGCGACGCCGGCGGCCGCGCAGGTCCCCCGCCTGCCGGCCGAGGCGCTGGACGTCATCGCGCCCGAGACCCGGGTCGAGGGCGCGCCGGGGCGGATGCGGATCGTCGAGGCGCGCTGCCGGCCCGGCGGCCTGCCGGGCGTGCGCCAGCGCATCGTCGACGTGGCGGCGGGCGAGTGGGGCGTGTTCGGCTTCCAGACCGTGGACGCGACGCAGGTGCAGCGGCGTGTCCTGCCCGAGGGCGTGGTGGCCGACGCGGCCAACCCGCGCCTGGCCGCGCCGCGACAGGCTCGACCCCTGAGCCGTATCGGGCGGTGGGAGAGCGATCCGGCGACCTATGCCGTCGTGGCCGGCTACTGGTCCGCAACGCCGGACGGTCCCGATGTGCTGGCCCGGCAGAACCGCCAGTGGCGCGACGGCGACGGCGAGCTGAACTGGGTTGAGCCGTGGTCGGCGGCCTTCATCAGCTGGACGATGTGCGAGTCCGGGCTGGACACGCCCGCGCTGTTCCGGCGCGACATCTCGCACCGGGTCTATGTCGATCAGGCCATTCGTGCGGCCGACGGGCTGGAGCCGCAGGCCGCCTATGAGGCGCACGATCCCGGCGAACGGCCGCTGCTGCCCGGCGACCTGCTGTGCAACAGCCGGGGGCGCTGGCGGTACCGGACGGTCGAGGACCGGCGGCCGGACGTGGGCGAATACGCCGGCATGCACTGCGACGTGGTGGTGCGGGTGTTCGACGACCGGGTCGCGGTGATCGGCGGCAATGTGATCCAGGGCGTGACCCTGACCCTGATCCCGCTGACGGGGCAGGGCAGCGCCCATCCCCGGCCGGTGGGCGCGGAGGACCTGGCGGGCGCGCGGACGCTGTTCGCCCATCTGGTCCTGCGCAGCGACCCGATCCCCGGCGACGCCCTGGACCGCACGCCGACGGTGCGCGCCCTGCGGCTCTAGGGAGCGCGGACCTCCAGTTCCGCGGCGTACGGAGGGCGGCGGCTTCCCGGACCGGGAGGTCCGCGCGCCTTTTCCGATTGCGCCAGGTTGAAGCCATGTCGGGCCGGCCCCACCTGAAATCTCCCACCCGACAATTCAGGAGACGCCGGATGAAGACGCGCACGCTGGGCCCGCGCGGCCCCGAGGTTTCAGCCCTCGGCCTCGGCTGCATGGGCATGGCCAGCTTCTACGGCACGCCGTCCGATCAGGCGGCGGCCACGGCGGTGATCCATCGCGCGCTGGATGTGGGGATCACCTTCCTCGACACCGCCGAGATGTACGGTCCGCACATCAATGAGCGGCAGGTCGGCGAGGCGCTGAAGGACCGGCGCGACAGGGCCTTCGTGGCCACCAAATTCGGCGTCTATTACGGGCAGGAGCGGGTCAATGACGGCCGGCCGGAGAACGTGCGGCGCGCCATCGAGGGCAGCCTGAGCCGCCTCGGCATGGACCACGTCGACCTCTACTACCTGCACCGCGTCGATCCGGCCGTGCCGATCGAGGAGACGGTCGGGGCGATGGGCGAGCTGGTCGCCGAGGGCAAGGTGCGGTTCCTGGGCCTGTCCGAGGCCGCGCCGGACACCCTGCGCCGGGCGCACATGACGCATCCGATCACCGCCCTGCAGACCGAATACTCCCTGTGGAGCCGCGATCCGGAGGACGAGCTGCTGGCCACCTGCGAGGCGCTGGGCGTCGGCTTCGTGCCCTACAGCCCGCTGGGCCGCGGCTTCCTGACCGGGCAGATCACGAAGCCCGAGGATCTGGAGGAGGGCGACTTCCGCCGGTCGAACCCGCGTTTCAGCGGCGAGAATTTCCAGAAGAACCTGGATCTGGTCGAGGCGGTGAAGGGCATCGCGGCCGACAAGGGCGTGACGGCGGCGCAGCTGGCGCTGGCCTGGGTGCTCGCCCAGGGGGCGAACCTGGTGCCGATCCCCGGCACGCGCCGGGTGGCGACGCTGGAGGAGAATGCGGCGGCGGTGGATCTGGAGCTGACGTCCGAGGATCTGGCGCGGATCGACGCGGTCTTCCCCAAGGGCGCGGCGCAGGGCACGCGCTATCCGGAAGCGGGGATGGCGTCGGTGAACCGGTAAAGCCCTCCCCCTCGAGGGG
Source organism: Alphaproteobacteria bacterium (assembly GCA_018820275.1). Classification (GTDB taxonomy): domain Bacteria; phylum Pseudomonadota; class Alphaproteobacteria; order Caulobacterales; family Caulobacteraceae; genus Brevundimonas. The sequence continues at coordinate 4,111 of JAHJOO010000002.1, forward strand.
GGAGGGTTGGGTGGGGGTGGACGCACGATTTCGCCTTCGTGACTCCACGACGCCGATGTCTCCCGAGCTCAGTCTTTTGGACCGCGGCTCCACCCCATCCCCAACCCTTCCCCCTCGAGGGGAAGGGAGTCGATGAAGGTGGCGGTTGAGCGCCGCCCCGCGGAACGCTAAGCCCGCCCAATGCATGACGTGAAAGCCATTCGTGACCGGCCCGACGACTTCGTGGCCGGATGGACGCGCCGCGGGGTCGAGGACGCGCGGGCGCTGGTCTATCAGATCCTGGAGCTGGACCGCGCGCTGCGCGCCGCCCAGACGGCGGGGCAGGAGGCGCTGGCCGCGCGCAACGCCGCGTCCAAGGCCATCGGCGCCGCCATGGGCAGGAAGGACACGGCCGAGGCCGACCGCCTGAAGGCCGAGGTCGAGGGGCTGAAGGCGAAGATCGCCGAGAGCGAGGAGACGGAGCGCACCGTCGGGGCGACGCTGCGCGATCTGCTGGCGGGTCAGAAGAACCTCGCCGCCGATGACGTGCCCGAGGGCGAGGACGAGAGCGGCAACGTCGAGGTCGGGGCGTGGGGCGAGCCGCGCCGCAGCGGCCCGGCCAGGGATCACGCCGATCTGGGCGAGGCGCTGGGCCTGCTGGACTTCGAGGCCGCCGCAAAGATGTCGGGCGCGCGGTTCGCCGTGCTGAAGGGCGGGCTGGCCCGGCTGGAACGCGCCGTCGGCCAGTTCATGCTGGATCTTCAGACGGACCAGCACGGCTATCAGGAGGTGAACCCGCCCCTGCTGGTTCGTGATGAGGCGATGTTCGGGACGGGGCAGCTGCCGAAGTTCGAGGAGGACCTGTTCCGCGTCGGCGAGCATCTGCTCATCCCCACCGCCGAAGTCTCCCTGACCAACCTCGTGCGCGAGACGATCCTGTACGAGGACGACCTCGCACAGCCCATGCGTCTCACCGCCCTGACGCCGTGCTTCCGGGCCGAGGCGGGGTCCGCCGGGCGGGACACGCGCGGACTGATCCGGCAGCACCAGTTCTCGAAGGTCGAGCTGGTGTCGATCGCGCGGCCGGAGGATTCCGGGGCCGAACACGAGCGCATGACGGGCTGCGCGGAAGCCGTGCTGAAGGCCCTGGACCTGCCGTTCCGGCGGATGCTGCTGTGCGCCGGCGACATGGGCTTTTCGGCGAAGAAGACCTTCGATCTGGAGGTCTGGCTGCCGTCGCAGGGGACGTTCCGCGAGATCAGCTCCTGCTCCAACTGCGGGGACTTCCAGGCCCGGCGCATGGACGCGCGGTTCAAGCGGGCCGGCGAGAAGAAGACCGAGTTCGTGCACACCCTGAACGGCTCGGGCCTGGCGGTCGGCCGGACCCTGGTCGCCATCATGGAAACCTACCAGGACGAAGGCGGGCGCATCGCCGTGCCCGAGGTGCTGAGGCGCTACATGGGCGGGGTCTCGCACGTCGGATGAGAATCCTCCTCACCAACGACGACGGGATCGACGCCGAGGGGCTGGCGTGTTTGGAGCGGATCGCGCGGCGGTTCTCGGACGACGTCTGGACCGTGGCGCCTCTGGCCGAGCAGTCGGGCAAGGGACGGGGCATCACCCTGACCGAGCCCCTGCGGGTCCACGGCTATGGCAACAAGCGGTTCGCGGTCACGGGGACGCCGACCGACTGCGTCGTTCTGGCGGTCAACGAGTTGATGGACGCGCCGCCGGACCTGGTGCTGTCGGGCGTCAACCGCGGGCACAACGTCGGCGAGGACTGCAGCTACTCCGGGACGGTGGCCGGCGCGCTGCAGGGCATGGCCTTCGGCATCCGGTCCATCGCCCTGAGCCAGTCGCTGGAGCGGTTCCACGACGAGGTGACGGCGCACTGGGAGACGGCGGAAGAGTTCGCGCCGGGGATCATCGCGCGCCTGCTGGAGTCGAAGTGGGCGCCCGGCGTGGTGATGAACCTGAACTTCCCCGCGCGGCCGCCCGAACAGGTGACCGAGGTCGAGGTGACGACCCAGGGCTTCCGCGTCGCCGGCGAGATGGCGGCGGTGAAGCGCACCGACCTGCGCGGCCGCGACTACTGGTGGATGAGCTTCCGCGGCACCAAACAGGACCACGCCCCGGGCACCGACCTGCGCGCCATGGACGACGGTCGGATCTCGGTCACGCCGCTGCACATCGACCTGACGCATCATGCCAGCGTGCACGACCTGAAGGGCAGGCTGGGCGGGGCGCCGCCGAAGCGGGTCGAGGCATGAACCTCAGCGACGACCGGGCGGGGCGTCTGATCCTGCATCTGCGCCAGCAGGGGGTGACCGATCCCCTCGTGCTGGCGGCGATGGAGTCGATCGACCGCGCGGTGTTCGTGCATCAACGGTTCCTGGGTCAGGCGTGGGAGGATCAGGCCCTGCCGATCGACTGCGCCCAGACCATCAGCCAGCCCTACATCGTTGGCCTCATGACCCAGGCGCTGGAGGTCGGGCCGCGGCACCGGGTGCTGGAGATCGGCACCGGCAGCGGATACCAGTGCGCGGTCCTGAGCCGGCTGGCGCGCTACGTCTATTCGGTGGAGCGCTATCGCAGCCTGCTGACCGAGGCCGAGGACCGGCTGAAGGCGCTGGAGATCGACAACGTCATCACCCGGCACGGCGACGGCGGTCTGGGCTGGCCGGAACAGGCGCCCTTCGACCGCATCATGGTGACGGCCGCCGCGCCGCACGAGCCGACCGAACTGCTGAAACAGCTGAAGCCGGGCGGCATTCTGGTCTGCCCGGTGGGGCGTACCTCGGTGCAGATGCTGAACCGCTACGTGGGCCAAACGGACGGCAGCTTCAGCCGCGAAAGCCTGACCGAGGTGCGGTTCGTGCCGCTGGTCGAAGGCGCGGCCAAGGAAGGCTGAAACCGGGCGGCGTTCATCGGAGCGCCGCAAAATGGCGCCGATTGGCGGCTTGGCTCCCGCCCGGGTTCGGGGCATTCAGAGACGACCGGAAGCGCAGGCCAGGGGGAGATCCATGACCGCAGGACACGGGATGCGACGGGCCGCGGCCCTCGGGGCGCTGGCCACGCTGGCGCTGGGGATGGCCGCCTGTTCGACCTATCCGAGCGAGCCGCGCTATTCGACCCGGCCCGTGCCGATCGCCGTGCAGCCCGCGTCCACGGGCTATGCCGAGCCGGCCGTGCAACCGGGGGCCTATGAGCCGCCGCCCAACGCCGTGGTCCCGCGCGAGGACATCCAGGGCGGCGGGCTGGCACCGGTCGGGGTCAGCCCCGCGAACCCCTATGATTCGCCGCCCGCCCAGCCGGAGCCGGCCTATGACGATCCGCCGCCGCCGGCCGAGCCGGTCTATGCGCCCCCGCCCCCGGCCGCCGAGCCGGGGCCCGCGCCGGTCCTGGTCGCGGCGGGGGCCAGCTATGAGGTCCAGCCGGGCGACACCCTGTACGGCATCGGCCGCCGCTTCCAGGCCCCGATCCAGACCCTCGTCGACCTGAACGCCCTCGGCCCGCGCGCGGCGATCCGGCCGGGCATGCGGCTGACCCTGCCGGACAGCGCCGTCGATCTGGGGCCCGAGGAGCGCGCCAGCGGCCCGTCGCCGCGCGGCGTGCGCGTGCCGGCCGGCAGCGCACCGCCGCCCCCGCCGCCGCCGCCGTCCGGAAACGCGGCCACGCCCCGGCCCATGCCCTCCACCCCCGGCGTGCTGAACTGGCCCGTGCGCGGCGAGATCCTGAGCCGCTTCGGCGCGACCGGCGTCAGCCAGAGGAACAGCGGCGTCGACATCGGGACCCGCGAGGGAGCCGAGGTCCGCGCCTCGGCCGCCGGCCGGGTGTACTACGTCGGCAACGTGGTGGCCGATCAGGGGCTGACGGTCCTGATCGTCCACCCCGACGGCTGGCGCACGGTCTACGCCCATCTGGGGTCCGAGCGCGTCAGCGAAGGCCAGGACGTGGCGGCGGGCGAGGTGATCGGCACGGTCGGGCGCACCCCGGGGGCCGGCCCGAGCATGCATTTCCAGGTCTGGCGCGTGTTCGGCGACGAGCCGCGGCCGATCGACCCGCTGACCGTCCTGCCACGGTAGGCGGACGATCTCGCTTCGCCGCGTTGCATCCGCGCGGCCCCGGCCCTAGGTTCCGCGCCTCTTGAATTCCACGGGCCTTCCGCGCCCGCACGCTGGAGTGCGCATGACCGACGCCGCCTCGACCGACCTGATCCTGATGGCTGCCGCCGCCGACCCGGGCATGCTGGGCCTGGTCATGCAGTTCGCGCCGTTCATCGCGATCTTCGTGCTGTTCTACTTCCTGCTGATCCGGCCGCAGCAGAAGCGCCAGAAGGAACACCAGGCCATGATCGGCGCGGTCAAGCGCAACGACGTCGTGGTGATGTCGTCGGGCATGATCGGCAAGGTGACCCGCGTCGAGAACGACGAGGTCATGGTCGAGATCGCCCAGGGCGTGAACGTCCGCGTGGTCAAGTCGATGATCGCCGACGTCCGCAACCGCACCGCCATCGCCGCCAACGACGCCAAGTCCTGAGCGCCTGACCGACCGACGGGGTCCCTGAAGCCATGATCCATCTGTCCCGCTGGAAGGTGATCCTTCTGGCCCTGTCCGTGGCGTTCGGCTTGCTGTTCGCCTTCCCGAACGTGCTGACGACCGCCCAGCGCGAGGCCCTGCCGGGCTTCCTGCCCAAGGGCGGCGTCAACCTGGGTCTCGACCTGCAGGGCGGCAGCCATCTGCTGCTCGAGGTCGACGTGTCGGAGATGCAGGCCGCCCGGCTGGAGAACCTGCGCGAGGACGTCGCCGCCAACCTGCGGACCGCCAACGTGACCGCCCTGACGACCACGCCGGACGAGGCGGGTGTGACGGTCACCTTCGTCGACCGCGCGGGGCAGGACGCCGCCTTCACGGCGCTGCGTCCGCTGACGCAGGCCGGCGGTCTGAACGCCGTGTCGGAGCGCTCGATCCAGCGTCTGTCGAACAACCGGGTCCGCGTCGCCTACACCGACCAGGCCCTGCGGACGATGGGGCCGGACGCCGTGACCCAGTCGATCGAGGTGGTCCGCCGCCGGGTCGACGCCCTCGGCACGCGTGAACCGTCCATCACCCGTCAGGGGGCCGACCGCATCGTGGTCCAGGCCCCGGGCGAGAGCGATCCGGCCGCGCTGGAGCGCGTCATCGGCCAGACCGCCCAGCTGACCTTCCAGATGGTCGACGTCGAGAACAGCGTCGAACAGGCGCTGGCGGGTATCGTGCCTCCGGATGCCGAACTGTTGTACGACGACCAGCAGACCCCCTATCTGGTGAAGCGCCGCGTTCTGGTGTCGGGAGAGAACCTGACGCGGGCCAGCGTAGGCGCCGACCAGAGCGGACGCCCGGCGATCGACTTCCGCTTCGATGGTGTCGGCGCGCGCCGCTTCGGCGAGGCGACCGCCGCCAACATCGGCAAGCCGTTCGCCATTATCCTGGACGGGCGGATCATCTCCGCCCCGACCATCCAGGGCGCCATTCCGGACGGCAACGGCCAGATCACCGGCAGCTTCTCGATCCAGACGGCGGCCGAGCTGGTGACCCTGCTGAACGGCGGTGCCCTGCCGGCCCCGCTGAACGTGATCGAGCGCCGCACCGTCTCGGCCAGCCTCGGTGCCGATGCGGTGCAGGCGGGCACGATCTCCACGGCAGTCGGCTTCCTGATCATCGTGCTGTTCATGTTCCTGGCCTACGGCTTCCTGTTCGGCGGCATCTCGGTCATCGGCCTGCTGCTGAACGGCCTCCTGATCATCGCCGCCATGTCGATGACGGGGGCGGCGCTGACCCTGCCCGGCATCGCCGGTCTGATCCTGACCTTCGCCGTGGCCGTGGACGCCAACGTGCTGATCTATGAGCGGATGCGCGACGAGGCCCGGCAGGGCCGCAGCGTCATCGCCAGCCTGGACGCCGGCTTCAACAAGGCCATGGGCACGATCATCGACGCCAACCTGACCACTTTGGTCGCGGCGCTGATCATGTTCATCTTCGGCGCGGGCCCCGTCCGCGGCTTCGCCTGGACGCTGACGATCGGCGTCTTCACCTCCATGCTGTCGGCCGTCCTGGTCGCACAGGTGGCGCTGGCCTGGTGGCTGAAGGCCGCCAAGCCCAAGAAACTGCCGATCGCGGAGTGATGGCGATGCGTGGATGGCCCCTGATCAAACTGCTGCCGACCAAGACGGACTTCAAATTCGTCAAGTTCGCGCGCGCCTTCGGCATCCTGTCGGCAGTGCTGTGCGTCGCCTCGATCGTCGGCTGCTTCTACCCCGGCCTGAACATGGGCATCGACTTCCGCGGCGGGGCCTCCATCGAGGCCACCAAGCCGGCCGGACAGACGATCCCCCTGGACAGCGTCCGCGCCGCCGTCAGCGATCTGGGTCTGGGCGACGTCCAGGTCCAGGGCATCGCCCGGCGCGACACCAACGTCATCGATGGCTCGTCGGTCATCATCTCCTTCCAGGTGCCAGAGGGGCAGGACCAGACCGAGGTGGTGCGCAACGTCGAGGCCGCGATCGACCGCGTGGCCGGCGAGGTGACCTATTCGGGCGTGGCCGTGGTCGGCTCGAAGGTATCCAGCGAGCTGTTCCTGTCGGGGATGCTGGCGCTTGGGGTCGCGACCCTGCTGATGTTCGTCTACATCTGGTTCCGCTTCGAGCCGCAGTTCGGCTTCGGCGCCATCGTCGGCCTGGTGCACGACGTGATCCTGACCTTTGGCCTGATCGCATTGATGCGGCTGGAGTTCAGCCTGAACATGGTGGCCGCGATCCTGACCGTCATCGGCTATTCGATGAACGATACCGTCGTCGTGTTCGACCGCCTCCGCGAGAACCTGCGCAAGTACAAGACCATGCCCCTGCGCGACGTGATCGACCTGTCGATCAACGAGACGCTGAGCCGCACCATCGTGACCGGCGTCACGGCCATCATGGTTCTGGCGGTTCTGGCCATCTTTGGCGGCGAGTCCCTGTTCGGCTTCTCGATTGCCCTGATGTTCGGCATCATCGTGGGCACCTATTCGTCGATCTACGTCGGCGCGCCGGTGATCCTGCTGTGGGGCGTCAAGCGCGGCGGCGAGGAAGACCCGACCCCGGTCAAGCTGGGGATGGCCAGCCGGCCGTAGGGCGAAACGCTCTCTCCCCATCGCGGGGAGGGAGCGCTACGGTGCCCCATCTCGATTCCCTGGGGAGGGGCCGTCATGGGCAATCTGCTTTCGAACTTCCGCAACACGGTCGTGCTCAGCCTCGTGCTGGCGGGGCTGATGATCTTCGCCTTCGGCCGCATCTCGGGCGGCGGCTTCGACCTGATCTTCTGGCAGGCGACGCTGCGCTGGGTGCACGTCGTGGCGGGCGTGCTGTGGATCGGCCTGCTCTGGTACTTCAACTTCGTGCAGATCCGGGTGATGCCGTCGATCCCCGCCGAGCTGAAGCCGGCGATCGGCAAGCACATCGCGCCCGAGGCGCTGTTCTGGTTCCGCTGGGCGGCCTTCGCCACGGTGGTAGCGGGTCTGGCCGTGATGTTCCTGCGCGGACACGCCTATGCGCTGGAGGTGTTCAGCTTTGGCCTGGCCGGCGGTCTGGTGCAGGGCGATCAGGGTTACATGCTGATGGGCGTCGGCGTGTGGCTGGCGATCGTCATGTTCCTGAACGTCTGGGGCGTCATCTGGCCGAACCAGAAGCGGGCCCTGGGCATCGTCGTGGTCGACGACGAGAAGAAGGCCAAGGCCGCGCGCACCGCCATGCTGGCCAGCCGCATCAACCTGCTGCTCAGCTTCCCCATGCTGACCTCCATGGCGATGTACCAGACCCTCTTTGGCTGATCTCGACGCCCAGGTCCGCGCCGCCGATCCCGACCGCTGGCTGGCCAGCCGGTTCGTCGTCGATGTTCGGGCGCGCGCCGACCTTATCGCCCTGTACGCCTTCGAGGCCGAGCTGATGGCCATCCCGACGCGCGTCAGCCAGCCGCTGCTGGCCGAGATGCGCTACGTCTGGTGGCGCGAGCAGATGGACGGCGTGTTCGCGGGCGCGCCGCGCAAGGGGCATCCGGTGATCGAGGCCCTCGCCGACGTGGCGGCGCGGTGCGGTCTGGAGCGGGCCTGCCTGGACGCGCTGATCGACGCCCACGTCGACCGGGCGCACGGCCGGCCCCACCACCTGGAGGCCCTGTTCGTCGGCCCCATGCAGGCGGCGGCGCGGGTTCTGGCGGGCGCCGGACATGACGAGGCGGTCGCGCCCGCTGCCCGGGTGCGCGGCCTGACGCAGACGGGCCGGTTCGACGAGGCCCGGGCGCTGCGGCCCGACGCCAATGGGGCGCTGAAGGCCCTGCCGGTCGCGGCCTTCCCGGCCGTCGCCCCGGCGGCGCTGACGCGTCCGGACGCACCCGACGCCGTGAAGCGGGTGCGCCTGACCTGGGCGCATCTGAGGGGGCGGATATGACGCCGCCCGACGTCGTCGCCTGGCTGGATCGGCAGGATGAGGCGAACCGCCGGGGCGTCCGGTGCCTGCGGGACATCGTCCATTCGGTCGACGCGGATTGGACCGAGACGATCAAGTGGAATGCGCCGAGCTTCGCCCTCGCCGGCGAGGATCGCGTGACCCTGGGGGTGGAGCGGCGGGGCGGCTGGCGTGTGGTGCTGCACCGCGGCGCGGGGGCCCGGGCCGACGGCTTCGTCTTCGACGACCCGTCCGGACTGGCGGACTGGCCCGCGCCCGATCGCGGCGTGGTCCGGCTGCGGGACCTGTCCGAGGTCGAGGACCGGGCCGAGGCCCTGGCCGACCTGATCCATCGCTGGGTGGCGGCGACCGCCTAGGCGTCGCGCCACGCCTTCAGGGCGTCCAGCGCCCGCACGCTCATCAGCCGCTTCTTCGCCCGCCCACGGTCCTTCGGCGGGATGCGTTTGCCCTCGGCGTCGACGCGCGGGGCCTCCAGCGGCGGCAGCAGTCCATAGTTGACGTTCATCGGCTGGAATTTGGCACCGTCGAGGTGCCCGCCGGTGATGTGCTCGACCAGGGCGCCGATGGCGGTCTCGGGCGGCGGCGCCTCCAGCGGGCGGCCGAGGCGTTCGGCGGCGGCGAGGCGTCCGGCCAGCAGGCCCAGCGCCGCGCTTTCGACGTAGCCCTCCACCCCCGTCACCTGACCGGCAAAGCGCAGGCGCGGCAGGGCCTTCAGCCGCAGCTGGCGGTCCAGCAGCCTGGGACTGTTCAGGAAGGTGTTGCGGTGAAGGCCGCCGAGGCGGGCGAACTGGGCGTCCTGCAGGCCGGGGATCATGCGGAAGACCTCGGCCTGGGCCCCGTGCTTCAGCTTGGTCTGGAAGCCGACCATGTTGAACAGCGTGCCCAGAGCATTGTCCTGCCGCAGCTGGACGATGGCATGCGCCTTGACCTGCGGGTCGCGCGGATTGGTCAGGCCGACGGGCTTCATCGGCCCGTGACGCAGGGTCTCGCGGCCCCGCTCGGCCATCACCTCGATCGGCAGGCAGCCGTCGAAATAGGGGACGTGCTCCCAGTCCTTGAACTCGGCCTTGGGCCCATCCAGCAGGGCGTCGATGAAGGCGTCGTAGGTGGCCTTGTCCATCGGACAGTTGACGTAGGCGGCGGCGTCTCCCCCCGGGCCCTCCTTGTCGTAGCGCGACTGCCGCCAGGCGATGTCGAAATCGATGCTGTCGGCGTGCACGATGGGGGCGATGGCGTCGAAGAAGCTCAGGCTCTCCTCACCCGTGGCCTTCAGGATGGCGTCGGCGAGGGCGGGCGAGGTGAGAGGGCCCGTGGCCACGATCACGCTGTCCCAATCCTCGGGCGGCAGGCCGGCGATCTCCTCGCCGACGACGGTGATCAGGGGATGGTCCAGAAGCCGTTTCGTGACGGCTTCGGAAAAGCCCTCGCGGTCCACGGCCAGGGCCCCGCCGGCGGGCACCTGATGCGCGTCGCCGGACGACATGATGATCGAGCCGAGTTCGCGCATCTCGGCATGAAGCAGGCCCACGGCGTTGTATTCCCAGTCGTCCGACCGGAACGAGTTGGAACAGACCAGTTCGGCCAGACCGTCGGTCTGGTGCGCGTCCGTCTTCACTGGTCCCGGTCGCCCTACCGCTCCGCTGCTTGAGGGCGGGCCCGCGCGTCGCATTTCGTGCAGGATCACGGGCACGCCGGCCTGGGCCAGCTGCCAGGCGGCTTCGGAGCCGGCCAGGCCACCGCCGACGACGTGGACGGGAGAGGGGGAGGGGGATGCGGTCATCGCGGCCTTCTAGCCACAGTCGCGCGCCGCGTCAGCCCGCCCGCTGGCCGCAGGGCGACGCCGCGACTATGGTCCCGTCGCTTTCGGGGGATCGCACCATGCGCGCGCCTGCGCACGTCAGACGTTTTCGGGTGATCGAGGCCGTGGCCGACGGGCTGCGGGCCGTGCCGGCCGTGTGGGGCCGCTGCTGGGCGGTTCTGCTCGTCCTCTGCGCCGTCGCGGGGCTGAACGTCGTGTCGACCGACGCGGGTGCCGGCGGCCAGGTGTTGACCGGACTGCTGGTCCTGACCGGCCTGATGGCCTGGGGCGCGGCCAACCGCACGGCGGTGCTCGGCGCGGAGGCGCGCGGTCTCGGCCCGGGCGGGCTGCAGTTTGGCCGGATCGAGGTGGCCATGGTGGTGGCCCTGGTGCTGAACCTGCTCTTTCTGGCGATGATCGTCGCCGTGCTGGCGCTGGTCGCCCTGGCCCTGTTCGGCGCGGCCGGGCTCGACGCGGACGCGGTCCGCGCGCGTGACTGGGCCGCGGTGGGCCCGCCCTGGAAACTGGCCGTTCTCGCCGTCGTCGCTGCGATCGTGCTGGCCGTGCCGATCCTGCTGATCGTGCGGCTGGCCCTGTTCGGCCAGGCGACCGTCGGGCGCGGTCAGGCCGTCTCGCTGAACACCCTGGGCATCGCCACGGGCAGCTTCTGGCGGCTGTTGATCCTGCTGGTGATCGTCATCGCGCCGCCCGCCGTCTTGTCGGCGGCGACGGAGCGTGGGACGGTCGCGGCCGTGGGGGCGGCGGTCGTCGTCGCGGGGCTGTGGCTGCCGTTCGCGGCGGGGGCCCTCGCGGCGGCCTATCGCCGGCTGGAATACTGGAAGCCGGGGGGCTGACATGGCGCGACGATTCTCCATCGGCGAGGCGATCGGCGAGCCGTTCCGCCAGGCCTTCCGGCGTCCGGTCACCACCATGGCGTGGGGCCTGATCACCATGGTGCCGTCTTTCATCATCTTCGCGGCGATGGGGCCGATGCTGGCGGAGATGATCGAGCGCGGCGGGCTGGCCGCGGCCGGCGGACAGCCGGGCGCGAACGACTTCGAGAGCTTCAACCAGTTCATGATGTTCCAGGCCTGGAGCGGCCTGTCGAATACCTTGAGCCTCGTCGCCCTGCTGGTGGTGACCACGGCCATCATCCGCGCCGTCCTGCGCGCGCCCCGGCGCGACCGCGTCGCCTTCCTCAGGCTGTCGAAGGACGAGTTCCACGTGGCGGTGATCGGCGTCGCGATCGTGGTCGGCGTCGGCATCATCGCGGCCCTCGGGATCGCCGTGATCGCCGCCTTCGGCATCGTCGGGGCGACAACCGGGGCGGCGTGGGCCATGTGGACCGCGGTCCTGCTCGGCTTCGCCCTGTTCGCCGGACTCGTCGTGCTGTGGGGTCGCCTGGCCCTGATCGCGCCGACGGCGGTGATCACCGGGGATCTGGCCTTTGAGGCCGGCTGGCGCGCGGGCCGCCGACAGACCGGACGTTTGTTGCTGCTGATGCTGGCGTTGATCGTCGTCTCCATCCTGATCGCGATCGGCTTTCTGATCCTGTTCATCCTCGCCGCCATCGTCTTCGGCGGCGGGCTGGAGGCCTGGGCCGATGAGGCGGCGGTGGAGGCCTGGATGCTGGCGCAGCTCGAGAACCCCCTGCCGCTGATCGCGGTCAGCCTCGTCGCCCTGATCCCGCTGTCCTGGATTCAGGGCTTCAGCACCGCCCTGTGGACGGCACCCTACGCCGTGGCCGCGCGAAGCCTCGTTCCGTCGCCGGGCGCCGAAGGGGCTGACGCGGGCGGCGGCGAGGTCTAGGCTCGAGACCATTCCGGCCATTGGGGAGGGCAAGATGACGTTTTCAGCGACGGACGCCGCGTTCGAGGGATTCCGCGTGGTGCGGCGCAAGCCGATGGTGCTGCTGTGGTGGACCGGGGCCTATCTCGCCTTCCTGGCGCTGGTCGTCGTCATCGGCATCGGCCCGCTGGTGGCAATGATGGGGGCGATGCAGACGCTGGAGGGCGGAGCCGCGCCGACGCCCGAGGACATGGCCCCGTTCATGGCGGCGTGGGGGGGCATGATGGTGCTGCTCTTCCCCCTCGGCCTGCTCTTCGGGGCGGTGCTCAACGCCGCGGTGGCGCGCTCGGTGCTGGAACCGCAGAAGTCCGCCTTCGGCTATCTGCGCGTCGGCGGCGACGAGCTGCGCGTACTGGCGGTGACCCTGGTGCTGGCCATTCTGGCCTTCATCGTTTTCGGGGTGATGGGGCTGGTCGGCGGCGTGGTCACCGGGTTTGCGGCCGCGGCGCTCGGCGACTCGGGCTGGGTCGTGGGCGTCCTCGTCGGCCTCGCCCTGCTCGCGGTCGGCGTCTGGCTGGCGGCGCGCTTCAGCCTGGCCGTGCCGATCACGGTGGCCACGAAGAAGATCGCCATCTTCGACAGCTGGGGCGTCACCAAGGGCCGGGTCTGGGCCATCATCGGCATGGCCATCCTGGCCTTCATCATGACGATCGTGGTGTCGATCCTGTTCAGCATCGTCACGGTCCCGATCACGCTGGTGATGGGTCTGTCGGGGGGCTGGGGTGAGCTGGCGCAGATGGAGGGCGCGCCGCCGGCCGAGATCTTCGCCGTCATGGGGCCGTTCCTGGCCGTGATGGTGATCTTCCAGGCGATCGGCGCGGCGCTGCAGCTGGCCGTGGCCTATGCGCCGTTCTCGGCCGCGTATCGCGCGATCAAGGGCGGGGCGGCGGCGGACTGACCCGCCGCCGGCCGGGGCCTCAGGCCCGCTTCTTCAGGGCCGCCACGCGCGCCTTGCGGCGCGTCTCGTGGCGGTCCAGCACCTCCTTGAGGTATTTGCCCGTCCAGCTGGCCGGGTTTTTCGCCACGTCCTCGGGGGTGCCGACGGCGACGATCTCACCGCCGCCGTCGCCGCCCTCGGGACCGAAGTCCAGCAGCCAGTCGGCCACCTTGATGACGTCCAGATTGTGCTCGATCACGACGATGGTGTTGCCGCTCTCGACCAGTTCCTGAAGCACCTCCAGCAGCTTGCGCGTGTCCTCGAAATGCAGGCCGGTCGTGGGCTCGTCGAGGATGTACAGGGTCTTGCCGGTGGCGCGTCGGGCCAGTTCCTTGGACAACTTGACCCGCTGGGCCTCGCCGCCCGACAGCGTCGTCGCCGGCTGCCCGACCTTGACGTAGCCCAGGCCGACCCGCTCCAGCGTCAGCATCTTGTCGCGGATCGACGGCACGGCCTTGAAGAACTGCGCCGCCTCCTCGACCGTCATGTCCAGAACGTCGGATATGCTCTTGCCCTTGAAGACGATTTCCAGCGTCTCGCGGTTATAGCGCCTGCCCTTGCAGACGTCGCAGGTGACGTAGACGTCGGGCAGGAAATGCATCTCGATCTTGATCACACCGTCGCCCTGGCAGGCCTCGCAGCGGCCGCCCTTGACGTTGAAGCTGAACCGGCCGGGGCCATAGCCGCGGGCCTTGGACTCCGGCAGGCCGGCGTACCAGTCGCGGATGGGGCCGAAGGCGCCGGTGTAGGTGGCGGGATTGGAGCGCGGCGTGCGGCCGATCGGCGACTGGTCGATGTCGATGACCTTGTCGAACAGCTCCAGCCCCTCGATCCGGTCGAAGGGGGCGGGGGCGTCCGATGCATTGTGCAGCCGGCGCGCGGCGGCCTTGTACAGGGTCTCGATCGTGAAGGTCGACTTGCCGCCGCCCGACACGCCGGTGACGCAGGTGAACAGCCCCACGGGAATCTCGCCCGTGACGCCCTTCAGATTGTTCCCGGTCGCGCCCGAGATCTTCAGCATCTTCTTGCGGTTCACGGGGCGCCGCCCGTCCGCCGGCAGCTCGATCTCGCGCTCGCCGGTCAGGTATTTGCCCGTCAGGGAGCCCGGATTGGCCATGACCTGTTCCGGCGTGCCCTCGGCGCAGACGCGGCCGCCGTGGACGCCGGCGGCGGGTCCCATGTCGATGACGTGGTCGGCGGTCAGGATCGCCTCCTCGTCGTGCTCGACCACGAGCACCGAGTTGCCGAGGTCGCGCAGGCCGCGCAGGCTGTCCAGCAGGCGGGTGTTGTCGCGCTGGTGCAGGCCGATCGACGGCTCGTCCAGCACGTAGAGCACGCCGGTCAGGCCCGAGCCGATCTGCGACGCCAGGCGGATGCGCTGGCTCTCGCCGCCCGACAGGGTGCCGGAGCTGCGCGACAGGTTCAGATAGTCGAGGCCGACGTTGTTGAGGAACCGCAGCCGGTCGTTGATCTCCTTCAGGATCCGCCGCGCGATGGCCATCTGCTTGTCGGTCAGCCTGCCGTCCAGGGCGGTGAACCAGTCGTGGGCGTGCTTGATCGACAGCCACGACACCTCGGCGATGTCCGTCCCGGCGATCTTGACCGCCAGCGCCTCGGGCTTCAGCCGCTTGCCGCCACAGGACTCGCACGGGGTCTCGGACTGGTACCGCCCCAGCTCCTCGCGGACCCAGGCGCTGTCGGTCTCGCGCCAGCGGCGCTCGAGGTTGGGCAGGACGCCCTCGAACGGCTTGGTGGTCTCGTATTTGCGGGCGTTGTCGTCATAGACGAAGCGGATCTTCTCGCCGCCCGAGCCGTGCAGGATGACCCGCTGCGCCGTCTCCGGCAGGTCGCGCCACGGCGTATCCATCGAGAAGCCGTAGTGGGTCGACAGCGACTGCAGCGTCTGGGTGTAGAGCGGCGACGGACCGCGCGACCACGGCGACACCGCGCCGCCGTGCAGGGTCTTGTCGCGGTCCGGCACGACCAGATCGGCGTCGAACGCCAGCTTCACGCCCAGGCCGTCGCAGACCGGACAGGCCCCGAACGGATTGTTGAACGAGAACAGCCGCGGCTCGATCTCGCTGATAGTAAAGCCGGAGACCGGGCAGGCGAATTTCTCGGAGAAGGTGATGCGGCGCGGCGCTTCGCCCTCGGGCGCATTGGCCCATTCGGCGACGGCGATGCCGTCGGCCAGGCCCAGCGCGGTCTGCAGGCTGTCGGCGTAGCGGCCCTCCAGCCCGGCCTTTGTGACGATCCGGTCCACGACGATGTCGATGTCGTGCTTGAACTTCTTGTCGAGCGTCGGCGCGTCCTCGATCGCGTAGAACTGGCCGTCGATCTTCAGGCGCTGGAAGCCCGCGCGCTGCCACTCGGCGATCTCCTTGCGGTACTCGCCCTTGCGGCCCCGCACGACGGGGGCCAGCAGCAGCAGACGCTCGCCCTCCGGCAGCTCGGTCAGCTTGTCGACCATCATGGAGACGGTCTGGCTCTCGATCGGCAGGCCGGTGGCGGGGGAGTAGGGGACCCCGACCCGCGCCCACAGCAGGCGCATGTAGTCGTGGATCTCGGTCACCGTGCCGACGGTCGAGCGCGGGTTTCTGGACGTGGTCTTCTGCTCGATCGAAATGGCCGGCGACAGGCCCTCGATCAGGTCCACGTCGGGCTTGCCCATCAGCTCCAGAAACTGGCGGGCGTAGGCGCTCAGGCTCTCGACGTAGCGGCGCTGGCCCTCGGCGTAGATGGTGTCGAACGCCAGCGACGACTTGCCCGAGCCCGACAGGCCGGTGACCACCACCAGCTTCTCGCGCGGTATGTCGACGTCGACGCCCTTGAGATTGTGCTCGCGTGCGCCGCGCACGCGGATGAAGTCGTGTTTTTCGGTCATGGAATCCGGGAACGCCGAGGTGCCGGAGGCGGCTCCGGCGCAACGGCGTCATATGGGGATCAATTCGGGGAGTTCAGCAAGAACAATATGGGAACTCGCCGCGCGGTGCACCCCCCTGCTGACGGAGAGTGTCAGCAGACGTCACGGGCCGATGAAGGCGCCCAGGTTCAGGTTGAACACGCAGGCGTGGCCGCCCCCGTCCCGCCGGCAGAAATCGATGCCGTACAGGTTCTCCTGCATCCGCTCGGTGGAGCGGTGCACGATTCCGCCCTCGACCCATTCCGATCCGATCGCCGTGCTGCGGGGTGCCAGCGCCGCGAACAGGGCTTCGGCCGGCGCGCCGGTGCAGGTGAAGCGCACCATCCGGCCCTCGCCATCGTCTTCCGCAATCATGTCCACGCCGCCCGAGGTCTGCGCCTGATCGACGCACGCGAGGACCAGTCGCGCGGTCGGGGTCAGCGGGCTCCCCGGGATCGGCGTGAGGTCCGGCGGCGGGGCCGGCCCGCCTCCGCCGGTGGCGCAGGCGGCGGTGCTCAGGGACATCAGCAGGGCGGCCGCGACGCGCATGTTTCGTCCTCCCGGGTCGAACCTGTCACGGGCGCCACGAAATGGCCATGCGTGAAACCTCTTGCGCCCGGTCGACGTCGCCCGCATCTTGCGGACTTGGAACGTGGCGTAGGAAGCGTCGAAGATGATCGGACCGGTCGAAATCGCCCTCGGCATCGCCGCCGCCGGACTGGCCGGTGCCTGGATCGCCGCGCAGCCGAAGCCGCGCCCCGTTCCGGCCCGCGTGCGCCGCCGCCGCTGAGGCGTCTCAGCCCCAGGCTTCCACCGCGCCCACGCGTCTGATCCGGGGCTCCTGCCGGCGCAGCACCGGCTCGACCTCCGCCCGGCCGAAATGCCAGCCTTGGCCGAAGCGCACGCCCAGATCGCGCAGCATGGCGGCGGTCTCCTCGGTTTCGATCATTTCCGCCACGACGTCGATCTTCAGCGAGGCGCACAGCGCGGCCAGATGGGCGATGAGCGTCGAGGCCCGCGGATCCGTCTCCAGCCGCTTCACGAACGCCCCGTCGATCTTGACCATGTCGACCTTGAGCGAGCCCAGCCAGTCGAACGAAGCCGCCCCGGCACCGAAATCGTCGATGCAGACGCGGATGCCTGCCGCCCGCAGCCGGGACAGGCGCCTGTCGGCCGCCTCAAGGTCGGCCAGGGCCGCGGTCTCGGTGACTTCCACCATGAGGCGGCGCCTCAGGGTCGGGTCGATCTGGGTCATCCGCAGCAGGCCGTCGACGTAGGCGTCGCTGGCGAGGGACAGGGCCGAGACGTTCACCGCTACCGCGAGGGTGCCGCCACCGGGACGGCGCAGGCGCCCGACCGCCTTCTCCGCCACGGCAAGATCGAAGGCCTCGACCAGCCCGAGATCCTCGGCCATGCGGATGAGGGGCGCGGGCCCGCCGCCGGCGCTGAACCGCGCCAGGCCCTCGAAGTGGTGCACGGCGCCGGTCGCCAGGTCGACGATCGGCTGCCAGTGCAGCTCGAACTCGCGCGACCTGACCATTTCGGAGAACCGGTCGGCCTCGCGCAGGGTCTGCTTCAGATGATCCCCGAAGGCGCGCTCGGGGTCGATCACCCCGCCGTCCCTGAGGCAGGACTCGATGGTGAAGCGCAGGGCCCGCAGGGCGTTGACCGGGGCGGCGCCGGGGCCGAGGGAGACCTGGGCCACCCGGGGCTGGATCGCGACGCCCTCGGCGGCGGCGGCGGCCGTCAGCAGGGCGGACAGGTCGGTGGTCGGATCATTGCGCAGGAGGGCAAAACGCTCGGCGGTCAGACGGGCCGCCGAACGCCCCTCGAGCGACGCGGCCTGGAGGGTGGCTTCCACCCTTTCGCTCGCCGGGCTCGGGGCGTCGGCCAACCCGGGAACATCGACGAAGGCCAGATCGAGGGGCTGGGCAGGATCGCCGGTTTCCAGCGCGTTCCGCGCCCGGTCCAGAAACTGGGCCGGCGTCGACAGCGGCGGGGTCTCCGGCAGATCCAGCAGGAAGGGCTCTCCCTCCCACGTCAGGGCGCAGGAGGTGGCCGGCGCGAGATTGGGTAGACGGAAGGCCCGGAGCGTGGCGCGGCGCACGCGCCCGTCGGCACAGGGTAGGAGGATGGACACGGCCGGCGATCGGACGCCCGGGGCGAGATCGGCGAGCACGCCGTGCACCTCCGCCCGGCTTGCCGCGCCGAGGATCGCGTCGAGCCGGGATCCCTGCCACGACGCCAGCGGCGTGCCGGCGTCGGGCCCGGCCCCGGCGGAAAAAGCGACGGTCCCGTCGCCCGCGAGTTCGATGAGGGCGTCGGCCGAAGCGAAGGCAAGGCCGAGCAGTCGGGACTTGGTCTGCATGGGCGGAGCATCTCACCGATCCGTGAACACTCCGCCCAACGATCAGCGTTAACGGGCCCGCGGCGGGCCTTGTTTCCGCCCCGTCTGGCGGGCACTCTGGAGTTTCGACGTTCACGAGGAGTGCCCAAGGTCATGATCAGCGCGCTGGAAATCGGTTTCGCCCTTTCCCTCGTCGTTCTGGTCTGCGCCCATGCCCTCGTCCTTCGTTCCGCCCCGGTCCGCGCCCGCGCCCGCCGTCACCCTGTCCGGGGTCGCGGCCCGGACGCCTGACGGCCGCGCCCTTTTCCACGATCTGACCCTCGCCTTCGGGCGGGAGACGACAGGCGTCGTGGGCCGAAACGGCTGCGGCAAGAGCACGCTGCTGCGCCTGATCTCCGGTCAAGACTTGCCAGCCGAAGGCGCGATCACGCGCGTCGGGTCGATCGCCTGGCTGGATCAGGAACCCCTCGATCCCGCCGATCGGCCGATCTCGGCCGCCCTCGGCGTCGAGGACGACCTGGCGCGGATCGCGCGCGTCACTGCAGGGCGGGGCGACGCGGACGATCTCGGCCGGGCCGACTGGACCCTGGAGCCGCGCCTGCACGATGCGCTGGCGGCGGTCGGCCTGGCGGGGCTGGATCTGACGCGGACGGCGGCAAGCCTCAGCGGCGGCGAGCGGACGCGGCTGGAGCTGGCCCGTCTCGACCTGCGCGGCCCCGACCTCCTGCTGCTGGACGAGCCCACCAATCATCTGGACGCGGACGCCCGCGAGCGGGTCCGCGCGCTGATCGCCCGCCGCCGGGGCGGCACGGTGGTGGTCAGCCACGATCGCGCGCTGCTGCGCGGCATGGACCGGATCGTGGAGCTTTCGGACCTCGGCGTGACCGTCCACGGCGGCGGCTGGGACCTCTACGTCGCGCGTCGCGAGGCGGAGCGGGGGGCCGCCGCACGCGCCCTCGGCGATGCGGAACGCGAGGCGGCGCAGCGCGCGCGGGAGGCCCAGCGGGAGCGGGAACGCAAGGCCCGGCGCGACGCCGCGGGCAAGCGCGAGGGCCGCTCCGGCGGCATGCCGCGCATTCTGGCGGGGATGCGGGCGGATCGGGCGCAGGACAGCGCCGGACGCGGACGGGCGCTGGCGGCGCGGCGTCAGGAGGCGGCCGACGCCGCCGTGGCCGGGGCGCGGGCCCGGGTCGAACGGGTCCGACGCCTCGACGTGCCCATGCCGCCGACCGGACTGCCGGACGGCCGACTGGTCCTGCGGATGATCGGCGCCGCCTGGACCACCCCCGCCGGAGGAGGCGTCCCGGTGCCGGTGGATCTGACGGTGACGGGGCCCGAGCGCGTCGCCGTCACCGGGCCGAACGGCGCGGGAAAGACCACGCTCCTGCGGCTGATTTCCGGCGAGTTGGAGCCGACGTCAGGAACTGTCGAGCGTCCGGTCCCGGCGGCCCTGCTGGATCAGAAGGCCGCGGTGCTGAGGCCGGAAGAGACCCTGGTCGAGGCCTGGCTGCGGCTGAACCCGGGCGGCACGGCGAACGACGCCCAGGCCGCCCTGGCGCGGTTCCTGTTCCGCAATGCGGCGGCGCGGAAGCGCGTGTCCGAACTGTCGGGCGGCGAGCGGCTCAGGGCCGCGCTGGCCTGCGTCATGACGGGGACGGCGCCGCCCGGGCTGCTGGTTCTGGACGAACCGACCAACCACCTCGACCTCGACGCGATCGAGGCGGTGGAGGCGGCGCTGGCGACCTATGACGGCGCCCTGGTCGTCGTCAGCCACGACCGGGACTTCCTCGACGCCGTCGGC
Source organism: Alphaproteobacteria bacterium (assembly GCA_018820275.1). Classification (GTDB taxonomy): domain Bacteria; phylum Pseudomonadota; class Alphaproteobacteria; order Caulobacterales; family Caulobacteraceae; genus Brevundimonas. Next base: position 24,203 of record JAHJOO010000002.1, read on the forward strand.
GTCGACCGCGAGATCGCCCTCAGGCCGTGCGGTTGAGGGCCACGGCGCGGGCGTCGGGCGGCGTGGCGCGGCCCGCGGCACCGTAGGCCGAGGGGCTGCCGCGCTGGGCGGCGACCTCCGCAGCGATGGTGCGGACCAGACCCTCGGAGACCGTGCGCGCGGCCTCGACGACCCGCGCATGCGCCGACAGGGCCTGCTCGAACAGCCGGGTGACCTGGATCAGTTCCTGGCGGTCGGCGGGCGTCGCGGCCTTCAGCACGTCCGGCCGCGCCTTCAGCTGGGCGGACTCGCGGCGATACACGTTGGCCAGCTCCTGGGTCTCGGCCTGTTCGGCGACCAGCTCCCGGGCCCTGTGCTCGCGGAAGGCCGCGGTCTCGGTCTCCAGCCGCCCGGTGAGGCGGCGCGTCAGGTCGATCAGACGGCGGACGTGGAAGCCGGCGGTCTGGGGATCAGCGCTCATGCCTGCATCTCCTGCATGCGGATCATCTGGGCCATGACGTGGTCGGCCAGGCCGATCCCGCCGGCGCGGGCCACCTGCTTGCCCATCTCGTCGATCAGGAAACCGCGCCACGTCGCCTCGGCCTCGCCGCCGCCGAACGGGGCCTCCGTCGAGAGGCCCTGGAACATGGGGCGCAGCATCTGGGCCACGAAGGAGGCCTCGAAGGCCTGGGCCGTCTCCTGCATCCGGTCGGGCACGACGCGGGGCGGCGCGGCGGAGCGCAGCAGGTCGGGGGAGACGACGACGGGATCGCTCATCACATCACCTCGATATCGGCCTGCAGGGCGCCGGCGGCCTTGATGGCCTGCAGGATGGAGATCAGGTCGCGCGGGGTGACGCCCAGGGCGTTCAGGCCGGCCACGAGACTGGACAGGGAGGCGCCGCCGTCGACCATGCGGATCTGGGTGCCGCGGTCTTCCTCGACCGTCACGTCCGACTGCGGCACCACCACGGTCTCGCCGTCGCTGAAGGGCTCGGGCTGGCTGACGCGGGGGTTTTCCTGGACCGAGACCGTCAGGTTGCCGTGGGCGATGGCGACGGTCGAGACGCGGACGCTCTCGCCCATGACGATGACGCCGTTGACCTCGTCGATGATCACCTTGGCCGGGGCGTCGACGGCCACCGACAGGTTCTCGACGCGGCTGAGGAAGTTGGCCGTGCCGTAACCGGCCGGCGGGCGCAGGACCACGACCGTGCCGTTCTCGGCCCAGGCGGTGTTCGGGAACAGCTGGTTGACCGCGCCGGCGACGCGCTGGGCGGTGGTGAAGTCGGGATTGCGCAGGGTCAGGCGCACGGCGTCCTGACCGTTCAGGTCGAAGCCGGTCTCGCGCTCCACCACCGCGCCGGAGGCGATGCGGCCGGCGGTGGGCACGCCGCGCGTCACCGACGAGCCGGACTGGCCCGAGGCCGACACCGCGCCGGTCTGGATCGAGCCCTGCGCCACCGCATAGATCTGGCCGTCCCAGCCCTGCAGGGTGGTGACCACGACCGTGCCGCCCTGCAGGCTCTTGGCGTCGCACAGGGTCGACACCGAGACGTCGATGCGCGAGCCGGGGGCCACGAACGGCGGCAGTTCGGCGGTCACCATGACGGCGGCGACGTTCTTGGTGTTGGCCTGGGCCCCGCGGATGTTGACGCCCTGGCGCTCCATCATGCTGTCCAGCGACTGGCGCGTCAGGGGGCAGTTGCGCAGGTTGTCGCCCGTGCCGTTCAGCCCCACGACCAGTCCATAGCCGACCAGCTGGTTGGTGCGGACGCCCTCGATCGAGACGATGTCCTTGATCCGCGACTGGGCCAGGGCCGGGCTGGCGGCGAGGGCCACCATTCCGGAGACGGCGAGGGCGGTGAGCAGATTCTGCATCGGCGGCGAACTCCACGAGGTCGGTCGGGGCCCTCGATGCGAGCTTTGTGCCGAAGCAAATCCTGCGTGAATTCAATGATCGAAGCAGAGTCGCCGCCAGGGCGGGCGGCAAAGTCTGCCGGGGCGTTAACCAAACGGTGACCAGCCGCCGCCATCGTCGCGGCATGATCGTGAGCGCCCGCCCATGAAGGTCACCGGACCCAGCGCCGCCCGACCGGTCGACTCCGGCCGTCCGCAACGGGCCGGCGGCGGCTTTTCCCTGCCGGGCGCGTCCCCGGCCGGCGCGGCCGGGGCCGCCGCCCCGA
>JAHJOO010000032.1 GCA_018820275.1 Alphaproteobacteria bacterium
CGCATCGATCTTTCGCCCTTCACCCTGGTGGCGGCCACCACCCGGGCCGGCCTGCTGGCCACGCCGCTGCGCGACCGGTTCGGCATCCCCGTCCGCCTGGAATTCTACACCCCCGCCGAGCTCATCAAGGTCCTGGCCCATGCGGCCGGCAAGATGGGGGCGGCGGTGGCCGAGGATGGTGCGCGCGAGATCGCCACCCGGTCCCGGGGCACGCCGCGTGTGGCCGGGCGGCTGCTGCGCCGGGTGCGCGACTTCGCCGACGCCGAGGGTTCGACCTCGGTCGGCCGGCTGGAGGCGGCGCGCGCCCTGGCGCGGCTGGAGGTGGACGAGGCGGGACTGGACTCGCTGGACCGCCGCTTCCTGAAGGCGCTGATCGAGAACTATGGCGGCGGGCCGGTCGGCATGGACACGCTGGCGGCGGCGATCGCCGAGGCGCGCGACGCGGTGGAGGACGTGATCGAGCCCTATCTGCTGCAGCAGGGCTTCATCCAGCGCACCCCGCGCGGCCGCATGGCCTGCGCCCGGGCCTATGCCCACCTCGGCCTGACCGAACCGCCGAAGCGGCCGGAGCCCGGCGGGCTGTTCGACTGAGGTCGCGGGGGAGGCGGCTGGAGCGGGCAGCGGGAATCGAACCCGCACGAGCAGCTTGGGAAGCTGCCAGGCTACCACTACATCATGCCCGCGATGGCCTGACGCCGGTCTATCCCACGGACCGGGCGGCCTCAAGCGCGACGGCGACGCCCGGAACTCCGAAACCGGCGTTCCCCCTTCGCGTGATCCGCGCTTGATCGCCGGCGCGCCTCGGTCAACATGGTTTCCGCATCAGTGCGGGAGGCCGTCGTGACCGATTTCACCCCGGAGTTCGGATCCCCGCCCGCGGGCTATGGCGGCATCGACGACCCGCTGTTTCTGGGCGTGGAACCGATGGTGGCCGGCCTGTTCGTCCTGCTGCTGCTGGGCGTCGCGGCGCTGGCCTGGCTGATGGGCCGGCGCACCGGCGCGGCCGAGGGACCCGCCGAGGCCCCGAAGGAGATCCACAAACGCATCCTGAAGTCGGCCCAGGCGGCGCTGTCGGCCCCCAGCGACCGGCTGCACGAAAAGGCGAAGGCCCTGCGCGCGCTGATCGAGGAGTTGCTGGGCCCCGTGATCGTCGTCGCCAACGGCATGGGCGCCAGGGTCAAGGCGCTCGACGAGGCCCTGAAGGGCGAGGTCAAGGAGGAGGCCAAGCCGGCGCCCCCGGGCGCGACGAAGACCGAGGCGACCTCGGCCGCGGTCGCACCGGTGACGGTGAACACGGTGACGGTCATCTCGCCCGCGCCCCCCGCGCCGCCGGCGGCCGACAAGCCCAAGACCCGCAAGCTGAGCCACGACGAGCAGGTCGAGGCCATCGCCAAGGCGGTCCGCGCCTTTCACGACCACTGGTCGCAGGGCGGCACCCGGGTCGACGAGCTGAAGGCCGCGCGCGCGGCGCTGTCGCGCATGCCGCCGCGCGAGGCGGACCACGGCGGCCACGACGGCGGGCATGACGACCATCACGACGGACCCAAGCGGGTCTGGGATCGGTGAGGACGACCCGCAGGGGCCTGCTGCTCGGCGGGCTGGCGGCGGCAGCGGCCGGTCCGGCGGCAGCGCGCGACGCGGACGCCGCCGCCGGCGCCTTCATGGAGCTGACCGGGGCGCCGGGTCTCTCGGTCGCGCTCGCCCGGGACGGACGCATCCGCTTCGCGCGGGCGTGGGGGCAGGCGGGGCGCGGCGCGGCGCGGCTGAACGCCGGCCACAGGTTCCGCATCGCCAGCCTGTCCAAGCCGATCACCGCCGCGGCGATCATGACGCTGGCGGAACGCGGCACCGTCGGCATGGGCGACCGGATCTTCGGCGCCGGATCCTGGCTGGGCGAGGCCTATGGCCCGACCTCGCCCTGGGCGCGCGAAATCACCGTCGAGCAGTTGCTGAGCCACACCGGCGGAGGCTGGACCAACGACGGGACCGATCCGACCATGCGCCTCGACAACCTCGACCGCGACGGGATGATCGCCCGGGCGGTGGCCGAGATCCCGCTGACCGCCCGACCGGGCACGCGGCAGCAGTATTCGAACCTCGGCTACGTCCTGCTGGGTCGGGTGATCGAGGTCGCCACGGGCGAGCCGTACGAGACCTGGGTGCGGCGCGCGCTGCTGGAGCCGTGCGGCGCGGGCGGGATGCGGCTGGGCGAGCGGACGCCGGGGCGCGGAGAGACGGGCTACGTCTCCATCTCTGGCGGCGAGCCTCACCAGCACGACCAGCGGCGGCTGGGCGCGGCGGGCGGCTGGGTCGCCACGCCGACCGAACTGCTGCGGGTGCTGGTGCGGATCGACGGCTTCCCGCGCGTGCCCGACGTGCTGCATCGGGACACGACCCGCTCGATGGCCACGCCGCCCGTCCCCGGGGGCGCCTTCGGCCACGGCTGGCAGGTGGATGAGGCGGACAGCTGGTGGCACACCGGCATCCTGCCCGGCACGGCCGCCTTCATGTGCCGGACGGCGGGGGGCTATGCCTTCGCCGCCCTGGCCAACCTCGGCGGGCCGTACACCGACACGGTGGAAAAGCTGCAGCGGGCGACCTGGGCCATGGCGCGGGCGCAGCCGGGCTGGCGGCTGTGACGGCGGCGGGCTAAGGATTCGCCCATGAAACTCGCATCCCTGAAGCACGGCCGCGACGGCCGCCTCGTCGTCGTGTCGGAAGACCTGGCCTGGTACACCGACGCCTTCCTGATCGCGCCGACCCTGCAGGCGGCGCTGGACGACTGGGCGCGCTGCGAGCCCGAACTGCGCAATCTGGCGGAAATGCTGGAGCACGGCTCGGCCCCGCGCGGCCGGTTCCACGAGCGCGAGGCCGCCGCGCCTCTGCCGCGGGCCTATCAGTGGGCCGACGGCTCGGCCTATGTGAACCACGTCGAACTGGTGCGGAAGGCGCGGGGCGCCGAGATGCCGGCCAGCTTCTGGACCGATCCGCTGATGTACCAGGGCGGCTCCGACAATTTCCTCGGGCCGCGCGACGCCATCCCGCTGAGGGACGAGGCCTGGGGCTGCGACCTCGAGGCCGAGGTGGTGGTGGTGACCGGCGACGTGCCCCTGGGCGCGGATCGCGAGGCGGCGCTGGACTCCGTCCGGCTGGTGGGACTGGTCAACGACGTGTCCCTGCGCAACCTGATCCCGGCCGAGCTGGCCAAGGGGTTCGGCTTCGTCCAGTCCAAGCCGGCCAGCGCCCTGTCGCCGGTCTTCGTCACGCCCGACGCCCTCGGCGTTCGCTGGAAGGACGGCAAGCTGCACGGGACGCTGACGGTCGAGCTGAACGGCAAGCCGTTCGGCCAGGCCGACGCGGGCGTGGACATGACCTTCGATTTCGGAACCCTTATCGCGCATCTGGCCAAGACCCGGTCGCTGGGCGCCGGCTCCCTCATCGGCTCGGGCACGGTGTCCAACCGCGACGCCGACGGCGGCCCCGGCAAGCCGGTGGACCAGGGCGGCCTGGGCTATTCCTGCATCGCCGAGGTGCGCACGGTCGAGACCCTGCTGCACGGCAAGCCGGAGACGCCGTTCCTGAAGGCGGGCGACGTCGTCCGCATCGAGATGCTGGACGAGAAGCATCATTCGATCTTCGGCACGATCGAACAGACGGTGGAGGCGGCGTGATGCGGGCGAACATCCTCGGATGCGTGGCGGCGCTGCTGGCGGCGACGTCGGCGACGGCGCAGGAGGCGGCGTGGACGGCCCAGCAGGCGGGCGACGTCCATCTGGCCTATGCCGTCTTCCCGGATGCGAACGTGGCCATGATCGCCCGCTGCCAGTCCGGGACGCTGGAACTGCTGCTGCAGGGCGTGCAGCTGGCCGTCCCCGACATCGAGGGCGCGGTCCGGTTCGACGAGGGCCGCGTCCGGGACGTCAAATGGGTCCGCTCGAGCGACGCGCGATACCTGGTGGCGGACCGCCCGGCGCACGTGCTGCGCGGCATGGCCGGCGCGACCGTGGCGAGATTCCAGTTCGGCTTGGGCGACGCCGCGGCGGGGGTGGAGCTGATCCCTCCAGCCGACGGCGCGGCGATCGAGACCCTGCTGACCGCCTGCGACCAGCCGCTGTCCAGCGACCGGGACGAGGCCGAGTTCCTGCGGCTGGGCGAGGACGCCTGGGCCCGCCGGGGCCGGATCCACGTTCCCTCCATCGCGTCGCGCGATCACGTCTCGGGATGGGCCGTCGTCACCTGCATGACGCGGCCCGGGGGCATGCTCGACGACTGCGAGGTCGAGGCCGAGGGGCCGGTGGGGTACGGCTTCGGCCGGGCCAGCGTGAACTCCCTGCGCGAGTCGCGGCTGAAGCCCGACACGCCCCCCGGTCGCCTCGTGACCATCCGGCTGACCACCCTGCTCGAATGAGGGCGGCCGTGCACTCCGGCCGCCACGGCCGGAGCGCGGTTCACCCGGTCCGCTGACTGCGGCCTTCCGAAGCGCGCGCCATGCTCCACGCCGTTCACCGTCGCGGCGGGCGAAGGCCGGGCCATGACAAGGGTGGGGCCGGCGCACGAGGCCAGCAGAACGGCGGCGAGGACGGCGAGGCGCGGGCGGGACATGACGAACTCCTTGCTTGCTGGAAGGAGGCCGCGGCGGGGACGATCGGATGCCGGTCGGCGCGTTACCTTTCCGACAGGCGGGCGCGCGCCCGGAAACGGTCTGGGGCCGGAGGCGTTCTGCCTCCGAAAGGCGGCGAACATGGCGACCGGATGGGCCCCGGACGGGGCGGTGCAGGATCAGATCGACGACACGGTGCGCGACGCCGTGCTGCATGCCCGGGCCCGGCTGCCCCAAGGCGAGGGCGCGACCCACTGCCGGGAATGCGGCGAGCCCATCCCGGAGGCGCGTCGCCGCGCCCTGCCCGGCGTCCTGACCTGCGTCGAGTGCCAGTCCGGTCGCGATGCGCGCGCGGTCGTGCCCGGCATCAATCGACGGGGCAGCAAGGACAGCCAGCTGAAATAGGCGGAGGCTGGACGCGCGCCCCCCGCCGTGGCATCGCGGGCGCGCCCACCGGCCGCTGCGGGCGTGGTGAAACTGGTAGACGCGCCGGACTCAAAATCCGGTTCCGCAAGGAGTGTCGGTTCGAGCCCGACCGCCCGCACCAACCTGGCTCTGCCGTGCCGCGCAGGATGGCGGGCGGCGAGGCTCTCGCATCTGACGATATTGTGACAGATTGACCGTGTTCGGCGCGTATTTCTCGTAGTCGACGTCCAAACGTCACATAGCCATGAGCGTCGTGCACGGACGCATCGTCTACGACGAGCGCGCCCCGTCGGGTGGGGCGGCTTCGAGGCGTCGCCGTGATCGGTCGGATGCGACAGGAACTCGGGCGGGTCGCCGCGCGCGCGGCCGCGGGCGGCGGGCGGCCCGACCGCCTGCGACTGCTGGCCGAAGGCGCGCTGGCGGTCCTGATCCTCGCGCAGGCGACGCGACTGGCCCTGGTGCTGCTGTCGCCACAGGCCGAGGCGTCGACTCCGGCCCCCGCCGCGGGCCCCCGCCCGGACCTGTCCGTGTTCGCCCGCTCCGACGCCTTCTTCCAGCCCGGGAGCCCCGCCGCGCCCGGAGCCGAGACGGCGCCGACGGAGGGCCTGCGCCTGTTCGGCGTCCGCGCCGGTCAGGGCGGCGGCGGGTCGGCCATCCTGGGTCTGGCGGACGGCCGGCAGCTTTCGGTCGGCGTCGGCGAGGAGATCGCGCCCGGCCTGATCCTGCGGACCGTCGCCCTCGACCACGTCACGGTGGCGCGCGGCCCGACGGTGAGCCGCATCGAATTCGGCGAGATCGGCGGCGGGGCCATGCCGGTCGCGCCGCCGGCCCCGACCACCCCCCAGGTCGTCGCGCCGCCGAAGACCGAACCGACCGCCGAGGCGCGGGCCGCCGCACCGGTCGTCGACCCGCAGCGTCTGATCGGCCAGGCCTCCCTGCGTCCCCGCATGAAGGGGATGTCGGTGTCCGGCTTCACCGTCTCGGCCGCCGGCGACGGCCAGGCCCTGCGCAGCGCCGGCCTTCGGAACGGCGACGTCATCCTCGCGGTCAACGGCGTGGAGCTGAACGGCATGGGGGCCCTCGCGGGGCTGCGCGCCGAGCTGGCCGACGCCACCACCGTGGACATCCGTTACGAGCGCGCCGGGCGCGTCTCGACCACCACCATCCGGACGGGACGCTGATGCGAAGCTTGAAGACGGGTCTCATGGGCTCCGCCCTCTCCCTGATGGCCGCGCTCTCGCTGGGCGGGGCCGTGACCCTGACGGCGACGGCCGCCGTCGCGCAGGAGCGCCAGATCCTGAACGTGCAGGGCGCCGACATCCGCGCCTTCATCCAGGACATCGCCCGCACCACGGGCCGGACCTTCATCGTCGATCCGGCGGTGACCGGCACGGTGACGGTGACCAGCGACCGCCCCCTGACGCGGGCCGAGGTCTATGACGTCTTCCTGTCGACCCTGCGGGCCAACGGTCTGGTGGTGATCCCCACCAGTTCCGGCGCCTACCGGATCGCCCCGGCCCAGGGCGCGGCCCAGGGGCCGGCGACGGCCGGCGCCGAACGCTTCGGCACCGAGGTGTTCGTGCTGAAGAACATCGACGCGGCCTCGGCCGCCGAAACCATCCGCCCCCTGGTCGGACCGCAGGGGCAGGTGCTGGCCAATCCGACCAGCAACACCATCGTCGTCGCCGACTTCGCCGACAACCTGCGCCGCGTGCGCCAGCTGGTGACGCGGATCGACGTGGATTCCACCGAGATCGTCGTGGTCACGCTGGAGAACTCCAACGCTCGCGAGATCGCCGGGGTGCTGGACGACGTGCTGGCGCCCCCGGGCGGACAGCCCGGGACGGGACTGGTCACCGTCACGCCGGTCGAGAGCTCCAACTCCATCGTGCTGCGCGGCGAGCCGGCCGCGGTGGCGCGGGTCCAGGGACTGATCGCCGATCTGGACCGGCGCGCGCTGCAGAACGACGACGTGCGCGTGATCTTCCTGGAGCACGCCGACGCCGAGCAGCTGCTGCCGGTGCTGCAGCAGGTCGTGGGCCAGCCGGTGGCCGGTGCGGCGCCGGCCGCGGCGGCGGCGTCTTCGTCCTCGTCTTCGTCTTCGTCCGAAGGCGGAGAAACCGCGCCCCAGGCGGTCAGCGCCACCACCGCGACGGGCCAGCGCGCCACCATCGCCCGCTACTCCGGCGCCAACGCCCTGATCATCTCGGCCCCGCCGGAGACCCAGCGCATGCTGGCCGAGGTGATCGGCCAGCTGGACCGCCGCCGGCCGCAGGTCCTGATCGAGGCCATCGTGGTCGAGCTGTCGGACGACGCGGTCAAGGAACTGGGCGTCCAGTGGGTGCTGGCCGGCGAGGACGGCAATCCGGTCGGCTTCACCAACTACAGCGACCGCACCGCGCCCCTGCTGCCGATCCTGGGCGGGGTGGCGGCCAATGAGGAGCTGGACGCGGACGATCCGCTGCTGGAACAGGCGCGCGACCTGGCGCTGAACAGCCTGCTGGGCGCCAACGGCTTCGTCGGCGGCGGGGCGGGCCGGATCGGCGACGGCCTGTTCGGCTTCATCATCAATGCGGCCAAGACCGACAGCGGCTCCAACCTGCTGCAGACCCCCTCGGTCATCACCCTGGACAACGTCGAGGCCAACATCCTGGTCGGGCAGGAGGTGCCGATCACGACGGGCGACGTGCTGCTGGACGGCCAGACCAATCCGTTCCGGACCACCGAGCGCAAGGAGATCGGCGTGCGGCTGGTCGTCCGGCCCCAGATCAACGCCGGGAACAGCGTGACCCTGTACATCCGGCAGGAGGTGTCCAGCGTGAACGGCATCCTGTCGAACAGCGCCAACGACCTGGTGTTCGACACGCGCGAGATCGAGACCACACTGGTGGTCGACGACGGCGACATCGCCGTGGCCGGGGGCCTGCTGGACCAGAACGAGCGCATCTCGGTCGACGGCATTCCCGGGCTGCGCGACCTGCCGCTGGTCGGCGGGCTGTTCCGCTCCGAGAGCCGCCAGCGCGGGCGGACCAATCTGATGGTCTTCATCCGCCCGACCATCCTGCGCACGCCGGAGGACGCCCAGCGCCTGTCGGCCGACCGCTGGGGCTACATGCGCGATCAGCAGCTGCGCGTCGCGCCGGATCAGGAGCCCAGCCTGGACGAACTGCTGCGCGACTACATCCGCACCCAGCCGCCGGTGCCGCCGGAGTACCAGGAACCCTGGCCCACCGCCCCGGTCGCCCCGGTCGAGGGCCAGCCGCTGACATGATCGCCTTCGCCGCGCCCCAGCTGCCCTATGGCTTCGCCCGCAAGGCCGGCGTCGTCCTGCTGGACGCGGGCGAGGTGGCGCGCGTCGGTCTGCGCGACGACGCCGACCCGATGGCCCTGGTCGAGGCCCGCCGGGTGCTGGGCCTGCCGCTGCAGGTCGAGCGGCTGAGCCGGGCGGAGTTCGACCGGCGCGTGGCCGACGTCTACGCCGGCGACCCCGTGGCGGGCGGCGACGAGGATCTGGCCCTGCCCGACGGGCTGGACGGGATGATCGACGACCTGCCCGCGGCCGCCGACCTGCTGGACGGATCGGACGACGCCCCGGTCATCCGCATGATCAACGGAATCATCGCCGAGGCGGTGCGGGCGGGAGCGTCGGACGTCCACCTCGAACCCTATGAGACCGCCCTGGTGGTGCGTTTCCGGGTCGACGGCGTGCTGCGCGAGGCGCTGAGCCTGAACCCGCGCATCACCCCCCTGCTGGTCTCGCGGGTCAAGGTCATGGCGCGGCTGGACATCGCCGAGCGGCGGGTGCCGCAGGACGGGCGCATCCCCTTGGCGCTGGGCGGCAAGACGCTGGACGTGCGCGTCTCGACCCTGCCGTCGCGGGCGGGCGAGCGCGTGGTGCTGCGCATCCTCGACAAGGACCAGGGCGACCTGGGTCTGGCGGATCTGGGCATGGATCCGGCCTCGCTGGCGACCTTCGAGGGGGCGCTGCGCGAGCCGAACGGCATCATCCTGGTCACCGGCCCCACCGGCTCGGGCAAGACCACCAGCCTGTACGCCGGCCTGTCGCTGCTGAACGACGCGACGCGCAACATCCTGACCGTCGAGGACCCGGTCGAATACGCCGTCGAGGGCATCGGCCAGACCCAGGTGAACACCAAGGTCGGCATGACCTTCGCCGCCGGACTGCGGGCCATCCTGCGTCAGGATCCGGACGTGGTCATGGTCGGCGAGGTGCGCGACGTGGAGACGGCGCAGATCGCCGTGCAGGCCGCCCTGACCGGCCATCTGGTGCTGTCCACGGTGCACACCAACGACGCGGCCGGTGCCGTGACGCGTCTGCGCGACATGGGGGTGGAGCCCTTCCTGCTGGCCTCGACCCTGCGGCTGATCGTGGCGCAGCGGCTGGTGCGGCGGCTGTGCGGGACGTGCCGGCGCGAGGAACCCGCCGACGCCGCCAGCGCCCGTCTGATCGGGGTGAAGTCGGGCACGCGGGTGTGGCGCGCCGTCGGCTGCCCGGCCTGCAACCACACCGGCCATCTGGGCCGGGTGGGCATCTATGAGATGATCCGCGTCGACGACCGCGTGCGTCGCCTGATCGCGGCCGAGGCCGGCGAGGAAGCGATCGCGGCCCTGGCCTTCGAGACGGGTGCCGACCTGGCCTCGCGCGCCCGGGCGCTGGTGCTGGCCGGCACGACCTCGCTGGAGGAGGCGGTGCGCGTGATCCGGCAGGACGCGTCGGCGCCGTCGGACGAGGCGGCCTGATGGCGGCGTTCGACTATGTGGCGCTGGACGCCGGCGGGCGGCGCGTGACCGGGGCCGTCGAGGCGGCGGACGAGACCCGCGCGCGCGGAGCGCTGGAGAAAAGACGGCTGATGCCGCTGGAGCTGAGGCCCGCCCGGCCGACGGTCGCGGCGGCGCCGACGCGGGCGAAGGGCGGCCGTCTGCCGGCCCGGTCGCTGGCGCTGATCACGCGGCAGCTGGCGACCCTGATCTCGGTGGCCCCGATCGAGGAGGCCGTGCGGACCCTGGCCCTGCAGGCCGACCGCCCCGCGGCGCGCCGCGTGCTGGAGGGCGTCCACGCCGGCGTGCTGGAGGGGCGTCGCCTGTCGGACGCCATGGCGCGGCAGGGTCCGGCCTTTCCGCCGCTGTACCGCGCCATGGTCGCGGCGGGAGAGAGCTCGGGCAGTCTGGCGCCCATCCTCGAGCGTCTGGCCGACGGGCTGGAGCGGGACCAGCAGGTCCGCGGCAAGGTGATCACGGCGCTGGTCTATCCGGCCGTCCTCGCCGTCGTGGCCCTGGGGGTGGTGATCGCCCTGATGACGCTGGTCGTGCCCAAGGTGGTCGAACAGTTCGACAGCATGAACCAGACCCTGCCGCTGCTGACCCGGATCGTCATCGCCGTGTCCGACGCCATGCGCACGGGCGGGTGGATCGTGGCCCTCGTGCTAGTCTGCCTTGCCGCCGTGGGCGGACTGGCGCTGCGCCGCCCGGCGCTGCGGCTGAAGGCCGACGCCTGGATCCTGACCCTGCCGGTGATCGGCCGGCTGATGCGCGACCTGCACGGGGCGTCGATGGCCCGGACGCTGGCGGCCATGATCGCCTCGGGCCTGCCGGTGCTGGAGGGGCTGACCATCACCGCCCGCACCGTCGGCAACATGAAGCTGCGGCAGGCCACGGAATCGATGGCCGACGCGGTGCGCGAGGGCGGCGGTCTGGCCGCGGCCATGCGCCGGGCGGACGTATTTCCGCCCATCCTGGTGCACATGACCGCCTCGGGCGAGAACTCCGGCCGGCTGGAGCCGATGATGGACCGCGCCGCCGACTATCTGGAGCGGGAGTTCACCACCTTCACGGCGGTGATGCTGAGCCTGCTCGAGCCCCTCGTCATCGTCGTCATGGGCGGCGTCGTGGCCGTGATCGTCCTGGCGATCCTGCTGCCCATCCTTCAGATCAACACCCTGGCCGCCGGTTGAGAGACGCCATGCGCAACATCCTGCTTCACGCCCTGACCCGCGCGATGACGCGGCGCCCTCAAGCAGCGAGCGCCCGCGGCGCGAGCGGCAGGGCCCATCAAAGAGAGGGCTTCACCCTGGTGGAGTTGATGGTGGTCATCGTCATCATCGGCCTGCTGGCCACGGTGGTGGCGATCAACGTCCTGCCCAGCCAGGACAAGGCCATGATCGGCAAGACCCGCGCCGACGTCGCCACGCTGGAGACGGCGCTGGAGCAGTACCGGCTTGACAACCTCGTGTTCCCGACGACGGAACAGGGGCTGCAGGCGCTGGTCCAGCCGCCGGTCGGTCTGGCGCGGCCGGAGCGGTACCGCCAGGGCGGCTATGTGCGCCGCCTGCCGGAGGATCCGTGGGGCAATCCGTACCAGTACCGTCGGCCCAGCGCCCACGGGCAGGCGTTCGACGTCTTCTCGTACGGCGCCGACGGCCGCGAGGGGGGCGAGGGCGAGGATGCGGACCTGGGCAACTGGCAGGGCTGAGGCGGCCCGCCCTGAGGCGGCGAGCGCCCGCGGCGCGCGCGATAGGGCCAAACAAAGACCGGGCTTCACCCTGGTCGAGCTGCTGGTGACGATCGCCGTCGTGGGCCTCGCCGCCACGGCGGTGGTCCTCGTCGCGCCCGACCCCCGGCCCGGCGTCGATCAGGAGGCCGAGCGGCTGGGCGCGCGCCTGGTCGCGGCGCGCGAGGAGGCCCTGCTGACCGGTCGGGCGACGACGGTGGAATTCCGCGCCGACGGCTACGGCTTCGCCCGGCTGGACGGCGCGACCTGGGCGCCGCTGACCGACGGCCCGTTCGGCCCCGAGCGGTGGGAGGACGAGACCCGCGCGACCGTGACGCCGGCCGAGGCCCGCGCCACCTTCGATCCGACCGGGGTGACCGACGGCGTCGAGATCGTGCTGTCCCGCGACGGCGCGCACGCCACCGTGACCGTCGACGCCGCCGGCGAGGTGGTGGTCGAATGATCCGCGCCCGCGTCCGCCCTCCCGCAGCGAGCCGCCGCGCAGCGAGCGGCAGGACAAGAAGAAGACACGGCTTCACCCTGATCGAGCTGCTGGTCGCCCTGGCCGTGTTCAGCCTCGCCGCCCTCGCCCTGCTGAAGCTGTCCGGGGAGAATGCGCGGGCGGCGGCGGACGTGGAGACGCGGACGGTCGCGGCCATCGTGGCGGACAATCTGGCGGTGGGCGCCCTCACCAGCGTCGATCCGCCGGCCGAGGGCGAGACGGCCGGAACCACCCCCATGGCCGGACGCGACTGGCGCTGGCGCCGGATCGTCACGGCGACGCCGGACCCGGACATGATCCGCATCGAGGTGAGGGTGTCGGAGGACGGGGTCTGGACCTCCGCCGAGGCCGTGCTGTTCCGGGGGCGAGCGCGATGAGGGCCAGAGCCGGCTTCACCCTCGCCGAGGTGCTGATCGCCCTGGTGATCTTCGCCCTGCTGGCCGCGGCCGGCACGGCGGTGATGGCCACGGCGGTCGACGGCCGGTTCGCCGTCCGGGCGGCCGACGCGCGGACCGCCGAGCTGCAGCGCCTGCGCGCCCTGCTGAAGGCCGACGTCGGCCAGGCGATCGGCCGCGCCGATCCGGCCCTTCGCCCGATCGAGAGCGGCGACGGCCTGGTGCTGGGCCTGGTCCGCACCGGCTGGGCCAATCCCTCGGAGCGCGCCCGCTCGTCCCTGCAGCGGGTGGAGTGGCGGCTGGTCGAGGGCCGGCTGGAACGGCGGGTGCATGACCAGCTCGCGGGCGGTCGGCCCGGTCCGGCCCAGGTCGTGGCCCGCGACGTCACCGGGGTGCAGGTCAGCTTCGTCTCCCTGGAGGTCGAGACGCCCGTCTTCGAGCCGCGACCACCCCTGCAGCTGATGCCCGACGCCGTCCGTATACGGATGACCCTGAAGGACCTGGGTCCCGTCGACCTCCTGCTGCTCGTCGGATCGGGCCGATGAGGCGGGCGCGCGAAGGCATGGCTCTGCTGACCGTGCTGCTGATGGTCGCCGTCATGGCCGCCATCGCGGCGGCGGTGCTGGACGACGTGCGCTTCTCGCTGCGGCGGGCGACCAATGCGGACCAGATGGGACAGGCCCAGTGGTACGCGGTCGGGGCCGAGGCCCTCGCGCGCAAGCGTCTGGCGCGGCTGACGCGCGAGAACCCCGCCCGCACGCCGGTCCAGCCCGAGTGGAACGGGCGGCCGCTGGCGTTTCCGACGGACGAGGGCGGGGGCGTATCCGCCATGATCCGCGACGGTCAGGCCTGTTTCAACCTGAACGGCGTGGTGCAGGGCGGTCCCGGCGCCTGGGTCGCACGACCGCGCGCGGCGGCGCAGCTGGTGGCGCTGGGCCGCGCCGTGGGGCTGGACGAGGGGCGCATGCGCGGCGTGGCCGAGGCCCTGACCGACTGGATCGACAGCGACGCCGTCGCCCTGCCGCGCGGCGCCGAGGATCCGGCCTATGCCGCCCTGCCGCGCCCCCGGCGCACCGCCGGGACGCTGCTGACCGAGGTCAGCGAACTGCGCGCCGTGCAGGGCGTGGACGCCGAGGTCTACGCCCGGCTGCGCCCGCATGTCTGCGCCCTGCCGGAGGCGGTCGCCTCGCCGATCAATCCGAACGGCCTGCGTCCCGAGGACGCGCCGCTTCTGGTCATGCTGACCGAGGGCCAGGTCACGCCGGCGCAGGCCCGGGCGGCGATCGCCGCGCGGCCGGCCGACGGCTGGACCGATCTGGCCGCCTTCTGGAACCAGCCGGCGCTGGCCGCGGCCCAGCCGCCCTCCGACGTCTATGACCAGCTGACGCTGGTGACCCGCTTTTTCGACCTGAGCGTGGAGGTCCGGCACGGCGACGCCGTCGCCGTCCGCACCGCCCTGCTGCAGGTCATGCCCGACGCGACGGTGCGCACCGTCGTCCACCGCTGGACGCCCGAAGAATGACCCGAACCCGCTTGATCCTGCTGCCGGCCCGCGCCGACGAGGCCGCGCCCTTTCTGACCCTGGACGCGTCCGGCGGGGTGCTGGAGCGCGGCCGACTGTCGCCGGAGGCTCCGGCCGACCCCGGCGTGGCGCGCGCCGTGGCCGTGGTTCCGGGCGCCCGCGTGACGATGCGGCGCCTGGCCCTGCCGGCGGGCACCGTGGCCCAGAAGCGCGCCGCCGCCCTGTGGGCGCTGAAGGATGATCTGGCCGCGCCGGCCGAGCGGCTGCGCGCCGCGGTCGGCGATGCCGACGACGCGGGCAACAGCTGGGTCGCGGTGGTCGACGAGGCCGTCGCCGCGGCGTGGTCGGACTGGCTGCGGCTTTCGGGGGCCGCGGGCGCGATCCTGCTGCCCGACGCCCTCGCCCTCGAGCCCGGAGCGGACGGCGCGGCGACGGCGGTGCGGTTCGGCGAGGACCTGGCCCTGCGCGCCGCGGACCTGGCCGCGACGGTGCAGCCCGAACTGGCCGAGGCCGTGGCCGGGGCGCGGCCCCTGCAGGTCGTGGAACGCCCGGAGGCGGTCGAGGCCCAGCTGATCCGCGCGGCCCTGAACCCGCCGCTGGACCTGTCCGCGCCGGTGCGGACCGCCGCATCCGGCCTGAAGCGGTGGCGACGCGCCCTGGCGCTGGCGGCGGCGCTGGCGGTCTCTCCGCTGATCCTCGTGGTCGCCGAGGCGGTCCGCGACGACATGGCCGCGCGGGACGCCGATGCCCGGGCGGAGGCGACGGCGCGGCGTCTGTTCCCCGATCTGGCGGCCACCGCCGCCCCCCTGGCCGAGGCCGAGGCGCGGCTGGCGGTGCTGCCGCCGCCCGATGGCGTGGCCTCGGCCGCGGCGGCCCTGTTCCAGGCGCTGGAGGCGGTGCCCCAGTCGGAGCTGGACAGTCTGACGGTCGATCCCGAAGGCGGCCTGCGGGCCTCGCTGCGCCATGCCGCCTATCAGGATCTGGACGCGATCCGCGCCGCCATGGAGGCGCAGGGGCTGACGCTGGTGGAGGTGTCCACCGTGGACGACGGCGGCCGCGTGGCCTCGGACGTCATCGTGGGAGCGGCCCGATGAAGGCGCGGATGGCGGAGTTGCGGAGCTGGTGGGCGGGGCGCAGCCCGCGCGAACGGGCCCTGCTGAGCCTGATGGCCGGCCTGGCGACGGCCCTGGCCGTCTGGTACGGCGTCGTCGCGCCGACGCTGGCCTGGCGGGCGGACGCGGCCGAACGCCGCGCGACGGCCGAGGCGCGGCTGGCCCTGTTCGAGACGGCGGCGGAGCGCCTGACCCCGGCCCCGACCGACCCGGCAGCGGTTCAGGCGCGCGCCGAGCCGGCGGCGACGGCCATGGGGCTGGAGGCGCGGTTCTCGGCCGGCGAGCGCGGCCTCGACTTCACCGTCCCGTCCGCGGCCACGCCCGCCCTGTTCGGCTGGATCGCGGCGCTGCGGAGCCAGCACGGGATCGAGCCGCTGGCCCTGACCGTCACCGAGACGGCCGAGGGCACGCTGTCGGCCCAGGGGACCCTGGTTCAGTCTTCGGCGCGGTAGACCACCACGCCGTCGACGATGGTCCAGACGGCCCGCGCCCTGGGGATGTCGGCGATCGGCACAGTCATCAGATCGAGGTCGAAGACGGTGAAGTCGGCGCGCTTGCCGACCTCGATGGTGCCCAGTTCGTCCTCGCGGAAGCTGGCCACGGCCGGCCAGATCGTGAACATCTTCAGGGCCGTGGCGCGGTCGACCGCCTCGTCCGGACGCCAGTCGGGCCCCTGGAACCCCGACAGGTCGCGGCGGCCGACGGCGGCGTAGAATTCGATGGCCGGATCGCCGCGCTCGACCGGCGCGTCGGACCCGCCGACGACGAAGATGCCGCGGTCGACGAGGCTGTGCCAGGCATAGGCGCCGTCCAGTCGGGCGTCGCCCAGCCGCGACGGCGCGAAATGCAGGTCGCCGATGGCGTGGCTGGGCTGCATCGAGGCGATGATCGGCAGGTCCTGGAACCATCCGTAGTCGGACGGCCGAAGGATCTGGGCGTGCTCGATGCGCCAGCGGACGTCCTCGCCGTTCGGCCGCTCGGAGGCGGGGACGTTCTCCATCGCCTGGTGATACCAGCCGGCCACCTCGGCATTTCCGCGGTCGCCGATGGCGTGGGTGGCGGCCTGGATGCCGCTGCGCAGGGCCGCCTCATAGACCGGCACGATCTCGTCGCCCATCTGCATCAGGCCGGTGGTGTCGGGCCGGTCGGCATAGGGTTCGAACAGGGCCGCGCCGCGCGAACCCAGCGCCCCGTCGGCGTAGAATTTGACCGCCCGGGTGATGACCCGGCCGTCCGCGACCGAGCGCGGGCCCGAGGCGAACAGGGCCTCCGCGCCGTCCGGGGTCACGCTGTTGTAGACGCGGATCGGGGCGGCCCCCTCCTCGGCCATCCGCTCCAGCAGGGGCACGTCCGCCCACGGCGCGCTCATGTAGTGGATGCCGGTCCAGCCGTAGCGGGAATAGACGCGGAAGCCCGCCTCATAGGCGCGGCGCGTCGCCGCCTCGTCCTCGCGCGGCATCAGGCCGGCGACCAGCTGTTCGGCCGCGTCGACCAGCAGGCCGGTGGGTTGGCCGGACCCGTCCTTCAGGATCTCGCCGCCGTCGGGCGCAACGGTGCCGGCGTCGACGCCGGCGGCCTCCAGCGCGGCCGAGGACGCCACCACCGCATGGCCGTCGGCGCGGCCCAGAAGGACGATGCGGCCGGGCGCGGCGGCGTCCAGATCCTGGCGCGTCAGAAAGCGGCCCTCCGGCCAGTGGGTCTCGATCCAGCCGCGACCGATGATCGGCCCCTCCGGATTGGCCTCGGACCAGTCCGACAGCCGCTGCATGGCCTCGGCGACGGAGGCGGAGCCCTCGAGGTTCAGCGTCAGCTCGCGCTGGCCGATGCCGTTCAGGTGGGCGTGGCCGTCGGTGAAGCCGGGGAACAGGGTCGCGCCCTTGAGGTCGATGCGCGGCATGGTCGAGACGACGGCCGGCGCGTCCCGTTCGGTGCCGACCCAGACGATCCGCCCGTCCTCGACGACCACGACCTCGACCGGCGCCGCGCCGTCGACGCCGGTGTGGATCGTCCCGCCGTGGATGAACATGTCCTGGGCGGCGGCGGCGGGCGCGAACGCCGACAGGGCGACGGCGGCGGTCAGGGCGAGGCGGAGACGCATGGAAGACGACCTTTGCGATTGGCCCGTCGTTCTAGCGCCCGTCAGGCTTCGGGCGCCAGCACGGCCTTGGCCTCGGCGCCGACCTTCAGCGCGGGATCGCGCACCTCGACCTCGACCAGGATGCCGCCCGCGGGCTCGTGCGCCCACAGATAGCGGCGCTCCACCTCCACCTCGCGGCCGGACGGGGCGAAGCCGGGAAATGAGTCTCCCCAGGGCGTGATGCGCTTCATCTCGGCGAAGGAGAGGTCCAGGGCGGCGTCCAGCTCCTCCATGGCCATGGTCGAAAGTTCGTCTTCGGGCGGGGTCATGCCCTCCCCCTAGGCCGTCCGGCGGCCAGAGGCCAGCCGGCCCGGGCGTTCAGATCCAGCGGCGGACGCGCGCGCGATAGGCGTCGTAGGACGCGCCGAACTTCGCCGACAGATACCGCTCTTCCCGCGCGATCACGCCCCGGTCGACGACCAGAAGGCAGGGGACCAGAAGCGCCAGCGCCAGCCACGAACCCAGCGCGAGGGCGAGGCCGAGATAGGTCACGGCGAAGCCCAGATAGATCGGATTGCGGCTGAACTGGTAGGGGCCGTCGGCCACCAGCGCCGTCGACGGCTTCCACGGCTGGACGGCGGTGCGGCGGCGGCGGAAGGCCCCGATGGCCCACAGCTCCAGCGCCAGACCGAGGCCGATCAGCAGCCCCCCGACCGCCATGCGCGCCGCCGCGTCGCCGCCGATCGAAGGCAGACCGGCGAGGCGTCCCAGCCCCCATCCGGCCAGCAGGAAGCCGAGATAGATCAGCGGCGGCGGCGCGATCACGCCGGGATGGTCGCGGCCGGACATCAGACCTCCATGCCCTGGGGTGCGGTGAACGCCGAGGTCGGCGCGTCGCCGGTGTTGATCACCTCCGAAGGTTCGAAAATGATCACCTCGGCCTCCGCGTCGGCGGCGGTGCGGTGCTCGACGCCGCGCGGCACGACGGTGAACTGGCCGGGGCCGAGGTCGACGATGCGGTCCCGGTATTCGACGCGGAACCGCCCCTTCCAGACCAGGAACATCTCGTCGGCCTCGGCATGGCTGTGCCACGGGAAGATGCCCTGCACCTTGACCAGCCGCACGTCCTGGCCGTTCAGCCGGGCGGCCACGCGCGGCCGCCAGTGATCGTCGAAGGCGGCGAATTTCTCGGTCAGGTCGACGGCGGTCATCGGTCTTCGTCGGCGTAGATGGCGACCCAGGCGGGCTGGTCGGACGACACGGCCCCCCGGTACATGCCGGACGTGTTCATTTCGAACCAGGGCTCGCCCGACCGGGTCATCACGATGACGCCGCCCTCACCCCCCAGCTCGCCGACCTCGCGAATCTCGGCGCTGGCCGCGATGTAGACCGGACGCCGGGCGTGGGCGGTGCAGAAGCTTCCCGGCGGCGCGCCGGCCTCGCAGGCCGCGAGCACGGCTTCGACGCGGTCCGCCTCCAGTTGGGGGTAGCCCGTCTCCATGGCGTAGCGCGCGCAGATGTCCCGCGCCACCGTGGCCCGGATGAAATACTCGCCCGAGCCGGTGGCCGAGACGGCGCAGCCCTCGGCGTTGGACGCATAGGTGCCGGCGCCGATCACCGGCACGTCGCCGACGCGGCCCCAGCGCTTGCCCGACATGCCGCCGGTCGAGGTGCCGGCCGCCAGCCGCCCCTCGCGGTCCAGCGCCACCACGCCGACGGTGCCGAACTTCTTCTCGTCCAGAGCCGGCGCGACCTGGGCCATGGCCCCCGGTTCCGGCGCGCCCTCGGGCCGGGCCGGCACGGGCAGGCCGTCGCGTTCCAGCTGGCGCACCAGCCCCTGCCAGCGGCGCTCGGTGAAGAAGTACGACGGGTCGACCTCCTCCAGCCCCTGATCGCGGGCGAAGGTCTCGGCCCCCGCGCCGATCAGGAAGACGTGCGGCGACTTCTCCATCACCGCGCGGGCGGCGCTGATCGGATGGCGCGTGCGCGTCAAGCCGGCCACGGCCCCGGCGTTCAATGTCGTGCCATCCATGATCGCCGCGTCATGCTCGATCCGCCCGTCGGCGGTGAAGACCGCGCCGCGCCCGGCGTTGAACAGGGGATCGTCCTCCAGCACCTGGATCACGGCCTCGACCGCGTCCAGCGCGCTGCCGCCGTCGGCCAGCACCCGCGCGCCGACGGCCAGGGCGTTGTTCAGCGCCGCGCGATAGGCCGCGTCCTGCTCCGGGCTCAGCTGGCCGCGCTCGATCACGCCCGCGCCGCCGTGGAGGGCCAGCGACCATTCGGCGCGGTCCTGAGCCACGGCGGGCACGGCGAACAGGCACAGGACCGCGATCGCCGCGGCGACCCACGCCGCCTTGTTTGTTCGGTCAGGCATTTCCAGCTATCCTTGGGCCATGGTCGAACCCGAAAACCTGGTTCTGCGATACCTTCAGAAGCTGTCCGCCGACATGGATCAGCTCAAGGAGGACATTCACAACATCAAGGCCCGGATGACGACCGTCGAAGAGAACCTGGCCACCCTGAACCGGCGCGTCGATCAGGTCGAGCGTCGTCTGGAGCGCATCGAGCGACGCCTGGACCTGGTCGAGGTCTGAAGCTCCGCGCTTCACGGTCGCCCCCCATCCAAAGACGGCGCGGTCGGACTCGCGGACTCCGTTTGACTCCCGTCGGACATGAGAACAAAAGTGGAACAACTCCGTTGGTCCCGCCATGTTTCCTTCACTCGCCCCGCACCCGTTTCCCGACCTGGCCGCCCCTCTGGAAGAGGCGTGGGGCCCCACGCCGCGCGACGTGGCGGCAACCTTCGCCTTCGCCCTGTCGCGCCGGCCGACAGATGACGCCCGGCCGGTGCTGGTGGCGGCGACGGCGGACTGGCTGGGCGAGCACGGCCGCCCCTACGGCCCCGGTCTGGGCGACGTCCGCCTGCTGCTGACGCGGGTCCGGCGCGGCGCCGACGCCCTGTGGGCCATGGAGCAGGCCCTGCGGTCCGGCGCGGTCGCCCTAGCCGTGGGGACGGTCGGGGGCGCGGCCCTGACCCAGACGCGACGGCTGGAGTTCGCCGCCCGGCAGGGGGGCGCGACGGCCCTGCTGCTGCCGCGCGACCTCGACGGCCTCAGCGCCGCCGCCCGACGCTGGCGGATCACGGCACTGGACGGGGCCGCCGATCCCGACGACCCGCGCGCGCCGGGCGCGGCGCGGCTGAACGCCGAACTGGTCCGGGCCCGCAACGGCCGACCCGGACGATGGACGCTGGAGCAGGATGATGAGACGCATCGTCTCCGTCTGGCTGATCGACTGGCCGATCGCGGTCCGACGTCGATCGCTGGAACGGGCGCGCCGTCCGGCCTCGCCGCCTGACCCGGCCCTCGATCCCCGCACGCCCTTCGCCCTGATCCTGAAGACCCCCCGGGGCGCGGCGGTGCTGCACGCCCTGAATCCGGCCGCGCGGGCCGCGGGGCTGCGGCGCGGCCAGAGCCAAGCCGACGCCCGCGCCATGATCCCGCATCTGCTGGCCCAGCCCGCCGACCCGGCCGCGGACCTGCGCGCCCTGGCCGCCCTGGCCGGCTGGGCCGAGCGCTGGTCGCCCTCGGTCAGCCTCGATCCGTCGCCGGACGGGCTGGAAGGCCTGTTCCTCGACGTCACCGGCGCGGCCCATCTGTTCGGCGGCGAGGCGGCCATGCTGGAGCGGCTGCGCGCCCGTCTGGTGGAGGCAGGGGCGCCCTGCCGGCTGGCCCTGGCCCCCACGCCCGGGGCGGCCTGGGCCCTTGCCCGATACGGCGAGGGTCAGACTCCGGTCGCCACGGAGGAGACGCTGGGCGACCTGCTGGCCGATCTGCCCGTCGAGGCCCTGCGCGTCGACGACCGCACCCTGACCGCGGCCCGCCGCTTCGGCCTGCGCCGGATCGGCGAGCTCCACGCCATGCCGCGCGCCGGTCTGGCCCGTCGCTTCCGCGAGGTGGACGGGGTCGGTCTGGTCCGCCGGCTGGATCAGGCCCTGGGCTTCGCGGCCGAGGCCCTGACGCCGCTGCGGCCCGCCGCGGTCTGGCGGGCGTGGGAGGCCTGGGCCGAGCCCCTCGGGGACATTCAGGGCGTGGAGGCGCGCCTGCCCGGTCTGGCCGCCCGTCTGGCCGCGGCGCTGGAGCGCGACGGCAAGGGCGCGACGGCCCTGTCGCTGACCGGCTTCCGCACCGACGGCGGCACGACCCGGCTGGCGATCCGGCTGGGCCGGCCCGGGCGGTCCCCGGCGACGTGGCTGCGCCTGTTTCGCGAGGCGGGGCTGGGGCGGCTCGATCTCGGCTTCGGCCTCGACGCGCTGGATTTGCAGGCGGACGCCGTGGCCCCCCTGACGCCGCGCCAGACCGCCTTGGCCGGCGAGGCGGAGGCCCGGCAGGACGAGGGTCTGGCCGATCTGGTCGACCGGCTCAGCGCCCGGCTGGGCGAGGACCGCGTGCTGACGCCCGCCCCGGTCGACAGCTGGATCCCCGAGCGCGCCGAGCGGCTGGTCCCGGCCCTGGGCCGCGGCCCGGGCGGCGCGACGGGCGATCCGGGCCGGCGCCCCATCCTGCTGCTGGACCCGCCCGAGCCGGTCGAGGCCATCGCCGAACTGCCCGACCACGCCCCGGCCCGCTTCACCTGGCGGCGCCTGACCCGCCGCGTGACCCGCGCCGACGGACCGGAGCGGCTGTCGCCGGAGTGGTGGCGGCCCCGCCCCGACGGCCGCGCCCCGCGCACGCGCGACTATTACCGCGTCGAGGACGAGGCCGGGGCGCGCTACTGGATGTTCCGCGAGGGCCAGTACGGCCCGGACTGGACGGGTCCCGACGACCCCCGCCCCGCCCCGTCGTGGTGGATGCACGGGCTGTTGCCGTGAGCGGGCCGGGCGCGGTGTGGGACGGCCGCTACGCCGAACTGGGGGCGGTGACCAATTTCAGCTTCCTCGAGGGGGCCTCCCACCCCGGGGAGCTGCTGCATCAGGCCCGCGCCCTGGGACTGGAGGCCGTGGGCGTCGCCGACCGCAACACCCTGGCCGGCATGGTCCGGGCCCTGATGGGGGCCGAGGCGGCGGGGGTGCGTCTGGTCGTCGGCGCCCGGCTGGGCTTCACCGACGGGACCGAACTGATCGTCTTCCCCCGCGACCGCGCCGCCTACGGCCGGCTGTGCCGGCTCCTGACCCTGGGCAAGAGCGAGGTCGTGCCCCAGCCGGGCGCCGACCCCGAGGGCGACCGCATCGAAAAGGCCGAGACCCGCCTGACCTTCGACCAGGCCGTGGCCCTGGGGCAGGGACTGATCGCCCTGGTCCCCGCGCCGGAGACGCCGGACGCGCCCTTCGAGACGCGGCTGGGCGCCTGGCGCGCGGCCTGGCCCGACGACCTGCACCTGGCCGCCTCGCCCCTGTGGCGGGGGGACGACCGGCGGCGACTGAACCGGCTGGCCGGCATGGCCCGCCGCACCGGCGCGCCGATGATCGCCACCAACGCCGTGCTCTATCACCACCCCGACCGGCGCCGGCTGCAGGACGTGCTGACCTGCATCCGCGAGGGGACCACGATCGACGCGGCCGGGCGCCGGCTGCAGGCCAACGCCGAGCGGCACCTGAAGCCGGCGGCGGAGATGGCGCGGCTGTTCCGGGGGCACGAGGCGGCGCTGGCGCGCACCCTGGAAGTGGCCGACGCCTGCCGCTTCTCTCTGCGCGAGCTGGAATATCAGTACCCGGACGAACCCGTGCCGCCGGGCTGGACCGCCCAGCGCCGCCTGATCCGCCTGACCTTTCAGGGGGCCCGGGCGAAATGGCCGGACGGCGTGCCCGCGCGCATCGTGGCCACGATCATCAAGGAACTGAAGCTGATCAAGCTTCTGAAATACCCGAACTACTTCCTGACGGTTCACGACATCGTCGACTGGGCCCGGTCGCGGCCCGATCCGATCCTGTGTCAGGGCCGCGGCTCGGCGGCGAACTCGGTGGTCTGTTTCTGCCTCGGCATCACCAATGTGAACCCGGCCGAACAGGACGTGCTGATCGAGCGCTTCATCTCCGCCGACCGCGACGAGCCGCCCGACATCGACGTCGACTTCGAGCACGAGCGGCGCGAGGAGGTGATGCAGCACATCTATCGCCGCTATGGCCGGGACCGGGCGGCGATCGTGGCCACGGTCATCCACTATCGCCCGCGCTCCGCGATCCGCGAGGTCGGCAAGGCCCTGGGCCTGACCGAGGACGTCACCGCCCGGATGGCCGACACGGTCTGGGGCTCATGGGGCGACGCCGTGAGGGACGAGCACGTCGACCGTACGGGCCTGAGCCGCGAGGACGCCCGGCTGCGGCTGGCGCTGGACCTGACCGCCGAGCTGATCGCCTTTCCCCGCCATCTCAGCCAGCACGTCGGCGGCTATGTGCTGAGCCGGACGCCGCTGACGGAGATCGTGCCGGTCGGCAACGCCGCGATGGCCGACCGTACCTTCATCGAATGGGACAAGGACGACATCGACTTTCTCAAGCTGATGAAGGTCGACGTCCTGGCCCTGGGCATGCTGACGGCGCTGAAGCGGGGCTTCGACCTGATCGCCGACGCCTATGGCCCACGCTGGCGGCTGGACACCGTCCCGCGCGAGGATCCCGCCGTCTACGACATGCTGTGCCGCGGCGATTCCATCGGCGTCTTCCAGGTCGAGAGCCGGGCCCAGATGGCCATGCTGCCGCGCCTGCAGCCGCGGGAGTTCTACGACCTGGTGGTCGAGGTGGCGATCGTGCGGCCGGGGCCGATCCAGGGCCGGATGGTGCACCCCTATCTGCAGCGCCGGACCGAACGCCGCGAGGCCCGGGCCGCGGGCCGCCCGTTCGACATCGTCTATCCCCGCCCCCATCCGGACCACGGCGAGCCCGACGAGCTGCGCAAGGTGCTGCACAAGACGCTGGGCGTGCCCCTGTTCCAGGAACAGGCCATGCGCATCGCCATGGAGGCGGCCCGCTATTCCCCCGCCGAGGCCAACAGCCTGAGGCGGGCCATGGCCACCTTCCGCCACATGGGCACGATCGGCGAGCACGAGACGCGGTTCGTCGGCCGGATGATCGCGCGCGGCTATGACCCCGACTTCGCACGCGGCTGCTTCGACCAGATCAAGGGCTTCGGCGAATACGGCTTTCCCGAGAGCCACGCCTGCTCCTTCGCCCACCTCGTCTACATCTCGGCCTGGATGAAGCGCTTCCACCCCGAGGCCTTCACCGCCGCCCTGCTGAACAGCCAGCCCATGGGCTTCTACGCCCCCGCCCAGCTGGTCCGCGACGCGATCGAGCACGGCGTCGAGGTGCGCCATCCGGACGTGGCCGCCAGCGACTGGGACGCCACGCTGGAGCCGCGGGCCGAGGGCCGTCGGCGCGCCCTGCGGCTGGGCCTGCGCGCGGTCGACGGCTTCCGTCAGGCCTGGGCCGAACAGATCATGGCGGCGCGGTCGGGCGGCCCGTTCCGCGATCTGGACGACCTGCGGCTGCGCGCGAAACTGCCCCCCCGGGCGCTGGACCTGCTGGCCGAGGCCGACGCCTTCGGCTCGCTGGACCTGACGCGTCGGCAGGGGATGTGGAGCGCGCGCGGCATGGCGTCGCCGACGCCCGCGCCCCTGTTCGAGGCCATGGGCCTGGTCGAGACGGACGGACGCCCGCCCGAGGCCCTGCCCGAGCTCACCCCGTCCGAGGAGGTGGTGGGCGACTACCAGTCGATCCGGCTCTCGCTGAAGGGCCACCCGGTCGCCTTCCTGCGCGACCGGCTGGGCCGGGCCGGTGCCCTGTCCGCCGCGGACTATGCGCGGCTGCCCAACAACCGGCGGGTCCGGGTCGGCGGGGTGGTGCTGGTCCGCCAGAGGCCGGGCACGGCCAAGGGCGTCTGCTTCATCACCGTGGAGGACGAGACGGGCGTGGCCAACCTGGTGCTGTGGCCGGACGTGTTCGAGCGGTTCCGGCCCGTCGCCATGGGCGCGCGGATGGTGCTGGTCACCGGCCGGGTGCAGACGGCGGAGGGCGTCACCCACCTGGTCGTCGAACAGCTGGAGGACTGGACGCCCATGCTGGGCCACCTCGGCCAGGACCCGACGCCGGGCTCGGGACATTCCCCCGCCCGCGGCCGTCACCCGCGCGACGTGCGGGTGCTGCCGGGATCACGCGACTTTCACTGATCCCCGCGTCGCAGCCGCCATTTCCACAGGGCGTTGACCCCGATCGGCAGGAAGCCGGCGACCAGCGCCGCCAGCAGACACTGCCGCAGGTCCCCGCTCAGCCCGACGCCGACGACCCCGGCCGCCATCCCCGCCAGCGGCGGCCCGAGGAAAGGCAGCCAGGCCGGCGGGGCGCGCCGAGGCGTCAGGCGTCCACCTTGATGACGCCGCGCCGGATCTGGTCCAGCTCGATGGAGTCGAACAGGGCCTGGAAATTGCCCTCGCCGAAGGCCTGGTTGCCCTTGCGCTGGATGATCTCGAAGAAGATCGGCCCGAAGGTGTCCTGGGTGAAGATCTGCAGCAGCAGGCCGTCCTCGTCCGAGCCGTCGATCAGGATGCGGTTCAGACGCATGCGGGCGACGTCCTCGCCGTGGTTGGGCAGGCGCTTGTCGATCAGGTCGAAATAGGTCTCGATGGTGTCCTGGAAGGGGATGCCGCGCCGCTTCATCTCCTCGACGGTCTCGAAGATGTTGTCGGTGGCCAGCGCGATGTGCTGGATGCCCTCGCCGTTGTAGCGCCGCAGGAACTCCTCGATCTGCGAGTTCTCGTCCTGGCTTTCGTTCAGCGGGATGCGGATGGCGCGGTCGGGCGCGATCATGGCCTGGGACAGGAGGCCGGTCGCCTTGCCCTTGATGTTGAAGTACTTCTGCTCCTCGAAGCCGAAGACCTCGCCGTAGAAGCCCGACCAGGTGCGCATCTGGCCGCGGCGCACGTTGTGGGTCAGGTGGTCGAGGCAATACAGGCCGACGGAGTTCTTGCGCTCGGCCTCCTCCCAGCCCTCGATCTCGTCCCAGCCGTCGTAGACCGAGCCCTTCTCACCGTACTTGTCGACGACATAGAGCAGCGAGCCGCCGATGCCCTGCAGGACGTAGGGATAGCCGCCGCCCAGCGCGCCGCCCTCATGCCCCTCGGCCGGACGCGCGCCGCGCGCCACCGCGCCCTCATAGGCGGCCCGGGCGTCGTCGGTGCGGAACGCCATGCCGTTGGCCGACGGGCCGTGATCGTCGGCGAACGCCCTGGCCTGTCCGCTCGGGGTCCGGTTGACCAGAAGGCTGATGTCGCCCTGCTTCAGGCGCACCACGCCGTTGGCCGGGTTCACGTGGGTCCGGGTGAAGCCCATCAGTTCCAGCCGCGCGATCATGGCTTCGGGCTCGGGGCCGGTGAATTCGACGAACTCGAATCCGTCGACGCCCAGCGGGTTTTCCCGGTCGATGGCCTCGGCGGTGGGGTGCACAGCATCGTCCATGGTCGCGTCTCCTGAAGCGGGCGGCTCTCTGGGGCCGGTTTCGCGCGGAACCTAGTGGCCCGGGCCCGCCAAGCCAAGCCGCGCCACGGCCATGTGATCGGCGACTGGCCTTGGCCGGCCGCATCGGCTAACGCCCGGCGACCCCACCCGGAGCGCCGATGACCGAGCCGAACCGCCATCACGACGACGCCGGCCAGGGCTTCATCGCCCTGATCCGCAGCCTGTCGGACAACGCCGGGCCCGACGGCATGACCCTGCGCGAGATCCGCGACCGCCTGGACGAGCGGGCCTTCGGCCTGATGATCCTGATCCTGGCCGTGCCCTGCCTCGTCCCCGCTCTGTACGGCGTGCCCCAGATCGTCGGCATCCCGATCCTGCTGCTGGCCGGTCAGATGCTGGTGGGGCGAGAGGAGCCGTGGCTGCCGGAGGCGATCCTGAAGCGGTCGGTGTCCAAGCCCTGGCTGGACCGGATGTCCGACTTCGCGACGAAGAGCATGGGCTGGACCGAGCGCCTGTCGCGTCCGCGCCTGCGCCTGTTCGCCGAGGGCTGGGCCGAGCAGGCGGCGGCCTTCTTCATGATCCTGGCGACCCTGACCATCGTCCTGCCGATGACGAACACCGTGCCGTCGGTGGCGCTGACCCTGCTGGCGGTCGGGCTGATCCAGCGCGACGGCCTGTTCGTGCTGGGCGGCGCGGCCGTGGCGACCGGCTGGGTCACCGCCCTGGCGACGGTGGCCGTCGGCTTCTGGTTCGGCGCGGGCTGGGCGGTCGGACTGGCCGCGCGGTTCGGCTTCTGAACACGCATCGACGACCGGCCCCGGCCCCGCTATGACGGCGGGATGATCCGCCTGTACCGCCTTCTGACCCGCTGGTGGACCGCCTTCGCCCTGGCGGCGTCGCTGGCGTTGCTGGGCGCGGCCCACGCCTTCGAGAGGTTCGGCGGCCTGGCCCCCTGCAACCTGTGCCTCAAGCAGCGCGAAGTCTACTGGGGGGCCGTGGCGATCGCGCTGGTGGCGACGCTCTGGGCCGTGATCAGCCGCGCCAGCCGGGGCACGCCGCGGGTGGCCTCCTTCCTGCTGTTCGCGGTCTTCGCCACGGGGGCGATCACCGCGGCCTATCACGCCGGTGGAGAGATGAAGTGGTGGGACCTGCCGGCGACCTGTTCGGGCGGGGCGGGCGTGCCGTCGCTGGAGTCCCTGGCCGCGCTGGCGATGGGAACCGGCGAGGCCCCCAAGCCGGTCTTCTGCGACGCCGTGACGTGGCGCTTCGCCGGCCTGTCCATGGCAGGATGGAACACCCTGATCTCGGCCGGTCTGGCGATCTTCAGCCTGCTGGCCGCCAAACGGCCCAAGGACGCCCGTGCCCCCAGAGGCTGATCCCGCTCCGCCACCCCTGCCCCGGCCCGGCCCGGGCGAACCGCATCGCCGGCTGGCCGAAATCCTGCGCGTCGACCACGCGGGCGAATACGCCGCCGTCCACATCTATCGCGCCCAGCGCGCCGTGTTCGAGGCCCGCCGCGGCAAGTCCGGCGTCGCCGCCGATCTGACCGAAATGGAGGCGCACGAGCGGGTGCACCTGTCGCGCTTCGAGACCCTTCTGACCGAGAAGCGGGTGGCGCCGACCGCCCTGTTGCCGATCTGGCGTCTGGCCGCCGGGGCGCTGGGCGCCGGCACGGCCCTGTTGGGCGAGAAGGCCGCCCACGCCTGCACCGAGGCGGTCGAGAGCGTGATCGAGAAACACTACGCCTCGCAGATCGCCGAACTGTCCGGGCGCGATCCGGAGCTGGCGGCCGAGCTGAAACAGTTCCGCGACGACGAACTGGCCCACCACGACCACGCCGTGGCCAGCGGCAGCCGCGAGGCCCCGGCGCACAGGTTGCTGTCGGAGGTCATCAAGGCCGGCTGCCGCACGGCGATCCGGCTGAGCGAGCGGGTCTAGTCCGGCTGCGCCTCGGGGGGACGGTCGCCGCGGCCGCCGCCCCGGCTCCGGCCCGAGCGCGCCAGCAGCGGAGCCAGACGGGCCCGGTCCCGGGGCTCAAGCGTCGCCATGAGCGCGAGGGCGTCATCCTCCAACCGCTTGCGCCCGCGAAGCTCGGCCGCCCGCGACGCTTCCAGAAGGGCCGTCACGGCGGCCGGATCGAAGTCCCCCGTCGTCACCGTCGTCACCGCCTCACGGCGCAGGCGACGCGCCTCCTCGAAGTCCGGCTTGGCCGCGAGCGCGGAGGCGCGCAGGGCCTCCCCGACCCGTTCGCGGGTCTGCGGGTCGAGGTCGCGCAGCATCTGACGCGGCGAACGACGTTCGCCGTTCGGCCGGTGCTCCGCTTCCAGCCGCGTCTCGACCCGGTTCAGCTGCACCAGGGTGGTCGCGAGCGCCGCCAGGGCGAACACGTTCACCAGCACCAGAATTCCGAGGGCGATCTTCAGTCCGCGCGTGCTCATCCCAGAAGGTCCACGTCGTCGAGGGCACTCAGCGACGCCTGATACAGGACGGCGTCTGCCTGAACGTCCGCCGTCAGGGTTTGCGTCAGCATCAGGCCGGCGACCACGCCGGCGCAGGCGGCGGCGGCCCAGCCGGCGCCGAAGACCAGGCCCGACCGGCTCCAGCCCGCCGGCGACAGCGCGCCGGCCCACCCCGCCACGCCTGCCAGCGCGGGAAAGCGGGCCGGCACGGGTGCCGCGGCGATGACGCGGTCACGCAAGGCCTGCGACGGCCACGGGGTCGGCGAGGCGTCCAGCAGGGCGTCGAGCGCCGCGGCCGCGTCCAGGGCCGATCGGAGATCAGGCGTTCGGGCCAGCAGCCGCTCCGCAGCGGCGCGTTCGGCCTCGGGCCAGCGGCGCAGGTCGCCGCCGTGCGTTCCGGCCAGTGTCTCGAAGCGCTCGCGCTCCATCGTCATGCTCCTTCCGCGCCCGGCCGCAGGTCGGCCAGCGCGGTTCTCAAGGCCCGCCGTCCGCGCGATAGCAGGCTTTCCAGCGCCTCGACGCTGACCTCCATCGCGGCCGCGGCCTCGATGTTGGTCAGCCCCTGATGGTGGCACAGGACCACCGCCTCGCGCTGGCGATCGGGCAGGTCGGCGAGGGCCGCGTCCACCCGCCGACCGACGTCCTGGGCGATCAGGCCCCGGTCCGGGCCGGGGCCCTCGTCGATCTGCTCGGGCGGGGCCTCGGTCGGCCGCTCCCGCCGCCGGCGCAGGCGGTCGTAGCACAGGTTCAGGGCGACCCGGTGCAGCCAGGTGTCGAACCGGGCCTTGCCGGGCGTCCAGCGGGGCGCCTGTTTCCACGCGCGCAGCAGGGCCTCCTGGGCCACATCCTCGGCCTCGGCCGCATCGTTCAACATGCGGTGCGCCAGGGCCAGCACGCGCGGCAGCTTGCGCGCCACCAGCGCCTGGACCGCGGCGGGGTCGCCGCGGCCCACGCGCCGGACCAGGTCCTGATCGGGGTCGACGATCACGTGTCGCGGCCGCTCCGCCTCGAGTCTGAGGAAAGGGCCGTCGATCGCGATCGTTCCGCCCGACACGATCCTACTCCGAAGCGGGCGCCGGACGCGACCGGCGTTCGCGGCGTTCGCCGCGCTGCGCCTGACGCTCTTCCGCGGTGACGTAGCCGTCGCCGTTCGCGTCGAGGCGGGCGAAGCCCTGTTCGGCGCGGGCCTGGGCGTCGGCGATCACCACCGGTCCGCGATCCATGCCCGGTCCGCGACGGCCGCCGCGGTGCATGCCGCG
>JAHJOO010000033.1 GCA_018820275.1 Alphaproteobacteria bacterium
AGTCGTCGAGACATTCGGGAAGCAGCGTCTGCTGCCGGCGGTCTGAACCCTGGACGAAGCGGCTCATATCCACCTCCTGATGACCTCAGAAGGCTACCCTGATTTGCCCGATCTGACTGGGTTTTCACACAGCCTCAGTCATGAACGGACGCCGCTGATTGGCATCGTCGCACGGCTGTTCTGGCGCGGAGCAGCCCGCCCCTACTCCGTCTCCACGTCCGTTCGCGAAATGCGCATAAGGTGGGTTCCAAGAACCTGCGCGCAGCACAGGTGCCCGGCAGATTTTCCGGTACATTGACTTCCGTTGGCGGAGACAAGTTGTCGTTAGACTGACAGCACCGCCACGCACCCCCGGCTCGGACGTCTCTCCCGACCCAAGGGGCTTCCAGGCGCCGGAACTCCGGGCGCTATCCGCCCCCGATGCCCTACCGCTGACCTCGTTCTCCGGGCCCTGAAGGCGGGTCTTCGGCCCGTTCGGCGCGGCCGGTCTCCGTCAGGGGGCCTGTCAGGTTAAGTCCGCCAAGCCGGAAGCCCCCGCGTATGCGATCAAGGTCCTGGGGCCAGGCCCTGCACGCCGCGACAAGTATCAGTGGCGGCGGAACATCCGCACTACTGAAGGTCATTCATGCAGGTGCTGAAGGACCCCCGCCGTTCGTGAGGCGCGCGAGACTCGACTCAGGGCGCCAGCCTTCATAATGAACCCGGTCCGCGACCCCGCCCAACTTCTCGCCTCCCGGGGAAGGGCGCGTCAGTCTGGACGGTGCCATGCCGAGGGACACGAATATGAGCGGCGGGACTCCGGCGGACGCCCTGTCGCATTTCCCGCAGATGCGCGGCCGCGCCGGGAAGATGGCCGCGCCGTGCACCCTCCTCGCCGCGCGCGGCCCCCCGGCCGGGGCGCTGTCGCCCGGGTCCGCCGCAGAGGGCGCCGTTCCCGCGATCCTTGGGGTGGCCACGGCGGTTCGGGCGGCACCGGCGCGCGGCGTCCGGAATCATGGCCTCATGCGGCACGACGCTCGCCGGAACACCCTGCACGCGGGTGCCATCCGGCGTGAGGTCAGACCGGGGGAGGACGTGGCCGAGGTCGCCCCGCGCCATCGCGACGCTTTGCTGCCGTTCGACGTCGCCCCTGCCGGGGAGCGTTGACGTCGATGGCAGGGGCTCCGAAGGACCCGACCGCGCTGGCATTCCATGGCCAGGCCTTTGGCCTCAAATGGACGTCAGACCATCCGCTGCGCCAGTTTGTCGAGGCGGCCGAGGGATCGTCCGCGGACGTGCGCGTCCGCAAGGTGCCGACCCTTCTCCCTCGGCCCGGCGGCACCGTCGTCGGCGCCGGGCGTGTCTTCGGGGACGGGGCCCGCTTCACCTTCGGCGCGACCACGTTCGACGTCTTCGACGGCGAGAGGATCGACTGGTGCGGACCGGGAGCCGGGATTCCCGATGCCTTCTACGGCACCGTGGCCGCCATCGTCCTGGCCTGGAGAGGGCTGACGCCGCTGCACGGCTCGGCGGTGGAACTCAACGGCCGGGCGGTTCTGCTCACGGGGCCTGCAGGCGCGGGCAAGTCGACGCTCTGCGACGCGTTGGTCGGGCGCGGCGGGCGCCTCGTGTCCGACGATCTGTCTGCACTCCTTCCACCCCGGGGTCCGGGCTCGCCGCTGCTCATCCCCGGCCGGCCCGACGTCCGCCTCCTGCCCGACGGAGGCGGCGCCAAGGCGCTTCGCCGCCTGCCCATGACCCCGACCGGCCGGCCAGTCCCTCTCTCGACCGTGGTCCTGTTGGGCGGACCGGGCGTCGTTGCGGGGCCCGCCGCGGCGTGCGAGACGATGAGGCGCCAGCTGTTCCGTCCACGATGGATGAGCGCCCTCCCTTCCGCCAGGTCGCGGATCGCGACGCTCCTCCACGCCGCGCCGCGGGTGGCGTTCGTCAGCCTGCCGAGCGCGATCCAGCGGCCGGACATTCCCCTCACGCGGAAGGTCGACATGATCCTCGAACGCCTGCCCGTCGGAGAGACGCCGAATGTCCGCGCCTGAGCCCCTCGCTTCGGCCAGCCCCGTCTTCGGCGACGGGCCGTCTGCAGCGCCCCCCTTCACGCTCCGGATCGAGCCTCCCCTGCTCCTCGCCCGGACGGCGGAAGTGGCCCTCCTGCGGCAGGCCGTGGCCCGCAACCCGGGCTCGGTGCCTCTGCGCGCCAAACTGGCCTTCCTCCTGTTCATTCACGACGGCTTCGACGAGGCGGCCGCGCTTTATGATCAGCTGATGGCCGACGACCCACGCGCGGACTGGGCCATCATGCAGGCGGAGTGCCATCTGTCGCGCGAGACGCCGGCCGACGACGCCGCGGCCGAGCGTTGCGCGCGCGCCGGCGTGGCGCTGGCCGACCACGACCTCACCCGCGGCCACGCGCTGGCCGGGCTGGGCAAGGCCTTGACCCGGCTGGGCCGCCTCGCCGAGGCGCGGGCGGCCTTGCTGGACGCGCTCGACGCCAGCCCCGGCGACAGGAACGCCTACAAACGTCTCGCCTCGCTGGATCTCCAGGCCGGGGCCGCCGAAGCGGCGCTCGACGTCGCGGACCGCCTGATGGGCCGCGGCGTCGCCCATTCCCGGCTGCTGGTCGCCCGGGCCCTCGCCCTGGCCAGCCTGGGACGCGTAGAACAGGCGCGCGACGCGGTGGGTCTGGAGCGCTTCCTGCATCGGGAAATCCTGGCCGCCCCGCCCGGCTGGCCCGACCTCGCCGCTCTCAACGCCGCGGTCAGGGAGGAGCTGCATCGGCATCCCGACCTCCGCTTCGACAGATACGGGACCGCCTCCACGAAGACCTGGCGGATCGACCAGCCCGTCTTTGCCGCCTCGGTGGCGATTCCCGCGCTTCAGGAACGGATCCGCGAGGCGATCCTGACCCACGTCGCCGCGCTGGACGACCAGGACGCCGTCTGGACCCGCGCGCGCCCGGCCGACGCCGAGCTTCACAACTGGTGCGTCCTCACCGACGCCGAGGGCTATGAAGAGTGGCACGTTCATCAGAACGGCTGGATGAGCGGCGTCTACTATGTCGACGTGCCGCCGGCTGTCGTCGACGGCACGGGAGACGAGGGATGCATCGCCTTCGGTCTGCCGGAAAACCTCGTCGGCCCGGAGGTCTCCGAAGAGTTCGGACGCACCGTCGTCCGGCCGGAGCCCGGCCTGCTGATGCTGTTCCCCTCCCACGCCTATCACCGCACTTACGCGCACGGCAGCGACCGGCGACGCATCTGCCTCGCGTTCGACGTCATCAGAGCCTGAAGCGGCATGCTGTGCATCGGGTTCGGCGTGCCGATCGAAACGGAGGTCGCGCTTCCCGGAGCTCTGCCTGCGGAGGGGCCGGAACAGCCGCTTCTGGAGGTCGCGGTCGGCGCGCCTCCGCCGTGGGAGGCGGTCCGGGAATGGGGGCCCTACCGCGTCCGCGACGCCGACCTGTTCGACTTCACCATGCCCGGCGTGGCGCGCTATTCGGTCGTCGACCGGCGGCGGATTCTGGTCGCACCTGAGCCCGGTGCCGACGAACAGGCCATCGGCGGCATGTTGGCGGCCACCGCCCTGCCCGCGCTTTTCTGGGCCCGCGGCGAGATCATGCTGCATGCGGCCGCCGCGACCTCCCTCAGGGGTCGGGGCCGTCTGCTGTTGGGCCAATCGGGTGCCGGCAAGTCCACAGTGCTGGCAAGAGCGCTGGACCGGGGGGCCAGCGTGGTCGCCGATGACTCCGTGCGCGTCTGGATGGAGGGCGAACGGGTCATGGCCGCCGGTCTGCCGGGCGTCCTGGCGCTGCGCGCGCATGCGGGCCTCGACGCGCCCCGGCGGCGGGTCGAGGTTCCGGTCGATCGCCGGCTTCGGGCCTGCGAAATCGTCTCCGGCCACGTCATCGTGCCGGAGGGGAAGGCCCCCCGCCGGCTCCGGGGGCCGGAGGGCGTCGCGGCCCTGCTTCGACACCGGCATCGGCCGCGGATTCTGCAGCTCCTCATGACCGAGGCGGCGCTGCTGGCGCCGGTCGCCCGGGTCGCGCTCGCTCTTCGGTTGACGGCCGTTCGCCTTTAGTTATCTGTGGCGCAAGAGATTCTTGATTGGGACAGCGCGTGACCGACCAGACGAAATGGAAGCGCCGCGACGACTGGGTCGGCACCGAGGTCGAAGGTCAACTTGTGATGATCAACGTGGACAGCGGCCGCTACGTCTCGCTGAACGCGTCCGCCGCGGAGGCGTGGCGGCTGCTGGAGCAGCCGCTCGACAGGAACCAGCTGGTCGACGGCATGACCGCGACCTTCGCCGTGGACCGGGGGACCTGCGAACGCTCCGTGACCGATCTCATCGACCGCATGCGGTCCCTGGATCTCATTGACGCGGCCGCCTGAAGCGCGGAACATCACCGGCAGTTGAACCATTCATCGGGGAATGAAGACATGACCGATCCGAAGATCGCCGCCTCCGACGCCCGCCGCGAATGGGTCGAGCCCGAGATCGGCGAACTGGCCGTGCAGGAAACGGCCGGCTTTCCGGGCGTCGGCGGTGACGGTGGCGGGCACGCGGACTGCACCCTCTCCTGATCACCCCGGCCGGCGGCTTGGGGTCGCCCAGCAGCTGAAGAACTCGGCCGCGAAGGCGGTCGCCTGCATCGCGGTCAGGTCGGCCGTGGTGAGCGGCGCGCCGTGTTCGACGGCCGAGAGTTGCTCTTCCAGCCACGCCAGATCCAGCCACGCGTCCGCGCCGGCTTCGCGCTGGGCCGGCAGTCGGGCGCGCGCTGCGGGTGCCTGTTCGCGAAGACGGGCGGCGTGGCTGGGCGAGAACGGCATCTTGCACTGCCGGGTGGCGATCGCCTCGGGCAGATTTCCCTTGAGCAGGGCCCGGATCATGGCCCGGGGCGCGCCGTCCTGAACGGTGAAGCCCGCCGGGAAGGCGGAGACCAGACGCACCAGGCGCGGGTCCCGGAACGGATACGCATAGCGGACCGCGGTGGAACTGGACACGGTGGACGCCGCGAACATCTTCTCCCAGCCCTCCTCCAGTCCGAAAGCCTCATCCGGCCGGAGGCGGCGGACCGGCGCGTCCCCGACGGGGCCGGTGTCACCGAGAGCCGCCAGCAGTTCCGGCGACGGCCGGGCGTGGAAGGCCGCCAGCGCGTCGCGGCGTGGGGCTTGAGCGGCCTGCAGGCCGCGCCTGATGGCTCTTGCCCAAAGCCTCGGCCAGGACGGCGGCCGATCCAGAAAGAAGGCGTGGCTCGACAGCGTCATCTCGCCGAACGACCCGTCCACCAAGGTCGCCGCGCCGATCTCTTCCGCCGTGTCCGCGAACGCCTCATACAGATCGTGACGCGGCGACAGGATGGGTGACTGCAGGTGCTGAAGCGTCCGGGTGCCGGGCGTGTACACCTCGGCCGAGGCCGCGGGGGCGACGCGGATGAGGGGAAGGCCCAGATGGTCGGCAACCTGTCCCGCCCACCCCGTCTCGTCGGCCAGTCCCGACCCCTCGGGCGCCGCCGAGCACAGAAGGTGGATCCTCTGGCCCGCCGCCCGCTCTTCGGCCCCGAGCCAGGCGAGAAGACTGGAATCCAGCCCCCCGCTGAGCATGAAGGCCACGTCCCGGTGCCCGGCCATGCGGCGCTTCACGATGCGTCGCAGCAAGGCCTCAACCTCCGCCATCGCCTCGTCGAACGAGAGATCGGTCAGCAAGGCCTGCGGCGGGGGTGGAAGCGTCTGCGTCGATGTGCCTGCCGCGGTGATCGTGACCTCCACCCCCGGTCGGAGGCGTCGGGCGGTCTTCAGAAACGTCCGGTCCCCCAGCGTCGCGCGCAGGGGATAGCGACCGAGCGTGCGCATCAGGCCGTCCGGATCGAACTGGTCCCCGACCCAGGGCAGGTCCGCGAGCCGCCTCAGATCGGAAGACACCGCCACCCGGTCCCCCACGACGGAGAAGAAGCAGGGGTCCCGCGTCCGTTCCGAGGCCAGAAGGACCAGGGTCCGGGAGCGCGCGCTCCATCGCAGCATGGTCCACTCGCCCGGCAGACGGCGGGCAGCCGCCACGCCCCAGGCATCGTGTGCCGCCGCCGCGGTTTCGGCCGCCCCCGCGCCGGCAGCAAGTCCCAGCGCCCTCCGCGCCTCGTCCGGTTCATCAAGATGGCCGACAAAGCAGGTCTCGATGCCGCGCACGCCGCAACGGGCAGTCAGGAAGGAATCCGGATCGTGAAGCTCGGCCCGGAAGCCCGATTGGTGCGCGATCCGGTCATCCGTCTCGCCGAAAAGCACCCGCGTGTCGCGGACATCGAGCGGGGCCTCCCGAAGATGAACCAGTGCGTGGATTCCGGACTTCATTCGACGAACCAGCCGGCGAATATGCGTCGCGGCCCCCCCGAGACGAGGGGGTGGAGGCGATGCTCGCACCGTTGCGAGACTTCGAAGATCAGTGCCGTTCCGGGCGTGTCGTGCTTGAACCGCAACAGATTCTCGTGGTCAGGGCGGCCGCGCATTTCGAACACCCCGCCCTCATAGGGAGCATTCCCGAGGCACAGCGTAACGCCCAGCCGACGACGTCCACCCGCGTTCAGGTCGTCGTGCCACGCCAGTTCGTCACCCGCGCGGGCCCGGGTCTGGACGACGCGCCCTTCCACCCCGGCCAGAGGCCCGCATCCGGTGACGTCCTCCAGCCACCCCAGCAATGCGGGGCGTCGCAAGGCGAGGGAAATCGCGGTGCCGACCACTGCCGGACGTTCAACTTCGCGGTTGCCGAGGCCCGCGACCGGGTCGGAAATGTACGTCGCACGATCGCAGGCGGCGACCAGGCGGGCCAGCAGGCCGGACTCGAGCAGACCCGGGCACACGATCGCGCGATGCCGGGCGAAACCTTCCCGCGCGCCCGACGTCGGCGGGAGGTCGGTCTGGAACGCGGCCAGACTGGGAGTGTCATGGTGAGACGGGGGTCGGGCCGGAGCTTCAGGGTCCGGCGCGCAGCCATGGTCGCTCATCCCGCCGCCGTTCCCCCCTGGCGGAAGCACGTCGTCCAACGGTCCCGTCCTTCGCCGTTCTGTTCACCGGCTGTAGGCAACGGCCGCCGGATTGGCAAATGCGGTCCCCAACAACTACAAATTCATTGACCCCCGGGCGCAAGATCGACGATTTGCCACAATGGTCCCCGGTCTCGACGATCAGCCAACCCGCCCGGCGTCGCTGCCGGGCCTCGTCCGTTCCGTGCTGACGCGGGCAGGTAGGGCGGCCGGTCATGCTCTGTCCCCGCGGATCCTGAGCGAGAGGGTCACACGCGCCCGCTTCGGCCGGCGGGTGCATCAAAGCAACAGCCTGACATGGCTGGGGCGTTACCCGGTCCTGTTCGGAGCCGCGCAAGAGCTGCTCTCCCACCGGCAAAGCCTCCGGATCCTCTCCTACGGCTGCTCGTCGGGAGAGGAGGTCGAGACTCTCCGGCATCATTTTCCCGATGCGGTCCTCGTCGG
Organism: Alphaproteobacteria bacterium; assembly: GCA_018820275.1. Taxonomy (GTDB): domain Bacteria; phylum Pseudomonadota; class Alphaproteobacteria; order Caulobacterales; family Caulobacteraceae; genus Brevundimonas. The sequence goes on from JAHJOO010000033.1 coordinate 7,472, forward strand.
GGCGGACATAAACCGCGCCATGCTGCGCCGCTGTCGGCGGCTGGACATCCCCGGCGAGACCTGGTTCGAGCCTTCGGACGACAGGTCGATCGAGCGCCACGCACCGTTCGACGCGATCTTCTGCATGGCGGTGTTCACGCGACGTCCTCACGAGGTCGAGCGCCGCGCCCTGGAGGATATCGGCCAGTTCTATCCGTTCGATACCTTCTCCCGCGACCTGCGCCGCCTCGCCGCCCTGCTGACGCCCGGGGGGCTGCTGATCGTGGAGCATGCCCTGTACCGGGCGGAAGACGCCCTGGCCAATCTGCCGTTCACGGCTTTAACGAGCCACGGTTTCGGGCCCGCCAAAGGCCCTCGCTTCGCGCCGTCCGGCCAGCGCCTCGAACCGCCCCAGTTGATCTCCCGCATCTTCCGCGCCGTCGGCCGGTCCGCTGGCCAGACGCCGTTCGACCTCTGAGATGACGCAGCAACGGCACGCGCTCGCGTCGGCGAAGTCGCTCAGCCTCGCGTTAGCGGAGAATGCCTACCGGGCTGACGAGGTCCGTCTTTTGACCGACGACCTGGAGGGCTGCGACCACATCGTCTCGACGCGAAACGGCCTGTTCGGCCTGTGCCCGGAAGGGCCCCGCCAGATCGCGTGGGGCCGCTTCTTCGGCCTGACCCTCGACGGCGAGGATGTGCTCGCGTTCGAGGCCTGCGACAGGCCCTCGGCTCACAGCCGGCGCGGCCGGATCATACGGCTGCGCCGGCGCGGCGGCCGCATCACCTCGGCAGACGTGCTGGTGAAGGGACTGGACAACGGCTGTCATCAGATCGACGTCATCCACGACACCCTGATCGTCGTCGACACCTACGCGCAGAGTATCCTGGAAATCGCCCTGCCGTCGGCCGAGATCACGTGTCATCGGCCACTGGGGACTCCGTCGCGCGAGGACTGGGCGGGAGGCTACGCCCACATCAACGCCCTGATCGCCGTCGACGGCCTGCGCCTGATCCTGTTGCACAATGGAGCGGACCGGACGGGTCGGCCCAGCGAACTGGCCATCCTGGACGCCCGCTGGCGACTGCTGGAACGACGGCCCCTCCCGGGCCTCGGATGCCATGACCTCGCCCTCACGGAGCAGGGCCGGCTGCTCTCGTGCGGTTCCTTCGCCGGGGAACTGTTCGGGGACGACGGGTTCCGGATCAAGGTGTCCGACATGATGACGCGGGGGCTTTCGGTCGGCGAGGAGGACATCGCTGTCGGCGGTTCGCCGTTCGGCGTTCGCTCCAGACGCGACGAATTCGAGGGTGAGGTCCGCATTCTGGACCGGGGCTTCCAACTCCGCCGCATCGTCCCGATCCCCGCCCCCCCTGTTGCCATACGCAGGCTTGACGGACGGGATCTCACTCTCTCGCGCCGGGTCGCCGCCCTCGGCGTCAAACTCGCCCGCGCTTCCAGACAGGCGGGTGTCATCGCCGCTGAGGCGTCCGTTGCCGCACCACAGCCAGCAGGGGCACCAGAAGGGCCAGACCCAGCCCCTCCACCACGCCCCCGAGCCCCATGAGGACCACCCTGGCGGCCGTTCCCGACGGCGGCCGGCGCACGCGAGCCAGGCCGGGCCCGGTGCGGAGACCTGTTCGCGCCAGACTGACAGCACCGCCACACACCCCCGGCCCGGACGTCTCTCCCGACCAGGGGGCTGCCAGGTGCCGGAACTCCGGGCGCTATCCGCCCCCGATGCCCGACCGCTGACGTGCTCGGCGCCGCCGGCGGCGGAGATGCGGCGCTGGGCTTCCCGGTCGAGGGGCATATCGCTGCGGGTTGCCGCCCCCGGCGTCAGCCCGGCGCGGCCGTCGGTCCATCTTCAGCCGGATTCGGTGCGGCGTCCCTGAGGACCCCGCACCGACCGTTGCCGCCTTGCGCGTTAGCGAAAGCCGGGCTTGTAAGACACGCCGACCCAGACCGTCCGGCCCGGATTGTAAGCCGCTCGCAACGAGTCGCCCTCAACGCCCGACTGCTCGATCCAGAACGCGTCGTTGATATTGCGGATCTGGCCGGTGAGCCTGATGGAGTCCGTCAGCTGCCAGTTGGCGCTCAGATCGAGGCGGTCGTAGTCGTCGACCCACTGGTCGTCGACCGCCGTGGTCCCGAACGTGCCGGTGAAGGTGCGCCCCCGCAGGCGATAGGCCAGTTGGGCGTCAAACGGCCCAACGCTGTAGCTGAGGTTCAGATTGCCCAGCCACTCAGGCTGGTTTCGCAGTCCGTCGACCGTACGGGTGGATCCATCCGTGAAGACGACGTCCCACTGCCCGTCCAGCCAGGTGTAGTTGGCGGAGAAGCCAAGCCCGTCGAGCGGCGCGGGCAGGAAGTCCAACCGGTCCTTGACCATGCTGAGCTCGAGACCCGTCACCTTCGCACTGCCGGTGTTGAGCGGGATCGTCTCGGTGAGCACCACGATGCCCGACGCGTTCCGCGTCTCGCGACGCTCCCGGAAGGTCTCGTTCTCCAGATCCTTGTGGAAGATCCCGAGCGAGATGAAGCCGCCCTCGACAAACCAGTCGAGACTGAGGTCCAGGTTGTCGGCCAGCCGGGGATCGAGATTCGGGTTGGCACCGGCGACCACGGGGAAGCCGTTGCCGTCGAAGGTGATCGTCTGACCGAAGGCGAAATCCGCGAAGTCCGGGCGGGCGAGCGTGCGCGTGACCGAGGCGCGAACACGAAGGTTGGGGCTGATGTCGAAGGTGGCCTGAAGGTTGGGCAGCCAGTTGGTGTATTCGACCTCCCGCCGATCCGGCTGCAGGATCCCGGACTCGGTGCTGGCCGTCAGGTTGTCGAACCGGGTCCGCTCGACCCGGAAACCGCCGAGCAGGCGCAGGTCGCCGAAGTCGTAGATGGCCGTCGCGTGCAGGGCGGCCACATCCTCGACGAGCGTGTAGTCCGACGTGTCGTCGGTGGTCCGGCTGTAGACGCCCGCGGTCTGCAGGAAATCGCGATAGGCGACCGGGTCGATATAGGTCGGGGAGATCCCGTCGATGGTCTGCCCCGGAAGCGCCGCCGTCGCCAGCGTATAGACCGTGCCGGCGCTCAGCTGCCAGTTGTCCGTCGTGCGATCGTGAGTCCGATCCAGCCGGCGGAAGTAGAGCCCGCCCTCGAAACCGAGGCCGCGGCTCTCGGTGTGGCTATTGAAGCGGTAGTCGCCCTGCGCGTGGAAGACGTCGTCCTGGTGGGGGATGAGCAGGTCGAACGCATTGCGGCGGGTGCGATGCACCCAGCTGGTCGGGGCCACGATGCGCGGGTCGGGGGTCAGGGTGAACGCCGGGCCGGTCTGGCCGATGACGTAGGACCCCGCGAGATTGCCGAGCTGAAACCGTTCCGAGCGAAACAGGGCCTCGTCATGGTCATAGGTCAGGAACGAGGTACGCAGGCTCAGGGCACTCCGGTCACCGAGCCGATAGTCGAGGCCGCCGACGATCTGGAGGGTCTGGCGGTCGAGATCATAGGCCTCGAAATACTGCTCGGCGGTCGCGCCCGTGAAGGCTCCGGCGCCTTGCGTCGCACCGGTCACCCGATTGGCGGCTGAGAAGACGCCACCGCGGTTCCAGACCTCGCTGCGGCGGTCGTCGAAATAGCTCAGGGACGCGAAGGCATAGAGCTGATCGGTCGCCCGGGCCTCCACCTTGCCATAGGCTGAGGCGGTCGAGGTCTCGCGCTGGAAGACCCCCCGGAATCCACTCCCGTTCAGGACGTCGACTCCGTTGACGACCGTGTATCCGGTGACCTCGTTGGCCTCGTCGAAGAACTCGTGCTGCTGGTAGTCCACGCCCAGGACGACACCGAAATTCCGGCCCGGCCCGAAGGTGAACTTCCCGCCCGCTTCGGTCCGGTAGGAAGGGCGGCCGTCGTTCGGCTCACCGCTCTGGTCGTAGACGCCGTAAAGCGTGCGGGCGCGGAAATACGGTTGAGTGCCGCCGTCGAACGCCCGCAGCGTGCGCATGGAGATGTGACCGCCGATGGAGTTGGCGTCGAGCCCGGCCCCGACGGTCTTGAAGACGTCCACCTGCGCGACGACGGACGAGGGAAACACGTCCAGCTGCGTGCCGCGGTTGTTGCGGCTCGAGTTCCAGATGGGCGTTCCGTCGACGGTCATCGAGTTGTAGCGCGCGTCGAAGCCGCGCACGGTCACCGTCCGGCCCTCGGACGTCCCGAAGCCGCGGTCCGAACTGACACCCACGATGCGGTCCAGGGTCTGGGCGAGGCTGACGTCCGGCAGGTCCTCGATCTGCTCCATCGTCAGACTGTCGGCCAAGCCCTGCTGGGCCCGCCGCAAGGTCGCCAGTGACGGGGCGATGCTCGGCCGGCCGGTCACGACGATCTCCTCAACCTCCGTCGCCACAGGATCCGGGGCCGTCCGCGACGGCGTTTGCGCCAGCGCTGCGGGTGCGAACAGCCAAACCGTGGCGAGGCCGGACGCGTGCAAGAGCGCCCTCAGACCGCGATTTCCTGACTTCAACATCCCAAGTCCCCCATGTGGCTGGCGGAGCGCCGCTGCACCCGCCGGCGTCGTCTAGCGAACCAGAATGACATTTTAATAACGCATCGCTATTTAACAGGGCGGGATCGATCTCGACCTGTGACGCATCCTCGCCTAGAAGAGGGACATGAGCGCCACCCCCTCCCATTTGAGCCCGAGCGAACGGAAGGTGCTGGATGTCATCTGGCGCCATGGCCCGATCGCGAGAATCGACATCGGGCCGCTGACCGACCTTTCGACCATGTCGGTGACGAGGATCGCGCGGGAGCTGACGGAACACGGGCTCCTCGAGGAGGGCGTTCAACGGACGGGGGCGAGGGGCCAGCCTACGCGGCCGCTCACCGTGCGCGCGGACGCCGCCTGTTCCGCAGGCCTCTACTTCACCAATCGGCAGGTTCAGGTCGGGCTGATCGACCTTTCGGGCCGGCTTCTGGCTTACGAGACCCGGCCCTGCGACGCCGACTCGCCGGGCGAAGTGGCGCGGGCCGCCGTCGATGTGATCGAGGCCGCGCTGGCGCGCGGCGTCGCTCCGAGGGACAGAATGCTGGGCATCGGCGTGGCCCTGCCCGGCGACTTCATCACCGACCGCCGCCAGATCAACGCCCATGAGTGGTTCCCGGGCTTCCGCGGACAGGACCTTTCCGCCGAGCTGCAGGCGGTCTGCCCCTTCCCCATCGTCGTCGAGAACGACGCCGCCTGCGCGGCGCTCGGCGAACGTCTCGTGGGAATCGGCCAGACGCTCTCGAGCTACTTCTTCTGCCACATCGGGCACGGCATCGGCGGCGGACTGGTGCTGGACGGACGCTTGTACCGGGGATCGAACGGCAACGCCGGCATGATCGGGGTGCAGTTCCCGAACGGTCGGCCGCGCCCGTCGGGTCAGGACCTGTTCGCGACACTCAGCGCCGAGGGCGTGCCGGCGACCGACTTCGCCGATCTTGAGGACCTGCATCCCCAGGACTGCCCCGCGCTGAGGGCCTGGATCGTCCGCGCCGCCAACCAGTTGCGTCAGGGGCTGTGGGTTACGGCGCGGATTATCGACCCCGACGCGATCATCATCGGGGGTCGGCTCCCGCGTCACCTGCTGCAGGAGATCGTCGCGAGGGTCGACGACGCCAGCTTCTGCAACGAGGGGGCCCTGTTGCCGCGGCCCAAGGTGTTCGCCTCATCGCTGGGACCGACGGCGGGCGTGGTCGGTGCGGCCGCCGTGCCGCTCTACGAACGGCTGCTCATCGCCGGGTAGCCGCGCATCCCTGCGGGCGCGTCACGGGATTGCACCGGACGAAGACGCCGCGGAAGGACACTTCATAGGACCCCATGCCGGGTGCGGGCCACGGATAGTCCGTGGAGATTAACTGGGCACCGCTCTCCATTGCGACGTTCGCCCGCGAACGGTCGCCAAGCCCAGGTTCGACCGAGTTGGCGTCGGCTCTCGTATAGATCAGAAAGCCTGCCGCGAGCAGCGGGCGGAAGGCCGATCCGTCGGGTTGGGAACGCATCAGCCAGGCGGTTCCCGGGTCATCGACGCCGATCGAGCGGAACAGGATCGGCTGGGCCCCGCGAGAGGTGAAGTCCGCATAGGCGGCCTGAGGTTCCGGGTCGTCCAGCAGCATGAAGATCACACGCCCGCGCAGCTCGGCGACCGTTGGCCACCCGTCTCTCCGGACGGCAGCGTTGACAGAGGCGAACCCGCCCTGGAGCTCGGCGGGGAGGAACAGCCGTTCCTTCGGAAAGACGCCCAGGATCTCCTCGTGAAGACGGGTCCAGGATGCGTCATCGAACGCCGAAGCCTCTGCGGGTTCATACGCATCGGCCAGGGGCGGCTTGCGCCCTTCCTTGGTCTCGATCTGGATGATGATCGGCACGTGGCCGGGGTGCGCGTCCGACCAGTCCCGGATCTCTTCCAGGCATTTGGCAAATCGGAGGCAGGTGCTCCGGACGTCCGTGTCCGCCGCGTGGAAGACCTTGAACCCCGGGCGCTCCAGTTCCCCGCCCGGATCGACGGGGGCGAGCGCGGCCACAACGTCCGGCCGCAGCGCCCTCAGAAAGCCCGGGCTGGCGAATCGTCCACCCTCAGGGTCGTCATGAACGTCGAGCTCAAGAACGCGGACGCCGCGGGAGAGCTGTTCCGGGATCGGGGCATGGCTGAAGGCGAGCGCCGGCACGAGCCGCTCCGCCGTCCAGTCGGCGCTTTCGGCGTATCCGGTTTCGCGCATCCTCTCGAAAACGGCGTCATCCGGTGCCACGTGATAGGAATTGTGGGTTCCGATAAGCTGGATCTCATGAAGCCGCACCGGATCCTGAGCCTTGGACAGAGCCCCGCAAGCACAGGCGACCGCCATCAGGGCCCCGCCCATACCCATCCGTCGCGCTAGCCAGCCCATCGCCGGTCCCTCACAGTATTATTATCGGATAGATATTTTATAGACCGACATAACGGCAACCCCTGATGCGTGCAATGGTCAGTGATGCGGGAGAGCGAGGACCACCGCCCAAGTCCTTTGATTGAGAGGGTCGAATGACGATGGACCCGGGTCGATCTCGCCTGTCCCTGCTGCGAGGCACCGCCTATGCGTCGGGAAACTTCGCCAAGAGCCTGATCTGGAACGCCACGGAGCTGGCGTTGCTTTTCACCTTCACGGACCTGATGGGCATTCCGGCGGCGGCGGCGGGCCTCATCATCCTGGCGACCCTGGTCTGGGATGCCCTGCTTGATCCCTTCGTCGGCGGCCTGGCCGATCGGACCGGGCGGTTCGTGCCCTTCGTCTGGCGGTCGGCACCCCTGCTTGGCCTGAGTTTCGCGGGCCTCTTCGCCAGCCCTGCCCTCGGTCTCGGCAGCGCCGCGACGGCCGCCGTCGCGCTCCTGGTTTTGAGGACGGCCTACAGCCTCGTGGATGTCCCCCATAACGCCCTGATCGCCCGCATCGCCTGCACGGCCCATGATCGGTCGTTGCTCGCCGGGGCCCGTTTCGCCTTCAGCGCGGCCGCGACCTTTCTCCTCGGCCTCACCTTGCCCGCGATCCTCGCTCTTGAGCCGGCGGCGCGCGCCCGGGACGCCCTCGCCGTATGGGCGGTGGCGATGGCCGCGGCCGCGACCGCCGTGCTGATGCTCTCTGCCTGGGCCGCCTCACCCTTCGATCGGGCCGGACCCGGTCCGTCGCCGCCCGGAAAGACCGCGCCCCTCGGCCACCTCGTTTCGGCGCTCCGGCTGGGGCGGGTGCAGACCGTCCTGGTGCTGGCCTGCCTCGGCAACGGCCTGACGGCGCTTGTCGCGAAGTCGACCCTCTACCTCGCCGATCAGGTCTACGGCGACCCCACGCTCGCGGGAGGCGCCATCATGGCGCTCGCCGTCGGCCAGGTCGCCGGCATGCCCCTCTGGATCTGGCTCTCGCGACGTTGGGGTGTCCGCCTCGCCCTGGTCACGGCCCACGGCGTGGCGGGCACCTGCGCCCTGCCCCTGCTGGCAGGCGATGGGCTGTCCCCTCACCTGTTCCTGTTCGTGATCGGCCTGTACGGCGTCGGGGCGGGCGGGGTCTTCACCCTGATCTGGACCCTTACCTCCGAAGCCGCCGATGCGGGGCCGGGCGTTCCCGGCGCGAGCGGGGGGGCGATCTTCGGCCTGGTGATCATGGCCATGCAGATCGCCTCGGGCGTGGGATCCGGGCTGATGGCCCTCGGCCTGTCCGTCGCGGGCTACTCCCCCGACACTCGGGGGTCGCCCGAGGTCCTGACCGCCCTCGCGGGCTTCATGATCGCGCCCGCGAGCGCCGCTCTCGCCACCGCCTGGATTCTGCGCGGGAGCCGTGGACGATGCGACCCGAAGTCACCTCCTCCCTGACGCCACGAGCGTCAGCGGCCTGTGCCGCCCCAAGTGGAGACGCGTTCGCATTCTCCGGGCAGCACCGCCACGCACTCCCCCGATAGCCGCCGGGTCGCTGCGGCCCGGGAAATCGCCCCGGGGTGGCCACCACGAGAGTCAACACGCCAGCCATCGAACCCCGGACGAACGGCCGACGGCGGTCCGCCCCGGATTGGGTCCCTCCGGCGGCGGGCGGTCGGGTCTTTGCAGATGACCCCCGCGGTGGCCTCCGCTACTGTGAAGCTGTGAGCGGGGAGACGGGCGGACGACGATGAGCGACACGGCCTTCATCGGAAGATCATGATCCGTGGCGGGATCCGGGAGATCTGAATCCGACGGCCCTGGTCGTCTGGTCGAAATCCATGCCGGCACGTCCGTCGCCCGCCATGGAGTCGAACCCGCCCCGCCGAGCGCCGTCGATGCCGTCCGCTGAGGCCTCACGCCCGGGCGTCGAACACGCGCCGACGCACCTGTATCGCGTGTCCGGACTGACGCTCGACAGCGAGATCGCCCTGCCGAGCCTGTTTCCGTGTGGCTTCACACCGGACCGGACTGACGTTGAGCTGCGCCTCAGCCCCACCCCCCTGCGTCCGCCCGTTCCGGATCGGGCCGGAGCCAACTGGGCCGTGACCTCTGACCGGTTCTGGCTCGACGTCACGGACGTGGGAGAATTTCTGGCCGAAGCCGGTCGCCGGTTATGGGTCCACCCCACCGCCGGGGGGCCCCGGAACGACGAGGCCGTCAGCCTCGTGGTCGCCGGCACGGCGATGGCCGCCCTGCTGCATCAGCGGAACGGGTGCGTCTTCCACGCGAGCGCCGTGGACGTGGCGGGCCGGGCGGTCCTGTTCATGGCGCCGTCGGGGCACGGAAAGTCGACCCTGGCGGCCCGACTGACCCGCCAGGGCCACTCCCTGATAGCGGACGATTTCTGCCGGATCGACCTGGACGACCTCGACGCCGTGCGCGTCCATCCCGACGGTCGAAGGCCCAAGCTCTGGAGGGACGCCGTCGACCGGCTGCACCTGCCCGCCGAGGGGGCCATCCTGCCGTTGATCGACAAATTCTACGTCGGAGCCGACCGGCGGGCCGTGGAGTCGGAGCCCATTGCCGCGGTCTACCTCATGCGCCGCTCGCACGAGGCGCCGGCGGCGTCGATCACGGCCGTGCCGCCTTCCGCCGCCGTGGGAGCCCTCCTCGGCAACGCCTTTCGTCCCCGCCAGATCGCGCGGCTTGGCGTCGGCGCGGCCTACCTTCAGACGGCGCGGGCGCTCGCATCGGCGGGCAAGGTCTTCGATCTCGTCAATCCGTTCGATCCCGGGCTGTCCGGCGCGACGACGGCCCGCCTGATGGAACATTGGGCCGCGCTCGGTCTGACACGGCCGCCTCCGGCTGCGGATCGTTCGAACTCTATTCCCGGGCCGGCTCGGACAGACGGACGAGACGCCTCTCCATGAGAAACGCGACGAACGCTTCGACGTCCCGCTCGACCGCAGCCCGCGGGGCGTCGAACTCCTCGGCCAGGGCCGTGACAAGCGCCCGGAGGGAGCGCGGCTGGGCCAGCAGGTCCCAGACGCGGGCGCTGGTCCGGGTGAAGGTCCAGTATTTTCCCGACTCCGCGTGGAAGATGCAGGCGTCGTCGGCCAAGGCCGCCTCCAGCACGTCCGCGGATTTGCTGATTACGGGGTCGCGTTCCATGGGGCCTGCGCCATCGCCGATCTGACCAATGCCGCGCAGTCCGTCATCGATTGGACGGGATTGCAAGACGCCGCGCGCGCGCCGGACGGGAAGGACGTCCGCCCGGGCGACCACGACCTCTTCGGGTGGCGCGTGCGCTCGGCGCTGCCTCTGGCCGGGCTTCGGCCCTGGACCGGTCCCGAGCGCTCGCCCGACCTGACCATCAGGTTCGGCAAGGCCGGCCCGCCGGGCGACGCCCGAATCTTCAGTCCCGCGATCGCGATCGGGGCCGGGGCGTCGGTCTTCGTCGCCATTCCCCGGGTGGGGCGTTTCGCGATCCGGAAGGGGTCGACCGTCGTCATCGAACGCGCCGACGGCGCGCCGGATTCCGCCTTGTCCGCCCTCTTGCTCAACGAGGTGATGCCCATCGTCTGCCTGCTCCGGGGGCTCGTTCCGCTCCGGGCCAGCGCCGTGGCCTTCCATGGGGAGGCCGTACTGCTGGCCGGGATGCCGGGCGTGGGAAAGTCGACGCTCGCCGCTCACCTTCTGGGCCAGGGGGGGCGATTGATCGGCGACGGCTTCTGCGCCGCGAAGCCGGATCGCGATGACGGGGTGACCCTGTGGCCCGGTGTGGGCGCGGTACAGCTTTGGGCGGACAGTTTCGCGCCGCTCGGACTGCCCTCACCCCCGCCTGGCCCTGGCCGGCTCGCGATGCCGGTCAGGGCGGACGCCTGGCAGACCACGCCCGCCCGCCCCCGCCGACTGGCGATCATCGCCGAGGATCGGACCGCCCCGACCTCGACCGCCGTCCATTTGCCCCCGGGCCATGCGATGCGCCCGCGGACGCTGGTGGTCGGCTGGCGGCTGGCGCATGCCCTGGGCTGCGAGTCCGGGGCATTCGCCACGCTCGCGGCGGTGCTGGCTGAAACGACCTGCATCCAGCTGCGGCGCGGCGGCACCCCGTTCGACCTGTCGACCATGGCCCGCGTGCTGATGGAGGCGAAATGACTCCGCCGGCGCGCCTGTTCTGGTTGGCCTCCTATCCGAGATCGGGAAACACCTGGTTGCGGCTGCTGATCGCGTCCTGCATGGCCGGGGGCGCGCCCGTCGACATCAACCGCTTCGCCTTTGCGGAAATGCGCGCACGGACGCGGCTCCTGTTCGACGACGCCATCGGCATCGCCTCGGCCAGCCTGACGTCCGAGGTCATCCTCGGTTGGCGGGCCGCAGCGATCCGGAGCTGGGCCGCGGAACTGGACGCCGCGTGCCACGTCAAAATCCACGATGCGCGCACACGGTGGGGCGATGGTGACGCCATCCTGGTCCCCGCCGAGGTTACGTGCGGGGCGCTCTACATCGTTCGTGACCCGCGCGACGTGGCGCTCTCCCTGGCTCGATTTCTCCGGATCGACGTCGATCGCGCCATCGAGGTGATGGGCCGGCCGGACAGCCTGGCCGACACCTCCCTGGACCAGATGAGGCCGCTCCTTCCCGAATACTGGTCGAGCTGGAGCCACAACGTGGAGAGCTGGCTCGACTGGCGGGAGAAGGTGCCCGCCCTGGTCCGCTACGAAGATCTGCGACGCGATCCGGAAGCCGTGCTGGCCACCGCCCTCCCCGCCCTCGGCCTGTCCTTCCCGACGGCCACGATCCGGGCGGCGGTGGCGGCCGTCGAGCTGGGCACCCTGCAGGATCAGGAGAGACAATCAGGGTTCGTCGAGGCCCCGCCCCGGGTCCGCTTCTTCGGTGACGGCGCAGCAGGCGGCTGGCGCGGGGTCCTGAGCCCCGAGCAGGCGAGGCGTATCGAGGCCGATCATGGACGCGTCATGCGGCGGGTCGGTTACGGCGACTGAACACCCCGGCCACGCGATCCGGCCCAGCGGATGAACCGGCCCATTTGCAGCGCCATGGGCAGCAGGTGCTGATACTCGAGGCGATCGCGCCCGAGGTCCGCCTCGTCGCGCGGCCATTCCCGGAGCCGTCTCTCGATCCGGGGCAGGTCCAGCACGGTGGCGGCGACGGCGTTGTGACGCAGGTCGGCGACCTCGGCGATGAAGGCCTCCCGCTGCGCCGACAGACGGCGGAACCAGTCCGGATTCTGCAGGCCTCGCCGCGCCTCGCTCACCAGCGCCGCGGGCAGGCGATCCGCCAGCGCCCGCCGCGCCAGACTTCGCGGCTGCCCCTCCAGCAGGAACTGCCGGGGCGGAACGCCGAGGCAGAATTCGACGAGGTCCGGGTCCGACAGCGGCTCATGCAGGCGGAGACCGTAGTGGCGCCCGATGGCGATGGCATTGCCGAGGATCTGCGGCCGGCGAACGACAAGGAGGTCGTGCAGATGGTGCCGTCCGGTGGCCCCGGGCGGATAGGCGCCGACCGCCCTGAGGCGGTCCGCAAGCCCGATCTCGGCGGCGAAGGCCGGACTGACCATGCCCTGGCCCGGCCAGACCTCGTGCCGCCGGCCCTGCAGACGTCGCAGCCAGGCCGGCGTCAGGGCCGCGACGGCGGGCCTGGCCAGCGACCACATCGGCCGGCCTTCCTGCGCGGCCAGCGCCGCCAGGAGGTGGAAATCGCCGCTCCGGGCCAGATCGCCAAGGCCGGCCATGCCCGAGTAGCTGAGCGTGAAGTTGCCCCAGGCGCCGGTCACCAGATCCTGGTGGCCGGCCTCGCGGACCCGTCGGTAGAGGGGCTCGAACCAACCGGTATGGCTGGCGCCGATGGCCGGTTGTCCCCCGGCCTCGAACAGGGGCGTCGGATCGCGCTCGATCGCCGACAGCAGAGGGCTTTCGCACAGATGAATACGGAGGTTGGGATGATGCCCCGCCAGCGCCTTCACCGGACCCGTCTCGTCGCCATAGCTTCCGGCGGGCGCGGCGCCGGACCAGTCCGGTCCCGGGACGCGGGTGAAGCAGTCGAGCGTCGATCCCTCGCCCATGGCGCGCGTCGCGGCGATGGCCGCGCTGTCCAGGCCGCCGCTGAGGGACAGCGCCAGGCGGGGTGCAGAGGCGAACCGACGCTCGACGGCGCGGTTCAGCAGTTCCCGCAGCCGCTCGGAATAGGCCGCGTCGGTCGGCAGGTCGATGATCGGCGCATCGAGCGGCGACCAGAAGGGTCGAACGGTCACCCCTTCGCGATCAACCCGCGCCAACACGCCCGGAGCGATGGTGCGAATGTGGCGGTAGACGCTGGCCGTCACCTCAAGGGGCCGCCTCAGCAGATGAAGGGCCAGGGCGGCCGGGTCGAGCTCTGCCGACACGCCGGGTAGATCGAGCAGTCGCGGCAACGCGTTCGAAAAGCAGACGCCCGTCCGATCCTCGCTGAGATGGATGAGCCGGGTGGCCATGGGGGCCGTGGCCAGAAGCAGCCGCCCTTCGGCGGGCCGCCACTCCACGAGACAATAGTCGCCCCGTAAGGCGGCCAGGCCGTCCGGGCCGAGCCGGTCGATCCAGGCGCTGGCGAGTTCCGCGTCGTTCAGCCGGTTCGACCGGCCGAGCCGTCCCGCGACCTCGGCGCGATCAAACAGTCGTCCGTCGAGAATCGCGACCCTGCCTGAAGCTTGGCCAAGGGCGGCCGAGACACGGGGGTCGTCTCCCGCCGGCCACCACAGCGTGCACGCCCCGTCGGACCAGCCAGTCTGCCCCGTCCGGCCCGGGCCGGGCGGGGGCCTGGTGTCAGGCGCGTCGCGTTCGAGGCGTCCCCAAAACTGGACCGCGCTCAGGAGATCAGGAGGCGTTGAAGCCGCCGCTACCGCCGTCACCGCCGACGCCGGTGTTGCCCGCCGTGTCGACGATGTCGGTATGAATCACCGTCGACAGCGGCGCGACCCAAGCCGTCCCGGTCGTCGCTTCGGATTCGGTCGCGACATCAGTCTGAGTCTTGTGGTCGTCCATCACTCGCCTCCCCCGCGCTCGTCGGCCCTCGCCGAAGCTTTTCAATAACACCGCTAGCCAACTGCCAAGCTTCAGGCAAGAGTGTCGGCCGACAGGGGTCGAACGGCGCACCGTACGGAGACGCGCGCCGCTCTGACGCGGGGGGAAGCGGATGGCGCTGAGCGTCGCCAAACTGGGCGAGATCAGGATGTTCGCCTCGCCGGCGATCCCCCGGGGTTGGACGCCGCTGGATGGGCGCTCGCTGCCTCAGAACGAGGTCCCCTGGTGGCTCGGCCTGATCGGCGACGCCTTCGGGGCCACGAAGGGTTCGGTCACCCTCCCGGACATGAGAGGGAGAGCGCCCATGGGTGCCCCGGAAGGGGCCGGCCAAGGTTTGGCGGCCGGCACCGAGACCGTCACCCTGACGCTCGGGCAGATGCCGCCGCACACCCACCAGATCATCGCCGGCACGGGCGACTCCGTCGTTCCCCCCGCCCGGAACTACTTTGGTCCCGTCGAGTCGAACGGCCCGAACGCGCCCTTCAACATCTACAGCAGTGCCTCCCCGAACATTCCTCTGGCCGCCCCAACCCTCTCGGAGACGGGCGCCGGTACCGGCCATGAAAACCGCCAACCGCTTCTGGCGATCAACTTCTGCATCTGCCTGCAAGGCGGCTTTCCGGCCATGGACAAGGTCCTGTCCGACGACGATGGCTGCATGGGCGAGATACGCCTGTTCGCTTTCGCGGTCCTGCCGGAGTACTATCTCCCGTGTGACGGCCGGCTGTTGCAGATCAGCGAATATATCGATCTCTATGCCCTGATCGGGACCATCTACGGCGGGGATGGGCAAGCCACCTTCGCCCTTCCGAACATGTCGGGCCGGGTTCCGGTCGGTTCCGGGCAAGGCCCCGGCCTCAGTCCCTACAGGGTCGCCGCCGCCGCCGGCTGCGAACAGGTCACGCTCGAAACTGTGCAGATTCCTGCCCACGCCCATGTCGCCAGCGTGTCGTCACTCGGCGCGTCCATGCAGGTGCCGGACTCTCACGCCACGCTGGGCGACGTCCAGCCCGCTTCACTGTACCAGACGGCGGACGCCGCGCTCTCGGGCCTCGTTCCGCTCAACGGCGGATCGGTTCAGGCGGCGGGCGGCTCTCAGCCGCACACCAATATCCAGCCTTCACTGGGATTGCAGTTCGCGATCTGTGTGAGAGGCACTCTGCCGTTTTTCGGGTAGCGAGGGACACGGGGACAGGATGCCCTTCATAGGTGAAATTCGGATCTTTCCGTACGCCGCCGGGGCGACGCCTGGCGCTCCGGCCGGCTGGATGCTCTGTGACGGCCGGTCAATCGACATCCGAAAGACGCCGGACCTGATCCGCCTCTTTGGCGTCATCGGCCGACGCTTCGGAGGCAAGGGCGCAACGGATTTTCGGCTCCCGGACCTTCGCGGCCGACTTCCCGTTCAGGTCGGCGCCGCAAGCGGTGCCGGCGCCGACGGATCCGTCATCTGGGCCCTCGCTGAGACCATGGGCGAGGCCGCGGTCACCCTCTCGGGGCAAGAACTGCCCGGCCACACCCATGCCTTTCAGGTGTGCGGAGGACCCTATGACGACGGATCCCACGGAAGCCCGGTCGCAGGAGACTATCTGCGCCGCCCCCTGACAGCGGACCGAGGAGCGGTGCAGGCCTTCTTGCCGTCGGTGTTGCCCACCACTTCGACCGTGCTGAACCTTGCGGTCACGACGTCCGGGGGGTCCGGCACGCCGCCCGTCACCCAGCCCCACCCCAACGGTCAGCCGAGCCTCACGATGAACTTCTTCATCTGCTGGTCCGGCGAAATGCCCATTCCACCGCCCCCCTGAATGCAGGGGGCTGTTCACCACATCAATCCGGACCCGCAGGAGATCCGAATGACTGACCCGGTCAACCTCGGCGGAATGCAGACCGCGTCGTCGCCCTGCGTCTACGGCGGCCTCGTCTGGTTCCAGGGCGTCGGCGACAACAAGGTCTGGTGCATGCCGACGGACGCCTCGTCGGCCGCCCTCAACCCCATGGGCATGCAGACCTCCCAGCCGCCGTTCTCCGGGCTGGACGGGATGGTCTTCTTCGCGGGCATTTCGCCCTATCAGCTGTGGATGATGACGGCGTCCCAGCCGTTCATGAACGTCAATCTCGGCGGCTACCAGGCGGCCTCGACCCCGGTCGCCCCGGGCGACGGCTCCGTCTACTTCCGGGGCACGGGCAGCGGGTCCTCGCTGCCGGACCAGGCCCTGTGGCAGGTGAACATCATCACCGGCGCCGGCGTCAACCTCGGCGGCTACCAGTGCAAGTCCGCCCCGGCCGTCATTCCTGGAGGCAGTTTCGTCTATTTCCAGGGCACCGACGACTTCCTGTGGCAGGTCAGCACCCTGACCGGCGACGGCGTCAAGGTGGCCGGATTTCAGTGCAGTTCGCCGCCGTTCGTCAGCAATAACGGCTACCTCTATTTCCAGGGCACCGACAACACGGTCTGGGAGGTCGATCAATCCGACTTCTCCACCAGCCGCACCATCGGCACCTACAAGTGCAGTTCAACCCCGGTCACCACCCAGTGGGGACAGGACGGGTTTCTGTATTTTCAGGGGACGGACAATACCCTCTGGCAGGTCTCGCTCGACGATCCGTCAGTGGCGACCGCGCTGGGATCGACGGCCTCTTCACCGACGGCGCCGGGAGACGGCTACGTCTACTATCAGGGCACCGACAACGGCCTCTACCGCGTCGCCACCACCTCCACCATCTCGAGCGCCTGAGAAAGGGAACCAGAGGCACCCCGGGTGATAAGGCGCAGACTGATCACATTGATGCGCATGACGCATGCGCAGCGCGTCCTGCTCGTCGAGGCGACGGTCTGGCTGGCTCTGGCGCGGGTGTCGCTGCTGGTGTTGCCTTTTCGCACGGTCGCCGCCCACCTCGGCGAAGCCTGCGCTCCGGCGGTCGCAGCCGGCCGGATCGGACAGCCGGGCGGGGCCCCGCAAGAGGTCGAAACCGCCCGCGCC
Source organism: Alphaproteobacteria bacterium (assembly GCA_018820275.1). GTDB lineage: Bacteria > Pseudomonadota > Alphaproteobacteria > Caulobacterales > Caulobacteraceae > Brevundimonas. The sequence goes on from JAHJOO010000033.1 coordinate 24,426, forward strand.
GTGGGATGGGCGGTCCGGTTGATGGCTGACGCCTTGCCCTTCCGGGCGGTGTGCCTGCAACAGGGGGTCGCGGCCAAGATGATGCTGCGACGACGGGGCATCCCGAGCGTGCTGCATTTCGGCGTCGCCCCCGACGCCGCCGGGCTGAACCCCCACGCCTGGCTCGACACGGCCGACGCCAGGGTGACGGGCTACCCCGTCGGCGATCGGTTCACCGAACTGGCCTGCTGGTACTGAACGGTCGGGCGGCGCGGCGGGTCGCCGCCTTCGCGCGGAAGCGGCGAGGAGTGGGTCTTGGTCCCGAGCTCCGCCCGATCGGTCGGAGACAAGACGGCGAAAGGCTGACGGCAGCCACCGTTGCCTCGCCGGACCGGACCTCTGCAGTCCGTGGGACATCAGGCCCGGCGCGTGCTCAGGGCGATGCTGTCCCCGGCGACGGGCAGGACGTGGCGGAACCGGGTGACGGCGACATGCCAGGTCTGGACGAGGCTCGTCGCAAGGGGGGAGCGGGTTTCGGCGGCATGGCGGGCGATCAGGGCCAGCAGGCGGGTCGCCGCGTCGCCGATCACCGGACCCGCAACCACCGAGTCCGTGTTGAAGGGCAGCGGCGCTCCGCCTTCGGGGGCGAGCACGAAGGCCTCGCCGCCGGACATGCCGGCTCCGAAATTCCACCCCGCGGCGCCCAGGATCACCACCGTCCCGCCGGTCATGTATTCGCAGCCGTGGGCGCCGCAGCCCTCGACCACCGCCGTGGCACCGGAGTTGCGCACCGCGAACCGTTCGCCCGCCGCCCCCGCTGCGAACAGGGCGCCGGAGGTCGCGCCATAGAGACAGGTGTTGCCGATCAGGGCCTCGCCGGCAGCCCACGACGGCGGCCGCACGATGACTTCGGCCCCTGACAGCCCCTTGGCGACATAGTCATTGGCCTCGCCGTCCAGTTCGATGCGCAGACCGGCCATGCCCCAGGCCGCCAGCGACTGCCCCGCCGCCCCGCGCAGCTTCAGTGTCAGATGGCCGGCGGGCAGGTCCGAGCCATAGCGCCGCACGATGTGCGACGAGATCCGCGCGCCGATGGCCCGCTGGGTGTTGGTCACGGCATAGGTCAGCGACATCTTCTCCCGGCGGTCGAGGAAGCGGGCCGCGTCCTCGACGATGCGGGCGTCCAGGGTGTCAGGCACCGGGTTGTACGGAGCCTCGGCGGAACGGGTCTCGCCTTCGCCGACCTGCACCAGCAGGGGATTGAGGTCCAGATCGTCCAGATGGGCGTCGCCCCGCGACACCTGCCGCAGCAGATCGGTCCGGCCGACGGCCTCGTGCAGGGATCGCAGACCCAGCGAGGCCAGCACCTCGCGCGTGTCCTCGGCGATGAAGCTGAACAGGTTGACCACCTTCTCCGGCGTGCCCGTGAACATGGCGCGCAGCCGCTCGTCCTGGACGCAGACCCCGACGGGACAGGTGTTGGAATGGCACTGGCGCACCATCAGGCAGCCGACCGCGATCAGGCTGGCCGTGCCGATGCCGAACTCCTCGGCCCCCAGCATGGCGGCGATGACGATGTCGCGTCCGGTGCGCAGCCCGCCGTCGGTGCGCAGCCGCACATGGCCGCGCAGCCCGTTCAGGCTCAACACCTGATGCGCCTCGGACAGGCCCAGCTCCCACGGCAGGCCGGCGTGCTTGATCGAGCCCAGGGCCGAGGCCCCCGTGCCGCCGTTGTGACCGGCGATCAGGATGACGTCGGCCTTGGCCTTGGCCACGCCGGCCGCCACGGCGCCGATGCCGGACTGGGCCACCAGCTTGACCGTCACCCGGGCGTCCGGATTGACCTGCTTCAGGTCATAGATGAGCTGGGCCAGGTCCTCGATCGAATAGATGTCGTGGTGCGGCGGCGGGCTGATCAGACCGACGCCCGGCGTCGAATGGCGCATGCGGGCGATGAATTCGGTGACCTTGAACCCGGGCAGCTGGCCGCCCTCGCCCGGCTTGGCGCCCTGGGCCACCTTGATCTCGATCTCGCGGCACTGGTTCAGATATTCGGCGGTGACGCCGAACCGGCCCGAGGCGATCTGCTTGACCGCGCTGTTGGCGTTGTCGCCATTGGCACGGGGCGTATAGCGCTCGGGGTCCTCGCCGCCTTCGCCGGAGACCGACCGGGCGCCGATCCGGTTCATGGCGATGTTCAGCGTCTCGTGCGCCTCGGGCGACAGGGCGCCCAGCGACATCCCGGGGGTGACGAACCGTCGGCGGATGTCATTGACGCTCTCGACCTCGTCCACGGCGACGGGCGTGGCGGCGCGGAAATCCAGCAGGTCGCGCAAGGCGGTCGACGGCAGCTCCCCCACCCGACGACTGTAGGCCTTGAACCGCCCGTAGTCGCCGCGCGTGGTCGCGTCCTGCAGGCGGTGGATCATCTCGGCGTCCCAGCCGTGGGTCTCCTCGCCGGCGCGGATGCGGTGCGCGCCGCCGATGCGCAGGCTCGGCCGCCAGGCCTCGAAGCCCCGCGCCGTCTTGCGGATCACCTGGGCCTCGATGCCGGCCAGACCGATGCCGGAGATGCGCGACGTCATGCCGGGGAAGAACTCGGCCACCAGGGCGCGGCTGAGTCCCAGCGCCTCGAACTCGCACGCTCCGCGATAGGCCGAGATGACCGAAATGCCCTTCTTGGCGAGGATCTTCATCAGCCCCGCCTCGACGGCGGCCTTGTGATTGAGACAGGCCTGACGGAGTGACAGACCGGCATATCGCCCCCCCTCCAGCCGTTCGAGGAAGGTCTCCTGCGCCAGCCAGCCGTTGACCGCCGTGGCCCCGACCCCGACCAGCACCGCGAAGGCGTGGGCGTCGATGGCCTCGGCGGCGCGCACGACGAGGGAGCAGAAGGTGCGCAAGCCTTCATCCACCAGCCGGCCATGCACGGCCGCGGTCGCCAGGATCATCGGGATCGGCGGCCGGCTCTCTCCCATCCGCTCATCGGTCAGGACGATCAGCCCGGCCCCGCCGCGCGCCGCCGCCACCGCCTCGTCCCGGATGCGGTCCAGCGCCCCCTTCAGCCCACCCTCACCTGCGGGGAAGGTGCAGTCGATGACTGTGGTGGCGCCCGCGCCCACCACGTCCAGCATCCGCTCGTACATGCCGGTCGTCAGCACCGGGCTGTCCAGGACGAAGACCTGGGTCTGGGTCTCGTCCTGGGCGAGGATGTTGCCGAGGTTCTTGAACCGCGTGCGCAGGCTCATCGCCCCGGCTTCGCGCAGGGGATCGATCGGCGGGTTGGTGACCTGGGCGAAGGCCTGCCGGAAATAGTGGGCGAAGGGCCGGTCCTGGTGCGACAGCACCGCCGGCGGCGCGTCGTCGCCCATCGAGGCCACGGCCTCCTTGCCGTCACCGGCCATGGGGTCCAGCAGGGTGTCGATGTCCTCCTGGGTCCAGCCGACGGCGGCCTGATAGCGGGTCAGGGCCTCGCCCGACAGCCGGCGCGGCTCCGGCCCGGGGCCGACCATCGGCTCCAGTTCGACCATGTTCGACAGCCATTCGCGGTACGGCAGGGCACCCGCCAGCCGGTCGATGGTCTGGGTCTCGTCGTAGAGAACGCCGGACTCCAGATCGACCGAGATCATCCGCCCGCCGCCGATGTGCAGACGCCGCTTGATCCGCGCGTCCGGGATGCCGGTCATGCCGACCTCCGAGCCGCAGATCAGCAGGCCATCGACCGTCTCTGCCACCCGCAGGGGCCGCAGGCCGTTCCGGTCCTTGCCCGCCACAACCCAGCGGCCGTCGGTGGCGCAGACGGCCGCCGGTCCGTCCCACGGCTCCATCACCGCGTTGCAATAGGCGTAAAGGGCGCGGTGGTCGTCCGAGATCACCCCCTCTATGGGGGCCTCGGGCATCAGCAGCGCCTTGACCATCGGGGCCGGCCGCCCCGCGCGGACCAGCACCTCGAACACATTATCCAGCGCCGAGGAGTCGGAGGCGCCCGCCTGGATCACGGGCTTGACCGTGGCGTCGTCGGCGCCGAAGGCCTCGGCGGTCATGCGGATCTCGTGACTGCGCATCCAGCTGGCGTTGCCGCGCAGGGTGTTGATCTCGCCGTTGTGGGCCAGCATGCGGAAGGGCTGGGCCAGCCGCCATTCCGGGAAGGTGTTGGTGGAATAGCGCTGGTGGAACAGGGCGACGTTGGCCTCGACCCGGACGTCGTTCAGGTCCGGATAGAAGTCGGCCAGCGCCTCGGCCAGCATCATCCCTTTGTAGATGACCGACCGGGCCGACAGCGAGCAGATGTAGAAATGCTGCAGCCCGGCCGCCGTCGCCCGCGACTCGATCCGGCGGCGCAGAAGGTACAGCGCCCGCTCCAGATCCTCGCCGCCGAGGCCGTCCGGCGCGCTGAGCATGATCTGTTCGATCTCTGGCCGGGTCGCCGCCGCCCGCTGGCCGAGAACGGGAACATGGGTCGGCACCTGACGCCAGCCGTAGAGCCAGAAGCCCGCCGTCATTACCTCGCGCTCGACGATGGTGCGGGCCCGTTCCTGCGCCGCCAGGTCGACCCGCGGCAGGAAGATCATCCCCACCGCGATCGGGCCGGGGCGAGGCTCGTGCCCGGCGTCGCGCACCTGGGCTTCGAAGAAGGCGCGCGGCAGGCCGATCAGTAGGCCCGCGCCGTCCCCCGACTTTCCGTCCGCGTCGACGGCCCCCCGGTGCCAGACCGCCTTGAGCGCCTTGAGCGCCAGATCGATGACCTCGCGGCGCGGCTGGCCGTCAATGGCGGCCACCAGCCCGACGCCGCAGGCATCCCGCTCGGAGGCGGGATCGTACGCATGGCCGTCGATCAGGCGCCGGCGGTCGCTCCGGTACTGTTCGGGATCGAAGGTCATGCCACCGCCTGCTCGCGGCGGGTCAGCCAGGCGTCGATCTCGGCAGCCGCGTCCTGTCCATCCTTGACGGCCCAGACCACCAGCGACGCCCCGCGCACGATGTCGCCGGCGGCGAACACCCCTTCCAGGGTCGTCGCCCTGGTCTGACCGGCGGTGCGGACGGTGCGCCATTCGGTCAGGGCCAGGTCGGGCTCGCCAAACAGCCCCGGCAGATCTTCGGGACCGAAGCCCAGCGCCTCGATCACCAGATCGGCGGCCAGGTCGAACTCGCCCTCCGGAACCGGTTCGACGCTACAGCGACCGTCCGCTGACGGCACCGCCAGCGCCATTCGCTGGGCCCGAACGCCGGTGACTCCCCCGGCTTCGCCCAGAACGGCGCGCGGCGCGGCCAGCCATTCGAAGGCGACGCCCTCCTCCTCGGCGTTCGCCACCTCGCGCGCGCTGCCCGGCATATTGTCCCGGTCGCGGCGGTACAGGCAGGTGACCGAGGCCGCGCCCTGACGCACCGCCGTGCGCACGCAGTCCATCGCCGTGTCCCCGCCGCCGATCACCACCACCCGCTTGCCCGCCGCGTCCAGCGCCCCGCTGTTGAACGCTGGCGCCGGATCGCCCAGACCCTGGCGGTTGGCGGCGATCAGATAGTCCAGCGCCGCGATCACCCCGGTCGAGCCGCACCCCGGCGCCGTCAGCCGTCGCGCCTGATAGACTCCCGTGGCCACCAGCACCGCGTCATGCGCCGCCCGTACCTCGGCGAACGGCAGGTCGCCGCCCACGTCCACGCCCAGCCGGAACACCACGCCCCCCTCGACCAGCCGGTCCAGACGGCGTTGCACCACCGCCTTCTCCAGCTTGAACCCGGGAATGCCGTACATCAGCAGGCCCCCGGCACGGTCGTGGCGGTCGTAGATCGTCACCGCATAGCCCGCCGACCTCAGCCGGTCCGCCGCCGCCATCCCCGCGGGTCCGGCGCCGACGATGCCCACCGACCGCCCCCGCTCGACCCGCGGCCGGATCGGATCGACCCAGCCGTTCTCGAACGCCGTGTCGCCCAGCCAGCGCTCGACCGAGCCGATGGTGACCGTTTCCCAGCCCGACTGTTCCAGCGTGCAGGCCCCCTCGCACAGCCGGTCCTGAGGACAGATCCGGCCGCAGATCTCCGGCATCGTCGAGGTCGCCGCCGACTGCCGCCAGGCCTCCTCCGCCCGCCCCTCGGCGGCCAGCCTCAACCAGTCGGGGATATTGTTCTGCAGCGGGCAGCCCGTCTGGCAGAACGGCACGCCGCACTGGGCGCAGCGGCTGGACTGGCCGGTGCCCGCAACCGGGCTGAAGGCGGCGTAGATCTCGTCGAAATCTCGCACGCGCTCGGCCGCCGGCGTCTTGGCCGGTCCGCGCCGCGGGATGATCACGAAGGTCTGGTTGAACGACGCCACGTCGATCCTTTTCGCTGTCGCACAAGACCTAGGACAGGATCGACGACCCGGCAACTTCCGTGCACGATGTGCGTGTTTTTCCACCTTGCCTGCAAAAACGAACCGGTCCAGCTCGCAATCGCGCACGGCGGGACCGGTTCATTTCGTGCAACGCACCCGTCAGAACAGGAGCTTGATCGTGCCCACCAGCCGGTCATCGGACAGCGGACCGCTCACGTCGGTGTCGTGGTAGCGAACATCGACCACAGCCTGGTCGGTGAAGGCGTACGCCACCCCGGCATTCCACGTCGCATAGTCCGCGTTGACGTCCAGGGTCTGATGCCCGATCGCCCCCGATAGCGTCCACTTCGGCGCAGGCGAGAAGGCGGCGTTGGCCTCGACGTAGGTCGCCTCTTCATCGGCCCCGAAGAAGTCGGGCGACCAGAAGACCACGGCCCCGAGCGCCACGGGCCCGAAGGCGCGCGAGGCCGCGGCCTTCAGTTCCACATAGTCGTAGTCCGCGCCGTCGGGGGCGGAAGGATAGAGATAGCCGACCACGCCGAGATCGAAGGCGAACCCTGCAGCCTCGGTCCGGTAGCCGCCATAGATGTCGATCTCGCCGTCGGTGCTGTCGCCGAAATCGACGTTCGAGGCCCAGGCACCGGCGTAGAAGGCGCCGACGGTCAGGTCCACGCCGCCGAAGATGGCGGGATCTTCGCTGGTCTGGCTGTAGCCACGAAAGACGTAGTCGCTTGTCACCCCCAGGTTCCAGGTGATCTCGGGGGTATCCTGGGCCGAAGCGACCCCGGCCGTCAGAAGCACGGCCGTGGCCGCCGCGCAGGCAAATGCGGTTCTCATCATCGTATCCCCTTGTTATCGATGGCTTTCGAGACGCACGCATACTGGGCGGCGGCGCGGGGGAGAGCTCCGCGCCGCCGCGAGGTCTTCGTCAGACCGCTTCCATCACCTCGCCATGCAGGTGCCCGTCGAGCCCTTCGTCTTCCTGCTCGGCGGTCACCCGGAGGCCGGTCGTGAACTTGCAGACGATGAGGATCAGGAAGGTCGCAATGGCGCTCCAGCCGATGGTGACGCCGAGGCCCCACAGCTGTTTGGCGACCGTCGCCCCCTCGGCCACGCCGTTGACGGCGGCCGAGGCGAAGACGCCGGTCAGGACGGCGCCGAGAATGCCGCCCGCCCCGTGGATGCCGAAGGCGTCGAGGCTGTCGTCGTAGCGCAGCAGCTTCTTGATCCAGACCGAGGCCGCGTAGCAGACCGGGCCCGAGGCCAGACCGATGATCACCGCCCCCTTCGGATCGACCAGTCCCGCCGCCGGCGTGATGGCCACCAGGCCGGCGATCAGGCCGGACAGCACGCCGATCAGCGACGGCTTCCGCTTCTCCATGATCTCGACGATCTTCCAGGCCAGCGAACCGGCCATGGCGGCCAGTATGGTGTTCAGGATGGCGACAGAGGCGATCGAGTCCGCCGTCCAGGCCGAGCCGGCGTTGAAGCCGATCCATCCCACCAGCAGCAGCGAGGCACCGATCATGGTCAACACCGGGTTGTGGGCGACGATGCTCTCCTTGCCGTAGCCTTTGCGGGCCCCGAGAAAGATGGCGCAGACCAGACCGGCCACGCCCGCGTTGACGTGCACCACGGCCCCGCCGGCGAAGTCCAGCACGCCCGCCGCGCCGAGGAAGCCGCCGCCCCAGACCCAGTGACAGATCGGGGCATAGACGAGCAGGGTCCACAGGCCCGTGAACAGCAGCAGCCCCGAATATTTGATCCGCTCCGCGAAGGCGCCGGCGATCAGGGCGGGGGTGATGATGGCGAAGGTCAACTGGTAGGCGATCCACAGATACTCCGGCAGACCGGGCGCGAGGCTGTGCGCCGTCGACGGCGCGACTCCGTTCAGGAACAGGGCCTCGAACGAGCCGATGACGCTCTGGACCTCATCGCCGGCATAGCCGCCGATCGGCTGGCCCACACCGAAAGACAGGCTGTAGCCGGCGATGAACCAGGCCAGGGTGACCACGGAGGCCACGCCGAGCGACTGGGTGATGGTGGCGATGACGTTCTTGCGGCGCACCATGCCGCCGTAGAACAGCGCCAGCCCCGGCAAGGTCATCAGCAGGACCAGGGCGGTGGACGTCAGGATCCAGCTGGTCGCCGCCCCGTCGAGGGCCAGAGGCGCCTGATGCGCAAGGAGCGCCGGTGTGCCCGCCACGGCCGCCGAGGCCGTGCCGGCTACGCCGCTGAGAAGTAGCACGAGGGCTCCCGAGAGCCCGATACGAAGTCGTGTCATTTGATCCCCCAAGACCGATTGCGCAGTCGCAAAACTGTCTCTCGCACTTGCGAGATAAACAAGGGGGCGGTGCAAAATAGAAGATTAATATTGCCTTAAGGGGCGATCTTGGGCTTGTTCTTGACAAGATAATGCCCTCTGCAACCGAAATTGGCATATTTTCCGCCTAACAGGGTTTTTTGCGATCGCAGCAAAATGTCCGCGTTCGGCGAATGTGAGCTGGACCGGGCCAGCGCGCCGGGACTTGGCGCGGCGGGACATCTTCGGCGTCGACCGCCTCCACCGCACGCACCCCCGGAACCGGCCGTCCGAAAGTGCTGTCCGGTTTGGCTGCGGCCAGTCGCAGCGCCCCCTTGGCCCGCCCCGTCGGGCGACCACCGACCATGCCGCGTCGACTCCGACGCGGAAGCGGCGGAGTCTCGGACGGCTGATCAGGTGTCTCGTGGTGCAGACGTATCGTTGATTGCCGCGCCCGCTGGCCCGCTGGCCCGCTGGCCCGGCGGGGCCGGGGTGCCGGGTCAGGACGGGCTCAGTCCCGGCCCGGCTCGGCGTCACGGCCCGGGGACGACAGGTTCACCCAGAGGGAAACCCCGCCCACCACGACGATGAAGAGCGAGAAGGCCGCGCAGACGGCGGCGACGACGGGAACGGCATCGGCGGGCATGAGGACTCTCCTGTGAAGACGGCATCATCGCCGGCCGCGGGCGGTCGGCATTGATTGAGGTCAAAGGCGACCCGTCGGTGCCGCTCCGGCGGAACCGGGCGGCGCCGACCGGCCGGATCAGAACTTGCGGCCCACGCCGATCGACACGACCCAGGGATCCAGGTCCACGTCGCTGACCAGCGCGCCGCCGTTGATGCTGGCGTCGGTGCTGAACCAGACCTTCTTCACGTCCACGTTCAGGCTCCACGGCCCGGTCAGCCCGATGTCCGCGCCGGCCTGCAAGGCGCCGCCGACGCCGTCGTCCAGATCGACGGTGAAGCCGTTCTTGTCCTCGCCCGAGTAGAAGATCATCGCATTCACCCCGGCGCCGACGTAGGGGCTGAAACGGCCCTCTGTCAGCGGCCGCCACTGGACCGTGACCACCGGCGGCAGGACCCAGGTCTCGTGGACCACGACGTCGGTCGCGCCGCCCCGGGCCCGCACCTCATGCTGCGTCGTCCCCAGAATGGCCTCGACGGCGATGTGGTCGGTGAAGAAGTAGGTGAAGCCCAGCGTCGGCATCACATCGTCGGAGACGTCGACGTCCAGGCCGGAGTCAGCCCCGGCGGCCGTGAAGATGCCGGCCTCGGTGGTCGGCGCCACGAGGCTCAGGCGGCCGGTCACGATCCAGTCTCCGGCGCGCGGCGGGGTCCAGGCGTCGGTCGTCTGGGCATGGGCGGCCCCCGTCGCTCCGGCGGCGACGGCGACGGCGGCGAGAAGGAAGGTCTTGAGGTTCATCCCTGGAGTTCCCGGCGGTGAGGATCGCCCCATGCGCCCCAACCGTCAGACGATCTGTTGCGCCTCGATCCCCCGTCCCGCTTTGATGCACCTCAAACAGCGCCAATCCGGGGTGAACTTTCGCGTCAGATCACCCGCGCGTGGCGGGGCGTCGCCGCCGGAATACCGGGGTCGAAGGCGGCCGCCACGGCCCGCAGGAAGGGGCGGCCGCGCGCCGTCACCTCGACGCCCCCTCCGCGCCGCGTGATCAGACCGTCCGCGGCCAGCCGGTCCAGGGTGGAGGCGGCGAAATCCAGGTCGGCCGCGCGGGTGCCGAGAGACGCCGCCACGGCGGCGACGTCGACGCGGAAGTCGCACATCAGCCGCTCGATGACCGCGGCGACGACGCGGTCGCGCGAGGTCAGGCGCACGCCCCGCACGGCCGGCGACCGGCCTTGCGCGACCGCCGCCCGCCAGTCCCGCTCGACGGCCGCGTTCTGGACGTAGAGGTCGGGAGTCCGCGAGATCGACGATGCCCCCAGCCCGATCAGCACCTCGGACGCGTCGGTGACGTAGCCCTGAAAATTGCGCCTCAGGCGCCCGGCCCGCGCGGCGGCGGCGAGATCGTCGTGCGGCAGGGCGAAATGGTCCAGCCCGACCGCCGCGTAGCCCGAGGAGACGAGGAGATCCTGCGCCGCCCGGCTCATGGCGAAGCGGCCGGCGGGGCCGGCCAGCTCGGCGGCGTCGATCAGCTTCTGATGCGGCTTCATCCACGGCACGTGGGCGTAGCCGAACAGGGCCAGCCGCTCGGGCCGCAGGGTCAGCACCTGCCGCAGGGTCGCCTCGACCTCGGCCACCCCCTGACGCGGCAGGCCGTACATCAGGTCCAGATTCAGCGAGAATATCCCCGCCCGCCGCAGCCCTTCGGCCGCGGCCACGATGGTGTCGAAGGTCTCGGGCCGGTTCACCGCCGCCTGCACCTCCGGGGAGAGATCCTGAACGCCCAGCGAGGCGCGGGTCAGTCCCAGGTCGCCGGCCGCCTCGATCCACGCCGGGGTCAATGTCTCCGGGTCCAGCTCGGCCGCGAATTCCGTCAGCGCGCCGAAGTCGAACCGGTCCGACAGACCCGCCACCAGCCGGCGCAGGTCGTCCGGCGCGAGCATGTTCGGCGTGCCGCCGCCGAGATGCAGCCGGTCGATGCGCAGGCGTGCGCCCGCGGCGTCGGCGACCATGTCCGCCTCACGCAGCAGCAGGTCGACGTAGCTGGAGATCGTCTCCGCCCGGTTCACCGCGCGAGTGTTGCAGCCGCAGTACCAGCACAGCCGCCTGCAGAACGGCAGATGCACATACAGCGAGGCGGGTCCGCCGACCCCGGCACTGGCCAGCGCCGCGGTCCAGTCGGCCGGACCGACGGCGGGGCTGAACGCCGCCGCCGTCGGATAGCTGGTGTACCGGGGCACCGGGCCGTCCCAGCGGGCGATCAGCTCGCCCTCAGACGGCGTCATGGTCGGTCGGCCACGGGCTGGAGGCACCGTCGTCCCCCTCGTCGACCAGCTGGAACTCGTGCCACAGGCCGTTCAGCACGCCGAACAGCACGGCCAGGCCGAGGCCCAGAATCCAGGCGAAGTACCACATGAGAGGTCCTTTCTCGGCTCAGTAGAGGTCGGGGTTGGTCTTGAGCTCGGCGGTCGAGGTCCGTCCCCACAGCACCCGGTAGACCCAGGCGGTGTAGGCCAGCACGATCGGCAGGAAGACGATCGTGACGCCCAGCATGATGAACAGGGTCACTTGGCTGGACGACGCGTTCCAGACCGTCAGGCTGGACTGCGGATCGATCGAGCTCGGCAGGATGAACGGGAACATCGACAGGCCCACCGTGGCGATGATCCCGGCGGCCGAGACCGATGACCCGAACAGGGCCAGCGGCGACCACCGCGTGCTCAGCCCGATCAGGGCCAGCGCCGCCCCGGCGAAGCCGAGCGCGGGCGCGGCCATCATCCACGGCCAGGTCGCATAGTTGCCCAGCCACGCCCCCGCCTGCGCCTCGACCGTCGTGCGCAGGGGATTGGAGGCGCCGGCCATGTCGACCGTGCCCGTGATCGCGAAGCCCATGTCGGCCCAGGTCACGAAGGCCCCGCCCACCGCGAACAGCCCCAACGAGGCCACCGCCGCGCCGACGCCGATGCGCCGGGCCCGGGCCTGCACCGGCCCCTGTTCCGCCTTGACCCCCAGCCAGGCCGCGCCGTGCAGCACGAGCATGGCAACCGACAGCAGGCCGCAGGTCAGGCTGAACGGCGTGAACAGGCCCAGCAGCGTGCCTTCGTAGAAGGAGCGCAGGTCGCCATCGAGGCGGAAGGGCGCGCCCAGCAGCACGTTGCCCACGGCCACGCCGAAGACCAGCGCCGGCACCGCGCCGCCCACGAACAGGGCCCAGTCCCACGCCTCCCGCCACGCCTTCGACGGCCGCTTCGACCGGTATTTGAAGGCAACGGGCCTCAGGATCAGGGCGGCCAGAACCAGGAACATGGCCAGGTAGAAGCCCGAGAAGCTGACCGCATAGACGAACGGCCAGGCCGCGAAGATCGCGCCGCCGCCGAGGATGAACCAGACCTGGTTGCCTTCCCAGGTCGGGCCGACGGTGTTGATCACCATGCGGCGCTCCTCGTCGGACTTCGCGACGAAGGGCAGGAGGGCGCCGACGCCCAGGTCGAAGCCGTCGGTGAGGGCGAAGCCGATCAGCAGCACGCCCAGAAGCGCCCACCAGATCAGTCTCAGCGTGCCGTAGTCGAGGGGCAGTTCCATTGCAGGGGTCCTTTGCGAACGGGGTCAGACCAGGGCCGTCACGACGTCGGCCGGGGGCGCGTCGGTCGCGGGGCGGGGCCCGAAGGCTTCCTGCTCGGCAAACGGCCCCTTCTTGATGAGATGCAGGATCAGGCCGACCTCGATCACCGCCAGCACGCCGTAGAACAGGGTGAAGCCGATGATGGTCGTCCACAGCTGCGGGACGGTCAGGCTGGAGGCGCCCAGGAAGGTCGGCAGCACGCCCTCCACGGCCCAGGGCTGACGCCCCACCTCGGCTACGATCCAGCCGAACTCCGCGGCCAGCCACGGCAGGGGGATGGCCAGGACGGCCAGCCGCAGGAACCACTTCGTCTCGTGTCGCCTGAGCGTGCACAGCAGGAAGGCCGTGGCGAACAGGGCGATCATGGCGAAGCCGATCGCGGCCATGAGACGGAAGGACCAGAACATCAGCGGCACGTCCGGGACCGTGCTCCAGGCCGCGGCGCGGACCTGGTCGGGGCTGGCCTGCCGCGGATCGGCGATGAAGCGCTTCAGCAGGAGGCCGTAGCCGAGGTCGTTGCGATGGGTTTCGAACACGCCGCGCGCGGCGACGTCGGTCGGGTCGACCTTCAGCTGCTCCAGGGCGCCGTAGGCCACGACACCGGACTCGATCCGATCCTCGGCCACGGCGACGAGTTCAAGAATCCCCGCCACTTCGCCGTTGATGCTGCGGGTGGAGATCAGGCCCAGCACGTAGGGGACCTTCACCTCATAGTGGGTTTCGCGGTCCTCGAGGCTGGGCAGGCCGAACAGGGTCAGACCCGCCGGTGCCGGCTCGGTGCGCCACATGGCCTCCAGCGCCGCCAGCTTCATTTTCTGGTTGTCGGTCAGGGCATAGCCGCTCTCGTCGCCCAGCACGACGACCGACAGCGAGGCCGCCAGGCCGAACGCCGAGGCGACCGTCATGGACCGCTTGGCGAAGCCCTTGTGCTTGCCCTTCAGCAGATAGAAGGCGGAGATTCCCAGCACGAACACGGCGGCGATGACGTAGCCGGCCGAGACCGTGTGCACGAACTTGGCCTGGGCCACCGGGTTGAACAGCACCGCCATGAAGTCGGTGACCTCCATCCGCATGGTGTCGGTGTTGAAGGTCGAGCCGACCGGGTTCTGCATCCAGCCGTTGGCGATCAGGATCCACAGGGCCGACAGGTTGGTGCCCAGCGCCACCATGAAGGTGACGAACAGGTGGGTGACCGGCTTCAGCTTGTCCCAGCCGAAGAACATCAGCCCGACGAAGGTGGCCTCGAGGAAGAAGGCCATCAGACCCTCGATGGCCAGCGGGGCCCCGAAGATGTCGCCGACGTAGTGGCTGTAATAGCTCCAGTTCATGCCGAACTGGAACTCCATGGTGATGCCGGTGGCGACGCCGAGGACGAAGTTGACCCCGAACAGGCCGGCCCAGAACCGGGTGATGGTCCGCCAGATCGGCCGGCGCGTCATCACATAGATCGACTCCATGATGACCAGCATGAACGAGAGTCCGAGCGTCAGCGGCACGAACAGGAAGTGATAGAGCGCCGTCAGCGCGAACTGCAGACGGGACAGGTCGACGACCGCGAGGTCGATCATGACGGGGGCCTCCTCGGTGCCGGACGGGACGACCGGCTTCAGGGCGGCGGTTAGGGGGCTTCGCCGCCCGTCTCCTTGATTTCGATCAAAGGCGCGGGGGGCGACGCGGGCTACGGCCGGGTCATGTCCGCATCCCATCTCGCCGTCGAAGATCCCCGCCGCGCCCGCGCCTGGCTGAAGGCGCAGGGACGTCCGGCGCAGGCGAGCCTCGGCCGCGCGGCGGCCCTGACGGTGCTGGACGCGGCCCCCGCCGTCGGCTTCGCGGCCGGCCTGGCCTGGGCGATCTCCGCCTTCGACGACGGCCTGCTGGCCATGATCCCGGGTCTGGGCGTGGCTCTCATCTCGCTCGGCGCGCGCGGGCTTCTGGCCGGCCAGGCGCTTCTGGCCGGCGGCCGGGCCGCGGCCGAGGTCAAGGCGTCGGTCCGGTCCCGCGCCCTGGCCTCGCTCTTCGCCGGCCGGGCCGTGCCGCTGTCGACGGCCATGGAGGGGGTCGAGGCCCTGGACGGGCACTATGCCCGCTTCGAGCCCGCGCGGGTTTCCGCCTCGGTTACGCCGCTCCTGCTGATCGCGGTGGCCGCACTCGCCAGCCCCGTCGCGGCGGGCATTCTCCTGTTCACCCTGATCCCCTTCGTGCTGGGCATGGCGCTGGCGGGCACCGCCGCGGCGGGCGAGAGCCGGCGCCAGTTCGCCGCCCTGTCGCGCCTGTCGGGCCTGTTCGTCGACCGGGTCCGCGCCCTGCCCGCGGTTCTGGCCTTCCAGGCCGAGGACCGCGTCACGCACGACGTGGCCACGGCCTCGGAAGACCTCCAGAGGCGCACGGCCCGTGTGCTGCGCGTGGCCTTCACCTCGTCCGCGGTGCTGGAGTTCTTCTCGGCGCTGTCGGTGGCCCTGGTGGCGGTCTACTGCGGCTTCAACCTGCTGCGCCTGCTGCCCTTCCCGGTCCCCGAGACGCTGGACCTTGGGCGGGCCTTCTTCGTTCTCGCCCTCGCGCCTGAAGTCTACGCGCCCCTGCGCCGGCTCGCCGCCGCCTATCATGACCGTCAGGCCGCCGAGGCGACCCAGCACACGCTGGAGGACGCCGTCCCCGCGGTCTGCCCGTCGCCCGCCGCGACGGTCGCCGCCCTGCCCCGCACGCCGCCGGCCATCCGGTTCGACGGCGTCACCATCCGCTACGGTTCGGCGCCGCCGGCCGTCCTCCGGTTCGACCTTGACGTCCGGCCCGGCCAGACCGTGGTGCTGACCGGGGCCAGCGGTGCCGGCAAGAGCAGCCTGCTTCACGCCCTCCTGGGCATCGCCCCGGTGACGGAGGGGCGGATCCTGATCGACGGCCGCCCTATGGCGGAGCTGGGGTGCCTCGCCGGATCGGTTGCCTGGGCCAGCCAGGCGCCGGTGATCGTGCCCGGAACCCTGGGCGAGAACATCGCCGTGGCCGACCGGTCCGCCTGCCGCCGTCGGCTGATGGCCGCTGCGGCCGCGGCCGGGCTGAAGGGCGACCTCGACCGCCGGCTGGACGAACGGGGCGGCGGCCTGTCCGGCGGGGAGACGCGCCGGCTTGCCCTGGCCCGGGCCCTCCTCAAGGACGCGCCGGTGCTGCTGCTCGACGAGCCGACGGCCGACCTTGACCGGGACGCCGAACGCGCCCTGATCGAGGTGATCCGCCGCGCGGCGGCGGGCCGGACGACCCTGATCGCCACCCACTCCGCCGCCGTGACGGCCCTCGCCGATCGGGTGGTGCGGCTGTGAGCGACGTCGCCCGGATCCAGAGTCTGGTCGCGGCAGAGCTCGGTCGGGAGCGGGGCCGGCTGCGGACCGCCGCGATCGCCGGTGCCGTCGTCGCCGGGGCGGCCGTCGCCCTTCTGGGCCTGTCCGGCTGGTTCATCACCGGCGCGGCCCTGGCCGGCGTCGCCGGCGCGGGGGCGGTGGCGACCTTCAACTATCTGACCCCCAGCGCGGCGATCCGGCTGTTCGCCATCCTGCGGACCGTGGCGCGCTACGTCGAGCGCGTGGCCGGTCATGAGGCGGCCCTTGCCGCCCTGTCCCGGCTGCGCCCCGCCCTGTTCCGGGCGTTCGCCGACGGCGCGCCGGAGGCGGCCCTGGGCCTGTCCGCCGGAGAGGCGTCGGCCCGGCTGGTCGAGGACGTGGACGCGATCCAGACCCTGTTCGTGCGACGCGCGACGCCCTTCGCCCTCGGGGCCGGCGCCGCCGTCTCGGTCGGTCTGGCCCTCCTCGCGCATCCCCTCTGCGCCGCGGTGGTGGTCCTCGCCATGGCGCTGTCCGTGGGCGGCGCCCACCGGATCGCCCGACGTGGGGCCGAGCCGGCGGGGATGCGGATCCAGGAGGCTCTCGGCCGGCTGAAGGGAACCTCCACCGCCCTGGCGGGGGCGGCGCCGGAGCTGCGCGCCTATGGTCTCGAAGGTTGGGCCGAGGCCGCGGTCTCTCGTGAGGCGGCCGCCCTGGACCAGGCCCGGCTCGCGGCGCGCGAGGCGGAGGGCCGGCTCCAGGCCTGGCAGAGTGCCTGCCTCGCCTTCGGCGCGGTCGGCGCCCTGGCGGCGGCGGCCTGGGGTGGCGCGCCGATGCCGATGGCGGCGCTGGCGGCACTGGTGGCCGTGACCGGCGTCGAGGCGGCCGGCGGCTTGGCACAGGCCCTCCTGCACAACGGCGCGGCCAAGGCAGCTCTCGGGCGGCTGGACCGGCTGATTGCGGAGCCCGCGGCGTCCGGACGCGTCGCGCCGACCGACGCCCGCATCGCGGTGGCGGATCTGGACCTCGACCTCCACCCGCCGGCGCGGCTGGGCCTCGTCGGGCCTTCGGGATGCGGCAAGACCTCGCTCATCGAGCGTCTGATGCTGCTGCGCACGCCGCTCGTGGGAGAGGCGCGTCTGGGCGGCGTCCCGACCGAGATCGCGGACGTCGCGTCCGTTCGGGCCCGCTTCGCCTATGCGGCGCAGAAGACAAGCCTGCTGGACGGTTCGGTCCGGCAGAACCTCGCCCTCGCCGGCCCGGTCGTGACGGACGGCGAGATGTGGTCGGCGCTGGCGGACGCGGCCCTCGCCGGACGCGTGCGGGACTCCGGCCTCGGTCTCGACATGCCGGTCGGACCCGGCGGCCTCGGTCTGTCCGGCGGCGAGCGGCGTCGGTTGACCCTGGCCCGGGCCTACCTGCGGCCGGCCTCGTGGCTGATCCTGGACGAGCCGACGGAGGGTCTGGACGCGGCGACCGAGGCGCAGGTCCTCGCGCGGCTGGATGCGCGGCTCCGGCGGACCGGCCAGGGGCTGATCATGGTCAGCCATCGCGCCGCCGGCCTCACGATCTGCGACCAGGTCGTCCGGATCGGCGGGCGCGAGGACGGGGCCGCCTCCGCAGCCGCCGCGCGCGCCACCCGCAGGGAGCCGGCCTAGGTCTCGCCCTCGGCAATGGCGCGCAGCCGCCCCGGCCGCTCGATGCTCACCTCGTTCAGCGAAACCAGCCGGATCACGCCCTGGCCCTTGAGCTTCGTCAGGACGCGGCTGACCGTCTCGATGGTCAGACCCAGATAGTCCGCGATCTCTCCGCGCGTCATCGGCAGCCGGACCCGGCCGGCCGCGGTGGGGCGCAGGGGGTCGTGCGAGGGCAGGTCCAGCAGGAACGACGCCAGCCGCTCCTGCGCCGTCTTGCGGCCCAGCAGCAGCATCTGGCTCTGCGCCGCCGCCAGTTCGTGCCGGGCCCGGTCCAGCAGGGCGCGCTCGAGCGCGGGGCTCGCGTGGACCAGGGCGTTGTACTCGGCGCGCCGGAAGCGGCAGGCGGTCGACGCCTCGATCGCCTCCGCCGTGAACAGATGCTGGTCTCCGCCGGCCAGCCCGAGGAAGTCCCCGGCGAAGAGGAACCCCGTGATCTGCCGCCGGCCATCGGGCAGCAGCTTGTAGACCCGCACCGACCCCGAGGTGACGTTGAACAGGAACTCGGCCGGCTCGCCTTCGTGGGCCAGCGGCTGTCCGGCGGCGAAGGTCATCGTCTCCGCCAGGGCGTCCAGCTTGGCCAGATCGGCGGGGCCCAGAAAGCCGCAGACCGAAAAGGCCCGCGCGCCGCAGGACGTGCAGGCCGACTCGCTGCGACGTCCGGCGCAGTCGGCGGGCAGGCTCTTGAGTTCGATCATGGCGGCCTCTCGAAGCGCGTCACCCTAGGCGCTGCGGCGCAGGCCGCCAACCGGGTCAGAGCGTCTCCAGATAGGCGACCAGGTCCCGGACCTCGTCGGGGTCGAACACGAACTCCGGCATCGCCGGATGGGCCGTCATCACGCCCTCGGCCAGGGCCTCCTCCAGCGCGGAGGGCGGATAGCGGTCGGAGAGCGTGCGGAACGGCGGCGCCCGCCGCAGGGGGCTCTCGTCAAGGGGGCCCGTCGCGTGGCAGCCGCCGCATCGTGCCCGGGCGATCACCGCGCCGCGGGCGGCCGAGCCCGCCGCGTCGTCGGGGGCCCGGAACGGGGGCCGCGGCGCGCAGGCGGCGACGCAGGCGGCGGCGAGCAGGATCGGCGCGGCGTGTCTCATCTGGCGTGTTCACCTCCGGTTCCCACCCTGGGCCGTCCGGACGGCGGCCGCTTTGATCCGGGTCAAGGCGCGCGGGGGGCGCCCTGCGTCAAAAGGTGCGCCGGACCAAGGGAGGCCGCCGTGGATCTGAAGACGCTTCTGGTGACCGTCGACGCCGACGCGGCCAGCGCCCCCCGGCTGGCCCTTGCGTGCCGGACGGCGTCCGCGCTCGAGGCTCGCCTCATCGGCGTCGCCGCAGGCGAGACGATCCCGCCCGCGGTGGCGGACGCCCACCTCGGAGGCGGTCTTTCCGGGGAGATTCTCGAGACCTTCCAGAGCATGGTGGACGAGGAACTCGCGGCACTTCGGTCCCGCTTCGAGGCAGCCGCCGCGTCGCACCAGGTCGACGCGGTCTGGCGCGGCCGTCCCGGCCCCCCGGCGGACGTAGTGGTCGAGGAGGCGGCCGGCGCGGACCTGATCATCACGGGGCGCCGAAGCCCTCTGTGCGACGCCCGCGCCCCGGATCCGGGCGACCTCATCGTCCGGGCGGGCCGTCCGGTGCTGGTCGTTCCCCCGGTGCCGCCGCGGGATCTCGTCGGCGGGCGGGCCCTTCTGGCCTGGTCGCGGTCGCGGGAGACGCGGCTCGCGATCACCGCCGCGCTTCCCCTGTTGCGCCTGGCCAGCGAGGTGAAGGTGGTCACGGTCACGTCCGAGCCCTCCTCCACCGGCGTCGAGAAAGATCTGGGGACGCAGATCGACTGGCTCCGGTCCCACGGCGTGGCGGCCACCTCGGAATGCCGCGCCAGCCTTCAGGGGACGGGCGACGAACTGCTCGACCTCGCCGCCGAGATGGGAGCCGACCTGCTCGTCGCCGGAGGGTACGGCCATTCGCGAATGCAGGAGTGGGTCTTGGGCGGGGTGACGCGCACGCTCCTCAGCCACGGGGCGACGAGCGTGCTGTTCGCCCACTAGACCCCGCCCGCAACAGCAAAGCTCTTGCTAACTGACGAGTCAGTTAGTATGGCGGGGTCATGCTTCCCCCGGGCGAACCCAAATTCCGTCGACGTCCGGGTGAACGACCGGACGAAATCCTCGCGGCCGCGCTCGAGGTCTTCGCCGAGCGCGGGTTCGCGGCGGCGCGGGTCGAAGAGGTGGCGCGCAGGGCCGGCGTCTCCAAGGGTGCCGTCTATCTCTATTTCGAGACGAAAGAGGCCCTGTTCCGGGCGGTGGTGACCCAGGCCATCGCGCCCAACCTCCACCAGATGGTGGGGATCGCCGCCGTGGAGGCCCCGTTCGAACCCACGGTTCGGGCGGTCTTCTCGATGATCTCGCAGCGGATGGCGTCCGACTGGCGCATGAGCGGGGTGGTCAAGCTGGTCATCGCCGAAAGCCGCAACCAGCCGGAGCTCGCCCGGATCTGGCACGAGGCCATGATCGCGCCGGCTCTCGGGCTCGCCTCGCGCCTGATCGAGGCGGGACAGCGTCAGGGGGTCGTGCGCCCGGGCGACGCCCGCTACTTCGCCATGGGCCTGATGGGACCGGTTCTTCTCGGCGCGCTCTGGCGCGAGACCTTCGAGCCGATCGGCGCGGAGCCGGTCCGGATCGATCGCCTGATCTCCCAGCACATCGAGACCTGTTTGAAGGGAATGCGTCCATGAGCCGTCCCTGGAAGCCCCTCCTCGGGGTCGTCGTCGCGCTCGGCGTCACCTCCGCCTTCTGGTGGACGATCGCGCGGAGCGGCGAAGGCCCCCGGGTTCTCACCGGATACGTGGAAGGCGAGCGGATCTATCTCGCCGCGCCGAGCGCGGGCCTGGTGGCCGAGATCTATGTCGAGGAAGGCGCGCGCGTCGCCGCGGGGGCCGCCACCTTCCTCATCGATCCCCGCGAGCGGCGTGCGCAGGTGTCGGGCGCCGAGGCGGCACTGAGCGCGGCCGAGGCGCGCGCCCGGGACGCGCGGAAGGGTCAGCGGGCCGAGGAGCTGTCGATCATCGACGCCCGACTGGCCGCGGCGGAGGCAACGCTCCGGCAGGCGGAGGTCGAGTTCGGCCGGATCGAGCCGCTCGTTCGTCAGGGCATCTACGCCCCCGCCCGACTGGATCAGGTCCGGGCCACGCGCGACGCGGCCCGCGCCGAGGTCGCGGCCGTCCGCCGCCAGCGGGAGGTGGCGACGCTGGGCCAGCGGGAGGATGCGGTCCGCGCCGCGGACGAAGACGCGGCGCAGCGACGGGGAAGCCTGGCTGAGAGCGCGGTGCGACTGACGACCCTGTCGCCCCCCGCGCCCGTCGACGCGCGGGTCGAGGAAATCTTCTTCCGGCCGGGAGAATACGCCGCCGCGAACCAGCCGGTCATGGCGCTGCTTGCGGACGGCGACGTCAGGATCAGGTTCTATGTGCCCCAGGCCGAGATGGCCGCCTATCGGCCCGGCGTCACCGTCCGCTTCAGTTGCGACGGCTGCGGCCCCGCCCGCACGGCGCGGATCACCTGGGTCAGCCCGCGCCCCGAGTTCACCCCGCCGATCCTGTACGGGCGGGGCAGCCGCGACCGGCTGGTGTATCAGGTCGAGGCCCGGCCCGCCGATCCCCGCAGCCTGAATCCGGGCCTGCCCGTCGACGTCGAGCCCCTGGCGGTCCCGTGAGCGCCGGTCCCGCCATCGACGTCAGGGGGCTGAACAAGTCCTTCGGCGCGCTGCACGCGGTCAGGGATTTCGGCATCACCGTCCAGCGGGGGCGCATCTGCGGCTTTCTCGGCCCCAACGGCGCCGGCAAGACCACCACCCTGCGCATGCTGTGCGGCCTGCTGACCCCGGACGGCGGCGAAGGGACCGTGCTGGGCCTCGACGTCATCCGGCAGGCCCGCGCGATCAAGACCCGGGTCGGCTACATGACCCAGAAATTCTCGCTCTACGAAGACCTCTCCATCGAGCAGAACCTGACGTTTACGGCCCGGGTGCATTCGCTGGATCGTCGGCGCGAGCGGGTCGACGCGGCGATCGCCCGGCTGGGGCTCGAGGCCCGCCGCAGACAACTGGCCGGGACCCTCTCCGGAGGCTGGAAGCAGCGTCTGGCCCTGGCGGGCTCGACCCTGCACCAACCCGATCTGCTCCTGCTCGACGAGCCGACCGCCGGCGTGGATCCCGAAGCGCGCCGGACGTTCTGGGACGAGATCCACACCCTCGCCGCCGACGGCATGACGGTGCTCGTCTCCACCCACTACATGGACGAGGCCGAGCGCTGTCACGAGATCGCCTACATCGCCGGCGGCCGGACCCTGGCGCGGGGGACCGCCGAAGAGGTGATCGACCGGTCGGGCCTGATCACCTTCCATGCCGTGGGCCAGATCGACGGCGGCGGGGCCGACAGGCTGGCGGTTCGCCTGCGCGGGACGCCCGGCGTCGACATGGCGGCCGCCTTCGGCACGACCCTGCACGTCTCGGGACGTGACCGTCGAAGGCTGGAAGAGGCCATCGCGCCCCTTCGTGCGCCGGGGATGGTCTGGACCGAGACGCGCCCGACGCTGGAAGACGTCTTCATCCAGCTGATCGCCGACCTCGAAGCCGACCCACGGGACGCCGCCTGATGCTGGATCCGACGCGCACATGGGCGGTGATGGCCAAGGAGCTGGTGCAGCTGACCCGCGACCGGCTGACCTACGCCATGATCCTGATGCTTCCGATGGTTCAGCTTCTGCTGTTCGGCTATGCCGTGAACGACGACCCGCGGCATCTGCCCACGGCTGTCCTGGCGCTCGACAACGGGGCCTTCTCCCGCTCGGTCGTGCGGGCGATGGAGAACTCGACCTATTTCGACGTCACCCTGATGGCGCGCAGCCAGGCCGAACTCGACCGGGCCATGGAGCGGGGAGAGGTCCAATTCGCGGTGATCATCCCGGGAGACTTCACCCGGCGGGTGGTGCGGGGCGACCAGGCCGTCGTCCTCGTGGAGGCCGACGCGTCGGATCCCTCCGCCACCAGCGGCGCGCTCGCCGCCCTCCAGGGTCTGCCGGAGCGCGCCCTGGCCCGCGACCTGACGGGCCCCCTGGCGCCGCGGGCGAACGGCGCGCCGCCGTTCAGCGTCGTGACCCAGGCGCGCTACAATCCCGAACAGATCAGCGCCTACAGCGTCGTGCCGGGCCTGCTCGGGGTGATCCTGTCGATGACCCTGGTCATGATGACCTCCCTCGCCATGGCCCGGGAACGGGAGCGCGGCACGATGGAAAGCCTGCTGGCGACCCCCGTCCGCCCCCTGGAGGTCATGGTCGGCAAGCTGGCCCCCTATGTGCTGGTCGGCCTGCTGCAGGCGGGGGTGATCCTGTTTCTCGCGCGCACCCTGTTCCACGTGCCCATGAACGGGGGCTGGGGTGCCCTGGCCTTCGGACTCCTGCTCTTCATCGTCGGATCCCTGGCGCTCGGGTTTCTGATCTCCACCCTGGCCAAGACCCAGCTCCAGGCGATGCAGATGAGCTTCTTCTACGTCCTGCCGTCGATCCTCCTGTCGGGCTTCGTCTTCCCCTTCCGGGGCATGCCCGACTGGGCCCAGGCGCTCGGCACCCTGGTGCCGGTGACCCACTTCCTGCGGGTCGTGCGGGGGTCTCTGCTCAAGGGCGTCGGCCTCGACAACGCCTGGGGCAGTCTGTCCGCGCTGATGGTGTTCGTCGCCGTCGTCGGCGCGCTGGCCATGCTGCGCTACCGCACGACGCTGGACTGAGCGCCGCGCCGGACCCCTAGGCGGCGCGGCTCTCGTCGGCGACGAGGCGCCCCCCGGCCATGGTGAGGAGGCGCGAGCAGGGCGCCAGGGTCTCGCTGCGATGCGCCACGATCAGAAGGATCATGTCGCCGTCGAGCGAGGTCAGGGCCTCGAGCACCCGGCGCTCGGTGGGCACGTCGATGGCGTTGGTGGCCTCGTCGAGGATCATCAACGCCGGGCGCCGCAGGATCGCCCGGGCGATCGCGATCCGCTGCCGCTCGCCGCCCGAGAGCCGCCCGCCCCGCTCGGCCAGGACCGTGTCGAGCCCCTCCGGCATCGACCTGACGACCTCGGCGACGGCGGCCTGGTCCAGCGCGCGCCAGAGCACGCCATCGTCCACCCGGACGCCCGCGTCCGGCGCCAGGTTTCGGCGGACGGTGTCGTTGGTGAGAAAGGCGTCCTGGGCGACGTAGGCGATCCGGTTCCGCCAGCGCCAGGCGGCGGCCGGATCGAGCGCCGTTCCGCCGACGATGACGGCTCCGCTTTGCGGCGGAAGCAGGCCGATGATCAGGTCCAGAAGGGTCGTCTTCCCGGCTCCGGACGGGCCCGACAGTCCGACGATCTCGCCCGGACGGATCCTCAGGCTCACGCCCTCCACACCGCCCGTTCCGTCGCCGTGGCGATAGCCGACGCGATCCAGCCGGACCTCGCCTTCGGGAGTCGGGCCGACCGGCACCACGGGCACGGCGTCCTTGGCCAGCTCGGCCTCCAGTTCCGCGATCATGCGGTGTCCCGGAAGCGACGACGCCAGGTTCTCGGCGTCCCGCTGCAGGCTCACCACGTGCCCGACCATGCGGCTCAGCACCAGCAGGCACGCCACCAGGGCGACGCCGTCGGCGCCCGACCACACCCCGCCCAGCAGGACCACAGAGGCGGCGCAGGCCGTGGCGACGGAGACGACGAAGAAGAAGCGCGTCGATCGCCGCTGATGGGAGATCTGGAAGGCCACCATCTCCCGCCCCGCGGCACCGAAGTCCGCGGCGAAGACGCCCTGCCGGTTCTCGGCCGCCGCGTGCTTGAGGCCGCCCAGCAGCTGCCCGGACGAGTGGGTCATGTTGAGCCCCTCCCGCCGCAGATCCTCGCCGTACCGGGACGCGAGACGGAGCCGCCCGATCGAAACCAGGGCCGCGAGCCCCATCAGGCCGAGAGCCAGCGAGCCCACGACCCACGAGATCGCCATCGTCAGGGCCAGCTGGGCCGCCAGCATCACCGCCGCAAGCGCCATGTTCAGGATGGCGTGCGCCGCCAGGGCGACGCGCGCCACCTCCGAGCCGAGGGCGCTCACGATCCGGGCGTGGCGGAGTTCGGCGACCTCGTGCCACGAGGCCCCGGCCAGGGCATTCAGCAGCCGCGAGCGCCGATGCTCCGTGTAGCGGACCCGCAGGGCCGTCAGCGTCCGGTCCCGCGCCGCCAGCACCAGGCCGCGCAAGGTCATGACGGCGAGAAACGCGACGAGGGTGACCGCCAGCCGTCGCATCGGGGTGTCCGCCCCCAGTCCGGCGAAGACCAGATCGGCCCGTCCCCCCAGCGCGCCCTGGGAGTCCGTCACCACGGCGAGCAGGGGCACCAGGAGGGCCAGGCTGAGGCCCTCGACCAGTCCCCCCAGTCCCATGAGCGCCATGGCGCCCGCGGTCCTCCGCACGCCCGCGAAGGCGACGAAGCAGCGGACGAAGGATGTGGCCTGCTGGAGGATGCTCAACCCGCGCGATCGACCCGTGGGCGCGATCCCTACCCCAAGGTCGAACGGCCTGCTAGTCGGGTCGCCCGACGCGCCAGCCAGGCGGGGATCCGCACGAACCGGTCGAGGAAATCCAGGCGGCGCGCAGGGCGCCGGTGACGCGGGTCGTCCAGCTGTTCAGTTCGGCGAGCAGACCGACCCCCCGGCCGCGGCAAGCAGCCGCCGCGACCGGAACAGCCACGACGACAGATCCACGCGGCCGAGGGGGAACAGGCCCAGGGACTTCAGGCGCCGGAGCGGCCGATCTGGGACTCCAGCAGCGCGTTGAACGTTTCCGGTCGCTCGATCATCACCGCATGACCCGTGTCGGGAACGGCGACGAAGCGGCTGCCCGCGATGGCGGCGTGCACCGCCCGGGCCCGGGCGGGCGAGATCGGCCGGTCCTCCTCGCCCGAGACGACCAGGGTCGGGGCGGTGATGTGGACCAGTTCCTTTTCAATGCCGCGACGCGCCGCCGAGGCCGCCGCCGCACGCGCGAGCGCCCGGGGCAACCGGCGCAGATAGGCTCGCCAGCGTGCGGCCTCCGGCCGCCGGCTCCGGTCCTTCAGGAAGGTGTCGCCGAACAGGATCTTCATCAGCGGACGGGTGAAGGGCGCGGGCCCGAACACCGTGACGAGGGCGATCAGAAGGCGGTAGCGCGGCAGATTGGCTGGCTCCTCCGCCTCCGCGCTGGGCCCGATCAGGGTCAGGGTGCGGACCAGTTCGGGCCGGCGGGCCGCGACGCGCATGGCCACGAAGGTCCCCATGGAAAAGCCGACGAGGTGGCACGGCCCCAGTCCGAGGGTCCAGATCAGCTCGATCGCGTCCGCCGCCAGATTGTCGAGGTCGAGGCCGCTCTCGACGTGCTCCGACCGACCCTGCCCCCTCAGGTCGAAGGTCACGACCCTGTGGCTGGCGGAGAAATGCGCGACCTGGGCCTCCCAGGATTCGGATGCGAGCATCAGGCCGTGGACGAAGACGATCGTCTCCGATCCGGATCCGTGGATGTTGAAATGCAGGCGGGCGCCGCCGATGCGGATGTCGGGCATGGTTTCACTTTCGGATGAGGGGGCCTCGCGCGCGAGGCCGGGAAATCAGGTCGGCCAGGTCTCGAGAAGACGGTCGACGGCGGCTTCGATGCGGGACCAGCCGGCGTCGTCCAGCGCGACCCCCGCGAAGCGATCGCGGGTCGCCGCGGCCAGGGCGAGGTGCTGCACGGCGGCCAGCAGGACGACGTTGAGGGCGACGACGTCGACGCCCTCGGGCAGGGGCAGTTCCGGCCGGCGCGAGGCCGTCCACTGCTGCAGGATCACCGAGCGCGACGCCTCGAGACGCCGCAGCAGCGGAGTGTCGACGCACAGCTCCCACGCGACCAGCCGCAGCATCAGCGGACTGGCCCGCAGCGCTTGCAGATAGGCGGTCAGCATCTCGCGGGCGAACTCGCGATAGCTGGTCGCCCGGGTCGGCGGCCGGGCGGCCAGGGTCTCGCCCAGCCACAGGTCCAGCCGTCCGGCCACCCGCTCGACCACGCCCTCCACGCCCTCGAAGTAGCGGTAGATCAGCTTGCGGTCGACGCCGGCCTCGGCCGCCAGGGTCTGGACGTTCAGGCCCGTCCAGCCGTCGCGCAGCAGCAGCCGCTCGGCCGCGGAGACGATGGCCGCCTCCGTGGCCGCGCGATCCCTTGGCCTGGACGCGCCCGCGGGTTTCACCATGCGCCGTCAGTGTCCGACGCGGCGCAGGCGCGCAAGGCCGCCGCGCGATCCTTTTCAAAAGTGGATTTCCACCGCGCGTCATAGGCGCCCAGCCGGATCTCGGCGACCGACCCGGCGCCCTGGGGCCGGATCGTCACGCTCTCATAGGCCGCGCCGTAGCCGGACAGGGCGTAGCGCCAACCGCCCTCGATGGCCGTGAACCGGCTGAGCGGCAGGAAGTCGGCCCGCTCCTGAAAACAGGCCGCGAAGGCCTCGGGCGTCCGGGCGCTGGTCACCACCTCGTCGGGGGTCTGGGCGGACAGCACGCCCAGGTCGGCCACGCCGACGCGCGGGGCGGCGCAGGCGGACAGAAGCAGGAAGCCGACGAGCGGCAGGGCGGCGAGCGGCCGGCGGAAGGAAGGGGTCATGGAAAGAACCTCACGAAAGGGGTGATTGACAAGTCTCATGACTGGGACATATACATTGTCTCACCATCGAGACAAGAGGGCACGACGATGATTTCTTCCAGACGCAAGGCCGGCGCGGCGATGATCGCCTTCGCCCTTGCCGTGAACGGACCGTATCTGCTGCTGATCGACCGCTTCGGTTACGACGACGTCCTGCGCGAGCCGCCGCTGGAGGTGCTGGCCGCCTTCCGGGCGGGCGGGCCGGAACTCATTCTGATCTGGCTGGCCTTCGCCGCCTGCTCCCTCGCCTTCCTCTGGGTTTCGGCCTGGACCGGCACGGCGGTGGAGGCCTCCGGCCGGCGTTGGCCGGCCTGGGCGGCCGCGGCGGGCGCGGGGTCGGCGATCGCCCAGGCCGTCGGCCTGTCGCGCTGGTCCTTCGTGGTGCCGGGTCTGGCCGACCGGGCCCTGGACGGCTCGGCGCTGGAAAGCGCGGTCGCGGTGGGCGCCTACCAGACCCTGCATCAGTTCGCCGGCGTCGCGATCGGCGAATGGCTGGGGCAGACGCTGATGGCCGCCTGGACGCTCGCGATCGGCCTCGCCCTCGTGCGGGGGCCCATGGCCGTCGGCCTGTGGACCCGGGCGCTGGGTCTGGTCGCCCTGATCCTGACCCCGCTGTGGATCGTGGGCCACGCCGAGCTGCTGGCGACCGTCCATTCCGCCTTCCCGGACGTCCAGATCACCCAGTGGGTCTTCACCGCGTGGCTGGTCTGGCTCCTCGCCCTTGGCGTGACCTGGCTTGTCCAGGGCGATCGCAAGTGACGTCATGCGGCCGGCGGACGGCCGCGGCCCGGGGGAGAACCAGTATGATCGGATTTCTGCGGATGCTCGTCCTCTGCGGCGTCCTCGCGACGTCGACGGCGGGGCTGACGGCGTGCTCCGGCGGCGAGGGAGACGGTGGATCCCCCGCGCCGAATCCTCCGCCCCCGCCGCCGCCGCCGCCTCCGCCGCCGCCACCCCCTCCCCCGCCGCCGCCGCCCCCACCCGCGGGCTCAGTGGAGAGAGAGGTCCTTCCGTCGACGGTGAATCCCGCCGTGACCACCAACACCGCCGCCCATTTCGTCGTCGCGCCCGATCCCGCCGCCGGGGTCCGGAACCGGCTCTTCGTGATGCTGCCGGGAACGGGCGGGATCCCGCGCTTCTATCGGGAAATCGCGCGGACGGGCGCGGCGCGGGGCTATCATGCGGTCGGCCTGACCTATCCGAACGACGTCGCCGTCGGCGACCTGTGCGCCGCCAGCGCCGACCCCGACTGCGCCGGCAAGGTCCGGCGCGAAATCCTGACGGGCCTCGACTACAGTCCGCTCGTCGTGGTCGACCGCGACGGGTCGATCATCGGCCGCCTCGAGGACCTCATCCGGCACCTCAACCTCACCTATCCGTCGGAAGGATGGGGCCAGTTGCTGTTTTCGGGAGATCTGAACTGGAGCCGCGTGACCGTCGCCGGCCATTCGCAGGGCTCCGGCCACGCGGCCTATCTGGGCAAGCTTCACCTGCTGGACCGGGTGGTGATGTTATCGGGCCCGTCCGATCTGGGGACCAGTCCCACGACCCCGGCGCTCTGGCCGGGCGTGCCGGGCCTGACCCCGGCGGACCGCCACTACGGCTTCACCCACCTGGACGACGATCTGGTGCCGTTCGGCCTGGTCAGCACCAACTGGAGCCTGCTCGGGCTCGCGCCGTTCGGACCCGTCACCTCGGTGGACGACGCGACCGCGCCCTATGGGTCGTCGCACCGACTCATCACCCGCGCGCCGCCGAACCCCAACCCGATCGGACCCACGCCCTCGCCCCGGCACGCCTCACCGGTGGTCGACGCCTTCACCCCGCTCGACGCCCAGGGCGCGCCCCTGTACCGGCCGGTCTGGATCTATCTGGCCTTTCCCTGACCCGGCCCGGCCGGCTCCAGTTCCATCTCGATCCGGTCGAGGACGCATTTCAGACAGGACAACCGCACGGCGTCCCGCCCGATCGCCGCGAAGTGCACCTGTCGGGTCCGGGTCGGTCGTCCTTCCTGCGCGACGCCGGACCAGACCAGACCCTCCTCGTCCTCGGTGCCCGCCTGCCGCCGCCCCCTCGGGCGGCCTGCGATGCCCCGTCAGAGCCCCGGCGGGGCTGAGGCTGAGGACAGGGCCAGACGCAGGCGTTCCGATATCCGCACCGCCCGTCGGCTCAGGGCGTCCAGACGTTCGTCGGGCGTCTCCTTGAAGATTTCCGCCGCCAGATGCAGCGCCCGATCCCGCATTCGGGAATACATGCCGGCACCCTGTTCCGTCGGATGGAGATCCTTGCTGCGCCTGTCGAACCTGTGGGCGCGCCGCTCGACAAGGCCCTCGCTCTCAAGCTCGTCGACCAGACGCGACACGTGCACGGCGGAGCGATCCAGGTGGTCCGCCAGGTCCGACTGGGTCAACCCTGCGTGGCGATTGATCAGGGTGAGGGCCAGGATCTGGTGAGGATCCAGTCGGCTTCCGGACGCGTCGCGCATCTCCTCGCCGAGACGCAGACTCACGTCGTAGATCAGCCGCAGAACGGCCAGCTCCTTCTCCGCCCTCCCGGATGACGTGTCCATCTCGCATCCTCCGCGTGAGGCTGGATTGAAACCCGAGGCAGCTGCCACGTCCACCCCCGAATGTCCACGGCCCCACGCAGGGCGCAAAGGCTTAGCCTGTATCGGCATGGCGGACGTATTGCGTCAGGCACAGATGGAGCTGCTCGAGCAGGGCCTCGCCATCCGCGTCGGGGACCGAGCCGTGCCGGAACACCGCGACGAGATTGATCGCCGGGGTCAGGGCCCCGTCGGGCCAGTACCGCGTATGACTCAGGGCGTCGGCCATGGCGCTGAGGAGAACCAGGGTCTTGCCGAGCAACGGCAGGTTGAGGGCACCGCAGGCCGTCAGGGCCCGGTCGGCGTGGTGGATGAGATCGGCCATCTCCGCATCCGAGGGTCGAAGCGCGGGGTCGCGGTGCGCAAACGCGAGGACCGGGACCAGGCGCGCGTCCAGTTCCTGGACGCACACGTCCTCGATCGACTTGAGGTTCTCGACGGCGGCCTCGAGCGCGTCCGCCGCGCGAACGCCGCCGCCGCGCGGCCTCACCATCCGCTCCAGCCGGTTCTCGACGCGCCTCAGTATGACGCTGGTCACAGGGCCACCTTCTGGGGCTTCATCAGGGTGTCGATCTGGTCCTGGGACATGTTCGGCTCCTTCGCTTCCCCGACGTTGGCGGACAGATCGCCCTTGCGCCGTCCCTTGACGCCGCCCGGCACGCCCTCGTTCTTGAACCGACGATCCGGCCCGACATAGGCGTCGGCCTCGACGAACAGCCTCCTGGACCGCCCCAGCCAGTAGATGCGATCCAGCAGCACCCGGGCGCTCAGCGGCTTGGTGATCACGAAACTGCTGCCGCAGTCGCGGGCGGTCTCCACCTGCGACAGCGGGGTGTGTCCCGCCAGCACGATGATCGGGGCGAACCGGTTGGGCTCCAGTGTGCTGGTGCGCAGCCAATTGACCACCTCGTGACCGTTTCCGCCCAGGCCGGCGTCGATCAGGATGAGATCAAAGGCTGCGGAGTTCATCGCCCGCCTCGCCTCCTCCGCCGTCTGCGCGCGCGTGACGTGCTGGACGCCGAAGCCCATCAGAATCTGCCCCAGGATGTCGAGGCCCTGGGTGTTCTCGTCGGCGCACAGCACATGGGCTGACTTGAGGTCCAGACGGACGTCATCGCCGACGGTCGTGGTCACCACAGTTCGGCCTCCCCCGTGGAGGTGCCGCTGATGCGGGCTGACGGCGCGGCGAGCCGCAAACCGAGTCCGCCGAGATTCAGTCGCGTCACCGCCGTACGGATCAGGGCGTCGGTCTCCGCCGGGTCGTGCTCCGCGCCGACGCCCAGATCGCCGCACAGTTGGGACAGCTGACGCAGATGCTGGCTCAGCCCGTCCAGCGCCTGAACTGCCTCGATCTCCGTCGCACTCAGCCGACGGCCTTCCAGAGCGTCGCCGATGACGGTTTCCAGCCGTTCCGACGTCGACGCCCAGTCGGACAGTTCGTCCCGCAGAGCCTGCAGAAGGTGGGCGAGGGCCGGCGTCATCAGAACAGCTCCAGCTCGCCGCCGGCGGGAGCAGGCACCGGTGCCGCGTGGCGTTCGTCGCGGGCCACGCCGCCGGGATCAACCATGTGCTGCCGCACCCGACCCGTCGTCGGCCAGAACTGGATCCGGCGCGCCGCAGACCCGCCGAGGCTTTCGGCCTCTACAGGAATCTCCTCGTCGCGCAGGAAACGCCGCACGAACTCAGCGTTGCGCCCGCCGATGTCGGCCATGCTCTCGCTCATACGGCCACCGCCGAACACCTTGGCCCGGAGGCGATCACGGCGGGCCCCGCGTGCCAGCAGGGCGTTGATCAGCAGCTCCATCGCCTGGACGCCGTAGCGCCGGTCGGCCGGAGCACCGTCGGGCGCTTCCGGGAGCAGAAAGTGGTTCATGCCGCCCAGATGCGCCTGCGGGTCCCAGACGCAGGCCGACACGCAGCTGCCGAGGATCGTCGTCAGGCAGACGTCCGCGTCCCCGCTGACGGCGTGGCTGCCCTGCACGACGTGGATACGGCGCATGCCGGGATCGCCCTCCGCCATCAGGTCAGCGCCCCGTAGACGCCCTCGATCTTCTCGCGAAGGGTCGCCACCGTGAACGGCTTGACCAGGTAGTTGTTGACCCCGAATTGCACCGCCCGCTGCACCAGATCGCCGTCGGCGCGCCCGGTCAGCATGATGAACCCGACGTTCTTCAACTGCGGCGCGGCCCGGACCGCGCGCAGGAAATTCAGCCCGTCCAGCTTGGGCATGTTGTAGTCCGAGATGACGAGATTGGCCGGCGCGGTCAGCAGCTGGCGCAGGCCGTCCTCGCCGTCTCCGGCTTCCCGGATGTCGGTGACGCCGATCTCCCGCAGGCCGTTGCGGACGAGGGAACGGATGGTCTGCTGGTCGTCGACGACGAGGACCTTGAGTGCGGATGCATCCGGCATCAGGCGGCTCCCTTGAGTCTGGCCGCGGCGGCGCGAAGCAGGGCAGGACCGACGCGGGTGATGGGCAACTGACGTTCCACGGCGCCCAGTTCGGCGGCGACCCGGGGCATGCCGAAGACGATCGACGTCGCCTCGTCCTGGCCGATGGTCGCCGCTCCGGCCAGGCGCATAGCCAGAAGTCCGTCGGCCCCGTCCCGCCCCATGCCGGTCAGGAGGACCCCCACGGCCCGAGCGCCCGCGGCCTGGGCGATGGAATGGAACAGCACGTCGACGGAGGGACGGTGGCCGCTGACCGGATCTCCGTCGTCGAGACGCACGACCAGGCGTTCGCCGAGGCGGCGAACGACCATGTGTCGCGTTCCGCCGGGCGCGATCAGAACCTTGCCGACCTCCAGCACGTCGCCGTCGCGCGCCTCGGCCACCCGGCAGGCGCCGCCCCGGTCAAGCCGGGCCGCGAAGCTCGCGGTGAAGGTCGCGGGCATGTGCTGGGTGATCACGGTCGGCGGGCAGTTCGCGGGGAAGCCGCCGATCACGGTCGTGAGCGCTTCCACCCCGCCTGTGGACGAGCCGATGGCCACGATGCGGTCGCCCGGCTGGTACGGCTCATGACTGGGCTCGGCCGGCGCGCGCGGCTCGCGCGCGGAGACGTTGGCCTGGGCGGCGTCGGCCACCACCTCCGCCAGCCCTTCGAACCCGCCGCCGCCCGTCGGCTTGCCGAAACAGTCGACCGCGCCCAACTCGAGCGCGGCGAGACTCGCGTCGGCGCCCTTCTGGGTCAGGGTGGACACCATGACGACCGGCAGGGGCCGCAGCCGCATCAGGCGGTCGAGGAACTCCAGACCGTTCATGTTGGGCATCTCGACGTCCAGCGTGATGACGTCGGGCTGCAGGCTGCGGATGGCCTCCCGCGCCTCCAGCGGGTCGCCGGCTTCGCCCACGACCTCGAGTCCCGGGTGTCGGGCCAGGGCGTCCCGGATGAGGGCGCGCATGGTGGGGGAATCGTCGACCACGACGACGCGACGGCGGGTCATGCGGAGCGCCTCCGGTAGACGGTGAGGCCGTCGGTAATTAGTGAAGGCGTCTCGGCGCGTTCCGAGTGGCCGATGTAGAGCCGGCCCTGCGGGGACAGGCGTTCGGCGAAGCGCGACCACAGGCGCGCCTGGGTCTCGTCGTCGAAATAGATTGCGACGTTGCGGCAGAAGATCACGTCGAAGGTGCCCTTCATGGGCCAGGTCGCGTGCAGGTTCAGCACGCCGAAGCTGACCAGCTTGCGCGCCGCGTCCGACACCCGGACCTGGTCGCCGTCCTTCGTCAGCCAGCGGGCCGCCAGGTCTGCCGGCACGGGTTCGACGTCCTCGCGCGAATAGGTGGCTGCGCGGGCACGGTCCACGACCTGCGGATCGATGTCCGTGGCGAGAATCCGCACGTCCAGCTCGGTGGCTTCGGGCAGCTCTGCCAGCAGCGACATGGCAATGGAGTAGGGCTCGTGGCCCAGCGAACATCCCGCCGACCACAGACGGACGCGCCCGCCCGCCCGCGCCGCCGGGGCCAGAACCTGCTTCACCTGCCGACGCAGGGCGTCGAAGTGGTGAGGCTCACGGAAGAAGCGGGTGACGTTGGTCGTCAGGGCACTCAGCAGGACCGGGCGCTCGCCCTCCCCCTCCGGACCATGCAGCAACGCCCGGTAATCACTGAAGGAAGCAAGGCCGAGCTTGCGCAGGCGTTTAGCCAGTCGTGAGTAGACCAGCGTCGCCTTGGCCTCCTGCAGATGGATGCCGGAGTCCGCGTAAAGCAGCTGCGCGATGTCCCGGAAGTCGTCCAGGGTGAAGGGAAACTCGCCGTCGACCAGGGGCTGGGCGTCCGACCTGCGGAGTGCCGTCATGCGGCCTCCTCCAGCTCGATTTCGGGCAGCAGACCGTCGAGCGAGATCAGGCTGATCATCCGCCCGTCGACGGGCAGGACGCCCTTCACGAAGCTGCGGACCATGTCGCAGCCGATGTCCGGCGTGGCCTGGATCATCTCCTCGGAGACCCCCAGGATGTCCGAGACCGCCTCGACCAGAAGGCCCACGGTGCGCATGCCCACGCGCGCCACGATGATCACGTGCCGGGCCGAGGGTTCGGCCGTGCCCAGTCCCAGCCGGCCGCTCAGATCGATGATCGGCAGCACCGCGCCGCGCAGGTTGATCACCCCCCGGACATAGGGGGGCGACTGCGGCAGCGGCGTCGCCGGGGCCCACCCGCGGATCTCCCGAACGGATCGAATGTCGACGCAGAACTCCTGATCTCCGATGCGGAAGGCGATCAGTTCGCGGGGATCGGTCATGGCATTCATGGCTGCGCTCAGCTGGCTTGGGCGAACGAAAGGACGGGGTTGCCGGTCGCGGACCGGCGGCGGGCGGCGATCAGGCCGTCGACGTCCAGGATCAGGGCCACGCGGCCGTCACCCAGAATGGTCGCGGCGGCGACGCCCTCGACCTGGCGGTAATTCTGCTCGAGGCTCTTGATGACGACCTGGCGCTGGCCCTGGATGGCGTCGACGCGAAGCGCCGCCAGTCCCAGCTCGCTCTCGACCAGCAGGGTGACGCCGCCGAGCGGCCCCTCGCCGCCGCTGCTCCAGCCCAGGGCCGGGGCCACGTCGATCATCGGCACGTGGCTGCCGCGGACCGAAAGGACAGTGCCCTGGGGTCCGAGCGGACGCAGTTCGGCCGCCTTCGGCTGCAGGCTTTCCACGATCACATTGATCGGCACGACCAGGGTGTGGTCGCCGACGGTCACCACCATACCGTCCAGCACCGCCAACGTCAGCGGCAGGCTCATGGTGAAGGTCGACCCTTCCCCGGGCCGCGAGCTGATGGTGATGCGGCCGCCCAGGGCCTGGATGGACCGCTTGACGACGTCCATGCCCACCCCCCGGCCCGAGATGTCGGACACGGCGTCGGCGGTGGAGAAGCCCGGCGCGAAGATCAGGTTGTCGATCTCGTCGTCCGACAGCAGGGCATCGGCGGGGATCAGGCCCCGCGACACGGC
Organism: Alphaproteobacteria bacterium; assembly: GCA_018820275.1. Classification (GTDB taxonomy): domain Bacteria; phylum Pseudomonadota; class Alphaproteobacteria; order Caulobacterales; family Caulobacteraceae; genus Brevundimonas. The sequence continues at coordinate 59,991 of JAHJOO010000033.1, forward strand.
GATCGACCTGACCCGCTCGCGATTGATGCCGGCACCGTCGTCCGACACCTCGATGACGATCCGGCCCGAGCGGTGCTGGGCGCTCAGACGCACGGTCCCCTCGCCCGCCTTGCCCGCGGCGCGTCGCGCATCGGGCCGCTCCAGGCCGTGATCGATGGCGTTGCGGATCATGTGGGTGATCGGCTCCGACAGGCGCTCGATCACCGTCTTGTCGACCTCGGTGCCCTCGCCGTCGGTCACCAGGCGGACCTGCTTGCCGGTCGCCGCAGCGACCTCGCGAACGAGGCGCGGCATGCGCTGGAACACCGACTTCACGGGCTGGGCCCGGATGGCCATGACGCTGTCCTGGATTTGGCGCGTCAGCTGTTCCAGATCGTCCAGCCCGACGGCGACGGCGCCGTTGCGGGCCAGCCCGGCCTCGACCACGCGCTGGGCCAGCATGGCCTGGTTGATCACCAGCTCGCCGACGAGGTCGATCAACCGGTCGACGCGCTCCAGGTCGACCCGGATGGTGGTCTGCACCAGAGCCTCGCCGGAGGATGACGCCGCCTGCGGTCCGCGCTCCGGCGACAGCGCCTCCGGCACGACGGCTTCGGCGGCGGGAGTCGGGGCGGGGCCCGCGCCCACTTCGGCCATCAGCCGGGCCAGAACGTCGTCGGGCGCCTCCTCCCCGTCCGCGGGAGGTGCCGCCTCGGGCGCCCCGGCGGGGGGCGTGATTTCCAGCACACAGTCGCCCTCGACGAATTCGAAGACTTCCGCGATCGCCCCTTCGGTGACGTTCGGTCCGGTCAGGGCCACCTCGAAGATCAGGCGCGGCAGCTCCGGGTCGAAATCCTCGATCCCGACCAGGCCGCTCTCGTCGATACGGGCCTTCATCTCACCCACGCGTTCCATCTCGCGCAGCAGGCGGAGGGCGTCGTTGGCGTTGCGATAGAGCGCCGGCAGCGGCGTGAACTTCACCGCCCACGATCCCAGCGCCGGGACGACGTCCGTCACCGGCGAGGCGTCCAGCGACAGGGCCGCCGGCACGAAGGCGATCTCGACCTCCGGCTCTCCGGCCGGACCTGTGGAGACGCCGGCGACGCGCGCCAGCTCATCCGCCACGGCCCCCGCCGTGGCCTCGTCAACGCCCGGCCCGCCCTTCGCCGCCGTCACATGGTCCGCCAGGATGTCGGACGCCCGCAGCATCAGGACCACGGTCGCCGGCTCGGCCGTCAGCCGGCCCGCGCGGACCTCGTCCAGCGTCGTCTCGAACACGTGCGCGAAGCGGACCAGGTCGTCCAGGCCGAAGGCCCCCGCGCCGCCCTTGACCGAGTGAACGGCGCGGAACACCGCGTTGACGGTCTCCCCGTCCGCGTCGCCGCCCTGCATGCGCAGCAGACCGGCCTCGAGGTCGGCGAGCAGTTCGTCGCACTCCTGGAAGAAGGTCGCCCGGATGGCCTCCATCGGATCCATGACTCAGGCCGCCACTCGCCGGACGGCGTCCACCAGCTTGACCGGGTCGAACGGCTTCACGATCCAGCCGGTCGCTCCGGCGTCGCGCGCGCGCTGCTTCTTGTCCGCGTCGCTCTCGGTGGTCAGGACAAGGATCGGGATCATGCGGTGACGGTCGCTGCGGCGCACGCCCTCGATGAACCCGAACCCGTCCAGGTTCGGCATGTTGATGTCGGTGATGATCACGTCCGGCGCGCTGCCCTGCAGCACCTCCAGCCCATGTACCCCGTCCACCGCCTGGACGACGGTGTAGTCGGCGTCGCTCAAGGCCAGCTTCAGCATGTCGCGCATGGTGCGGCTGTCGTCGACGGTCAGAACCACCTTGCTCACGCGGCTTCTCCCTGAAGCGTCGCCTGCAGATCCAGGCGCACGAAGGTTTCCAGAAGACAGGGGGACGGATCGACCAGGCGAAGACGGAAGCCGTCCTCGCGCCAGGTCCTGAAAGCCGAGAGGATCAGCTCCAGACCCATCCCGTTCAGGCGGGTGACCTCCGCGCCGCTCAGGTCCAGATCGGCGCCGCGGAGGGCCAGGACGGCCGCCCTCGCGTCGATCAGGCCCGCGCCTTCAAGGCGTTCGGGCAGCGCATGGAACGAGGTCATCAGAACTCCTCCCATTCCGCCTCGGCGCTGGACTTCAGCGCGAGGGCACCGGACGTGCGCGGTGCCGTCCACTGTTTGGCGAACTCGGTGATGCGGGACTTCGTCTGGCGCAGGGCGGGGTTTTCGGCCGGCGCGCTTCGGGTCTGGATCCCGCCGCCGGCGGACAGGCGGAACCGCCCGACCAGCCGCGACAGCTGTTCGCTCTCCTGGGTCAGGCTGTGGCTGGCGGCGGTCGACTGCTCGACCATGGCGGCGTTCTGCTGCGTCGCCTGGTCCATCTGGTTGACCGCAGTGTTGACCTCGGCCAGCGCCGTGGACTGCTCCTGGGCCGAGGCGGCGATCTCGCCCATGAGGGCGTTCATCTCCTGAACGCGGCCGACGATCGCGCTCAGCGCCTTGCCGGTCTCGCCGACCAGGCCGACGCCGGACTTGACCTGGACGCTGGAGGCCGAGATCAGCGACTTGATCTCCTTGGCGGCCTCGGCCGAGCGCTGGGCGAGAGCCCGCACCTCCGACGCCACGACCGCAAAGCCCTTGCCCGCGTCCCCCGCCCGCGCCGCCTCGACCCCGGCGTTCAGCGCCAGCAGATTGGTCTGGAAGGCGATCTCGTCGATCACGCCGATGATCTGGCTGATCTGGTCGGCAGAGCGCTCGATGTCGCCCATGGCCTGAACGGCGCGCGTGACGACCTCGCCGGACCGCTCGGCCTCGCCGTGGGCCTGCTCGACCACCTGTCCGGCGCGGCCGGCCCCCTCGGCGGTCTTGCGCACCGTGGCGGTGATCTGATCGAGGGCGGCGGCGGTCTCTTCCAGGGTCGCGGCCTGCTGCTCGGTCCGGTGGGACAGGTCGTCGGCGGCGCTGGCGATTTCCCCCGCGCCCGACCGCATGGCCGAAACGTTGGAGGTGATCACCGTCATGGCCTCTTCCAGCTTGCCCATGGCTTCGTTGAAGTCGTTGCGGACGCTCCGGTATTCCTCGGGGAAGTCCGCCGTGATCCGGTACGACAGGTCCCCGGCCGACAGGGCCTCCAGACCGCGCCCGGTTTCCGAGACGACGATCGCCTGCTGGGCGGCCAGGACCCGGGCCTTCTCCTCGTCCGCAATGCGGTCCATTTCGGCGCGGGTCACGTCGGTGGCGAACTTGACGACCTTGTAGGGCTTGCCGTCCGGACCGAGGATCGGGTTGTAGGCGGCTTCCAGCCAGATCTTCCGCTGGTCGCGACCATACCGGACGAACTTGTCGGCGACGTAGCCGCCCTGCTTCATCGTGTCCCAGAGGTTCTGGTATTCGGGCGACCGCGCATAGTCCGCGTCGCAGAACATCCGGTGGTGACGCCCCTTAATCTCCTCCAGGCGGTAGCCGACCGTGTTCAGGAAGTTTTCGTTCGCGGTCATGATGTTGCCGTCGAGGTCGAACTCGATGACGGCCTGGTTGCGCTTGGCGGCGGTCAGCTGGGCCAGATAGTCGTCGACCTGCGCCGCCTGCGCGCGGGTGGCGGTCACGTCCTCCCACTGAAGGGCGTTGCCGATGTAGTTTCCGGCGCGGTCACGCACGGCGCTGATGTTCAGATCGAAGATGAGATCGCCGACCTTGATCTCGGCCCGGTGCGGCAGGCGCGACGGGTCCGCCAGCATCTGCCGCTGATGGTTCGGATTCTTGTGGAAGACGTCGATGCACTGACCCAGCATCTTGTCGGGCTCGAACCCGTTCCACAGGCTCCGGAATGCCTGCGCGTGCTCGGTCAGAAGCTTCTTCGTGGCACCGTTGACGTGCAGGATCTTGAAGTCGCGGTCGATCGTCATCATCGCGGTCGGCGAGCCTTCGAAGGCGGCCGACTTGAAGGCGTCGTTCCAAGCCTCGGCGCGGCTGGCGTCCAGCAGGTCCGAGTTCTGCTTGAACTGGACGAGGGCCCGGGCCATGGCCCCGATCTCGTCGCCGCGGCTCTGGCCGACGATCTCGCCCTCCAGCCGGTTCTGCACCAGCGCGCCCATCGCGTCGGTCAGGCCGACCAGCGGCTTCGCCACCGCACGGGTCAGCATCCAGGCGATGCCGAGCGACAGAAGCGCCAGCAGCAGGATTCCACCCGCGACCTCGAACACGCCGCGCTGCACCGATTCCGACAGGTGGGCGCGCGCCGCGTCGCGCTCTTCGGCGAACAGGGCCTGGGTCGCCTCAAGCGCGTCCTCGGCGGTGCCCATCATCTGATCCGCGGTGCCCTGACGGCCGATCGCGGGCCGCAGAGCCGCGGCGGAGGTGCCCTCCACAGCGCGTTGATGCCAGGCCTCCGCGGCCCGGGCCGCCTTGTCGATCTCGGCGACTTCCCTGACGTTGTCCTTGGCGGCCTCCCGCAGTTCGGCGATCGCCTTCAGGAAGTTGCCGCGATGCGCCTCGAGGCGCTCGCGATAGTAGGCCTCACCGGTGATCGTATAGCCGCGGAAGCTGTTTTCCTGCCTGACGAGGTAGAACCGCGCCGAGGCGGCGGTGTCGAAGGCCGCGCTGGCGCGCCTCGCCTCCTGTTGATTTGCGTCGATCGCGCGGAGTTCAAAGACCGTGAAAGAGCCGACGGCCGCCATGAGGGCGACGACAACGGCGAAGGCGGCGGCGAGTTTACGGCCGATCTTCCAGTCGGAGAGGCGCATCTTCGTTATCCCTTGAATCCGCGACGGCGGTCAGAAGCTGTAGGTGAGGACGCCGACCAGTCGGCCGTCGTAGCGGTCGCCCAGGTCATGGGCGTCGGTGTCGTACCAGCGCAGGTCGCCCGAGATTTCGGAGGTGAATTTGTGCTTCACCCCGACGTTCCAGGCGGCGTAGCCGGACCCGTTTTCAGATGTGCGGTCCGCGACGGCGAAGCTCAGCTTGTCGGCCCCGGTCAGCTTGACGGTGGCCTGGCCCTCGACCCACCAGGCCTCGCCGCTGGGGCCATAGCCGTCGGGCGAATAGTTGACGCGGAGACGTCCGGCCCAGCCGGCCCCGAAGTCGCGCGACACGTCGACCTGATATTCGACATAGACGCTGTCGTAGCCGCTGACCTCGCCGACCATCTCCCGGCGCATGACCTGGGCGTCGACCTCGAAGCCGCGCATCTCGCCGGCCCAACCGGCGGCCAGGATGACCTCGGCGTCCGCGCCCCGCGACGAGGCGGCGTCGGAGGCGAAGGCGCTGACGTAGAAGCCGTTCAGACCCAGCTGGATCTCACCGAACGGCGCGAGCTTTTCGTCGCTCTTGCCCAGCCCCTTGCCCACATATTCGGAGGCGAGGCCGATGCGGCCCTCCACCTCGGGCGTCTGGGCGACGGCCGGCTGGACGGCGAGGCACGCCGCTCCAGCCAGAAGCGTGGCCAGGACGCGTCCCGGGCTTTCCGTCTTCATGAGCGGGCGCGACGGCGCTGCCGCGCCTGCGAGGGAGGGGCTTTGGTGAAGGTCGATCTGGTCCGGCATGGAAGGGGTCTCGCGGGTGATGTTCCCCGTTTTCGCCGCCGGATTCTGAGAAAGCGTGTCGGTCGTTTGACCCCATCAAAGGTTGACCGCGGACAAAATTTACATCCGGAAACAGACGTAAGGAAACCGGTTACCCAAGGTTCGTATTCAGCGAGGAAGTGTTGGGGAACACATGATGATTGAGTCCTTTCTGGTCGGTGGCAGCGGCGAATTGGTCGCCTTGGTCGGCGCGCTGGCGCAGGCCGCCCGGCCCATGTTTCGACCCGAGGAGGAGCTGGGCGTACGCGTCATGGGACACCTCGCGCTCGCGGGTCGGCGCGGGGCCTCCCAGCGCGAGACCGCCCGCGCGCTTGATGTTGCCGAGGCCACGGTATCCCGTCTCTGCGATCAGCTGGAGGTGGACGGCCTCATCCGTCGCGAGGCCCATCCCAACGACCGCCGGGTGAAGATGCTGCACCTGGCACCGGCCGGGGCCGAGCACCTGCAGCTCTGCGCCCACCGCACCTGCGCGGGGCTCGATCTGGCGCTCTCGGACTTCACGCCGGGGGAGCGCGTTCTTCTCGCGCGCCTTCTGGACCGACTGAAGGCCGCGCCCCGGGGCCGCCGCGCCTGCGAGGGCTGCCGCGTCGGCGGCTGCTGATCCCGCCCGGCGCGCCGCTTCAGGCCGGCGTCGCAGCCAGGGCCGCGTCGAGCAGGTCGGCCAGCCCGGTGGCCCTGCGCGGCGGGTCGCCCTGCCGGATCACGATCAGACCCCGCGACGGGACCAGCATCAGCGCCTGACCGCCGGCGCCCAGGGCGGCGACGACGTCATGCGGCGCATCGGGGAACCTGCGGCCGGGGAGCCGCCCCGTCGCGTCCACCCCGGGCAGGGCGTTGCTCCACCACAGCAGGCCATAGGAGGGGTTCAGCGCCTGCGACGGCGCGGTCAGGGCCGCCAGCGACCCCGGCGAGATCAGGCCGCGGCCGCCCGCCAGCACCATGGTGCCGAACCGCCGCAGGTCGCGCGCGGTGCAGGCGGCGCTGTACCAGTTGGTCACGGGACCGTCGGCGCCGCGGCCCGCGTTGGTCACCCAGACCGTGCCGTCCATCCCGAGCGGCCCCAGCAGGTGCCGCCCGGCATAGGCGTCCACCGTCTCGCCCGTGGCCCGCGCCAGCACATGGAACAGCAGATGAGACGCCGCGGTGTTGTAGGCCCATCGCGTGCCCGGGGCGTCACGCAGCGGCGCGGCCGCGTTCAGGGCGAACTGGTCGCCCGTCACCCCCCGCAGCGCCAGGCCGGCGTCGTCCAGCCCGGAGGTCATGCTCATCAGGTGCCGCAGCGTGATCGCGCGCCGGTCGTCGCCGCGCCACGCCGGGATCCAGTCGGCCGCCGGCCGGTCGAAGTCCCGGATCGCGCCGTCCTCCACCGCCATGGCCAGCAGCACCGCGAGGATGCTCTTGGCCACCGAGGCGACCTCGCGCGGCCGGTCGGCGGGCCAGTCCGGGGCGTAGCGCTCCGCCAGCACCTCGTCCCGCCGCGCGATCAGGACGCTGGTCGCGCCGTCCGCGAAGGCGGCCTCCACCGCGGCCTGAACCGGGTCCGACGCGCCCGCGCCCATCAGGAGCGGCGTCGCCGCGGCGCCCAGGATCACCCCGCGTCGCGTCGGCCCGGCCATGCTCAGCCGTCCGCCCGGGTCGCGTGGGCCTCGGCGCTGACCACCTCGCGCTCGGCCTGGGTGAAGCCGTAGGCGGGCACGATCGCGCCGTCCGCGTCCGAGACGTCGTCCCAGGCCGCGACCAGGCGCTGTCCCGCGTCCTCGCCGCCGCCGATGAACCGGCCGGGCGTCAGGGTCACGTTGGCCCGGGCGAAATGCCCGGCCCCGGCGCAGACGATCGCCCGCGTCGGCGCCGCCTCGCCGCACAGCAGCAGCAGGGCGGGGCTGACCAGTTTCGGGTTCAGCCGCTCCAGCGCCTGAGGCGGCAGCAGTCCCTCGGTCATGCCGGTCGCCGCCGTGGGGGCCAGGCAGTTGACGCGGATGCCGTACTTCTCGCCCTCGATCGCCAGGGTCTGCATCAGACCGACCAGCGCCATCTTGGCCGCGCCGTAGTTGGCCTGGCCGAAGTTTCCGTACAGCCCCGACGACGAGGTCGTCATGACGATGCGGCCGTGAGCCTGGGTCCGCATGATCTCCCACACCGCCCGGGTGCAGATCACCGCCCCCATCAGGTGCACGTCGACGATCAGGCGGAAGTCTGCCAGATCCATCTTGGCGAAGCTCTTGTCGCGCAGGATGCCGGCGTTGTTGACCAGCACGTCGACGCGGCCCCAGCGGGCCATGGTCTTCGCCACCATGTCGGCCACAGCGGCCTCGTCGGTGACGGAGGCGGCGACCGCCAGGGCCTCGCCGCCCGCCGCCTCGACCTCGGCCGCGACCGCCGCGGCGGCGTCCGGGTTCATGTCGTTGACGACCACGGCGGCGCCTTGGGACGCCAGGTACAGGGCGTGCTCGCGCCCCAGACCTCCGCCCGCGCCCGTCACGATGGCGACGCGCCCCTTCAACGTCATGTGCACTCTCCGATGGTCGGTGGTGAATCGACGCGGCGTCCCGCCTCAGCGGCCCGGGCCCGCCCCGGTCTTGCAGATGGCCAGAAATCCGGCGGCCATGAAACCGGCCATCCGATCCTTGACCGCCTCGAAGTCGTCGGAGTCGCACAGCCCGCCCGACAGACGGTTGATGCGCCCGGTCCGCGCCAGGGTCAGCATCAGCGCCCCCGTCACGAAGTGATAGCCCCAGAAAATGTCCGCCTCGGCGCAGTCCGGCAGGGCCTTCTTCAACAGGCCGATCAGCTTCAGAACGACCGGGTCGAAATGGAAGTCCATCAGCTCGGCGCCGTAGGGGGTGTTCGACACCTGCGCACCGAGGGCACCGTAGTTCTTCCACGCCTCGCCGCCCTGGCTGTACAGGTCCAGATCGGTGTCGAGGAAGGCGCGCAGCGCCCCCTCCACGGTCGGCTTGCCGCCGGTCGCGGCGTCATAGGCGTCCAGCGCCTCGATCCGCTTGGCGCTGGTGATTCCGGCGCGCCGGGCGATGACGTCGTCGAACAGCTTCTTCTTGTCGGTGAAATAGTAGTTCAGCAGGGTGTGGTGCACGCCCACCCGCTGGGCCACGTCCTTCAGCGTCACGCCGTACAGGCCGTGGACCGAGAACAGATACTCGGCCGCGTCGAGGATCTGCTCCATCTTGTCGGCGCGCTGCTCGACCTTGGTGCGGCGCGCGCGCGGCTTCGGGGCCTTGGCCGGTCCCGCGGCCCGGGGGGCCGTCTTCGCCACGCTCTTCTCAGCAACCGCCATATTCAACTCGCAACCGCATCTTGTCGATCTTGCCCGTGGACGCCAACGGCATCTCGGCCAGGCGGATCACCGCGTCGGGAATCCACCACGGAGCCACCCGTCCGCGCAACGGGGCCAGCAGGGCCTCGTCGCCGACCTCGTGATCCGCGCGGGTCTGTACCACCAGTACGGGCCGTTCGCCCCATTTGGAATCCGGCCGGCCGATGACCGCGGCCAGGGACACGGCCGGGTTCTCGTTGATCACGGCCTCCAGCTCCGCCGGATTGATCCACTCCCCGCCGGACTTGATCAGATCCTTGGCCCGGCCGGTGATGGCCAGGGCGCCGTCGCTTTCCAGCCGGGCCAGATCCCCCGTGGCGAACCAGCCGTCGGCGTCGGTCGCGCGCTCCGCCTCGCCGAAATAGCGTGCGATCACCGAGGCCCCGCGCACGCGCAGGTGCCCTTCCACGCCGCGCTGCTCGGGCAGGGCCTGCCCGGCGGCGTCGGTGATCAGCAGGTCCACGCCGACCGCGGGCCGCCCGGACACGTGCGCCGCCCGCAAGGGGTCCCCCGGCGCGGCGCAGGTGCCCAGCGGCGACAGCTCGGTCATGCCCCAGCTCATCTGCACTGCCACGCCCAGCCGCGCCTCGATCCGTTCCATCAGGGCCGGCGCCAGCGGCGCGCCGCCGACGATGATGCGCTGCAGGGTCGGGGTCTGCCCGCCCGTCGCCTCGAGATGCTCGACCAGCCCCAGCCACACCGTGGCCACGCCCACCGCCACCGTCACGCCCTCGGCTTCGATCAGCCGCGCCAGACTGGCGCCGTCCAGATGCTTGCCGGGCAGCACCAGCTTGGCCCCCACTGCCGGCACCGCGAAAGGCAGGCCCCAGGCATTGGCGTGGAACATCGGCACCGCGGTCAGCACCGAATCCGCCGCGCCCAGCCCCATCACGTCGGCCTGCAGCTGACGAAAGGTGTGCAGGAAGCTGGAGCGGTGGGTGTAGGTCACGCCCTTGGGCGCGCCCGTCGTGCCCGAGGTGAAGCACAGGCCGCACGGCGTCGTCTCCGGGAAGTCGCCCCAGACCACGTCCGCGCCGGCGTCGTCCAGAAGGCCTTCCAGCGCGTCCGCGCCGCCGGACAGCCCGGGGTCCTGGTCGATCTCCAGCACCCGCTTCAGCGACGGCGTCCGCGCCATCACGCGCCGCGCCAGCGCGACCAGGTCCGCGGAGGCGATCAGGATCGCCGCCTGCGACTGGGCCAGCATGGCCGACAGCTGCGCCTCGGTCAGGCGGGGGTTCAGCGTGTGGCACACCGCCCCCATGCCCATGACGCCGTACCAGGTCTCGACGTGCGCCCGGGTGTTCCACGCCAGGGTCGCCACCCGGTCGCCGCGGCCTACGCCCAGCCCCGCCATCGCGGCCGACACGCGCCGGGCCCGGTCGCGAACGCCGGCGTAGCCGAGGCGGTCCGACCGTTCCCCCTCCCCCGCCGTCACCACCTGCCGCTCGGGCCACCATTTGGCGGCGTGGTCCAGCAGCTTGTCCAGCGTCAGGGGCCAGTCCTGCATCGCCCCCTGGATCATGGGCAGCCCGCGGCCGCGGGCGGCGGCGTCGGGGCGATCACGCCGAAATTCCAGTTCCATGGAATGCCCCCGACCCTCACGCGCCGACACACCACCGCCTCCTGCATCTCGAACATCCCGGGCATGAGATCCCGACCCGGCTGCGGCGTTCCGTCGAACAGCATATAGGCCTCGGTCGCCCCATAGGCCGGCCAGTCCGGCTGGCCCGGCGCGGTCGGAACGCCCGTGCGCGCGAACGCCCCCCAGTAGGCCATCATGGCGTCGGACAGGGCCCGCTCCTCCGCCGTATCCGGCGGCACGGGCCAGCGCGGCGGCAGCTTGTCCATCGCCGAGAAGACGTAGGGAATCTCCGCCGCGTGGAAGGCATGCAGCCCGGCCTCGTCCGCGGCCGGATAGCCGTGGTCGAAGAAGTACAGCCAGGCGTTCTGGCCCGACCGGGTCTGGCCTCGCGCCAGTCGCTCGGCCGTCCAGCCGTACAGCCCGTCCCGTTGCGTCGCCATCAGGCTCTCGGGGATGTCGTCGGCCGGGTACAGGCGCAGGAACGTCTCGGCCAGGTCTCCGTACCGCTCGCGGATCGCCGCCTCATAGGCCGCCGCGTCGGTCGGCGGGGCCGGCGGAATCAGGAACCTCAGCGACCGGATCTCCCCGTCGTTGAAGCCGGCCAGGATCGGCACCGGCGCCTGCTCGCCCCGGTCGAACACCGTGACGAGCTGCTCCGGCAGCCAGGCCCCGTCGATGGTGCCGAAGGGAGCATAGCCGGCCTGCTGGGCGGCGACGGTCAGCTCCTGCGCGTCCATGGCGCGCATCCCGGCCACACCCGCCAGACCCAGCCTGCCCTGCAGCCAGAAGCCCAGCCCCTCGGCCGGCACGTCGCCGTAGCGGCGAGAGCGCAGCTCGGGCGTCGAGATCATGTAGGCGCTCTGCGCGATGGCCCGGTGGAACAGGCCCCGCGCCTCCGGCGAGGCCATCAGGTACATCACGCTCAGGGCGCCGGCGGACTCGCCCGCGATCGTCACAGCGTCCGGATCGCCGCCGAAGGCCGCGATGTTGGCCTTGACCCACTGCAGCGCCGCGATCTGGTCCATCAGGCCGTAGTTGCCCGACACATTGCGCCGCGATTCCGCGCTCAGTTCCGGATGCGCCAGCCAGCCCAGCACGCCGAGGCGGTAGTTGATCGTGACCACCACCATGCCCTGGCTCGCCGCCATCCGGGCGCCGTCGTACATCGCCTCGCTGCCCGAGCCGCTCATCAGCGACCCGCCGTGGATCCAGACGAAGACGGGGGCCTTCTCGGCACCCTGCGGCCGCCAGACGTTCAGCGACAGGCAGTCCTCGCTCATCCGGGGCGCCTCGACCGGGGCGTAGATGCTGGCCCCGCGCGCGACCGGCTGGTGGCAGGCCGGGCCGAACGCGACCGCTTCGCGCACGCCGCGCCACGGCGCGAGCTCCGCCGGCGGCTTCCAGCGCCGCCAGCCGGTCGGTGCCTCGGCGTAGGGGATGCCCCGGAAGGCGTCGACGCCGTCCAGCGCCTCGCCGCTCAGGGTCCCCGCCGGCGCGCGCACGACGGGCTGGGCCGAGGCCGGCAGGGAAGCGCAGGCGACGGCCAGCGCCGCCAGCGAGAGGGCGAGAAGGCGGATCATCCTGCGGTCTCCCTGGCCACCTGCCGCCGAATCTTGCCGGCCAGCCCGACGAACAGGGCGATGGCCAGGGCGTAGAAGGGCAGCAGGGTGTACAGCGCCATCTGCAGCGAGTTGTCGGGGTGGCTGGCGCGGAACCAGTCGCTGGCCGCGCCCAGATAGGTCGGCCCCAGACCCAGGCCGATCAGGTTCATCACCAGCAGGAGCAGGGCGCCGGACATGACCCGCTGGTCGGGCCTGACCTCTTCCTGCACCAGCGTCACCGCCGGCGACAGGTAGAAGTAGTTCAGCCCCATCGGCAGCAGCAGGAACATCAGCGCCAGCGGCCAGGTCGGGGCCCAGACGAAGGCCGCGAACAGCGGCGCGGCCAGCGCCAGCCCCACCGCCGGCAACCAGGCGTAGGCCGTCTTCGACCGCTTCGCGAGGCGGTCGATCAGCCGGCCCGAAACCAGCATGCCCGCGCCCGTGCCGATCAGCACCAGCAGGGCGTACCAGACCGCCACCTGCTCCAGCGTCATGCCCTTCTCGCGCATCAGGAACAGGGTGGCGAAATTCAGCAGGGCATAGGTGACGAACTGCGTCGCCGCGCAGGCCAGCGCCATGCCGCGCAGCACCGGGTTGGAGAAGAACATCTTGCAGGTCGACCAGAAGCCCGCGCGCGGGATCGGCGCCGCGTCGGCCGGCGGATGGGTTTCCAGCTGGTCGAGACCGCCCTTTTTCGGCTCCTTGACGAACAGGAAGACCACGACCGCCGTCGCGACCCCGATGGCCCCCACCCAGAGGAAGGCGTCGCGCCACGAATAGGCCGCCGCGATCGAGGCGCCGAAGGCGACGCCCAGGGCCTGGCCGATCGGCGGGCCCAGGTTGAACAGGCTCAGCGCCGTCCCCCGCGTGCCTGACGGGAAGTAGTCGGAGATGATCGCATAGGACGGCGGCACGCCGCCCGCCTCCCCCACGCCGACGGCCATGCGCGAGACCGCCAGCTGCCCATAGTTGGTGGACAGGCCGCAGGCCGCGGTGGCCGCGCTCCACAGGGCGCAGGCCAGCGACAGCACCCTGACCCGGTTCGTCCGGTCGGCCAGCCATCCCACCGGAATGGCCAGGATGCAGTAGAAGGCCGCGAAATAGAGCCCGCCCAGCATGCCCAGCTGGCCGTCCGTCACGCCCAGCTCGTCCTGGATCGGCTTGGCCAGGATCGACAGCAGCTGCCGGTCCAGGAAGTTCAGCACATAGACGAAGCACAGCACCGCCAGGACGAACCAGGCGCCGGCGCCCGGGCGCGCGGAGCGCGCGCCCGGGACGGTTGGGGAGGAGGAGGCCGTCATCCGTCAGTACTCATAGCCGACGCGGATGCCGACGGTCCGGGGCCGCACCCGGCCGTAGCGGCCGTCGATGAAGGCCTCCGGGTGGATGTAGTTGACCGAGTCGTCGTCGAAGAGGTTCTCGACGTAGGCCCCCACCGTGAACTGGTCGAAGGCGAAGGCCAGGTTGCCGTTGACGAAGGTGTAGGCGTCCGTGTCGTCATAGGTCGGCAGCGGGATCAGCGGCCGTCCCGGCGTGTTCGGGAAGGCGTTGGGGAAACTGCCCACGTGCGACACCGCCAGCGACGCATTGCCGACCACGCCGGCCGTCGGTTGCCATTCGTAGTTGATCCGGATCGAGCCCGAGAACTCCGGCCCGGCCAGACGCGCGCCCAGGACGGCACCCGAGATGGCGGCCTCCTGCGTCGACAGGTCGTCGACCTCGGCGTGGTTCCACGATCCGGTGACGCCCACGGTCCAGCCGTCGAACGGCACCGCGAGGATCGACACCTCCAGGCCCTTGCTGGTCGCGCCGCCGATGTTGGTGGCGAACTGCACCGAGTCCGACACGCGGTTGGCCTGGACCTGGATGTCGTTCCAGTCGATCCAGTACAGCGCGGCGTCGGCATAGACGCGGCCGTCGAACCAGCGGCCCTTCACGCCGATCTCATAGTTGATCAGCTCGTCCGACGTGGCGCCGTAGGGGATGACGATGTCGGTCGGGTCGATGGTGCTGACCGCGCCGGCCCGGGCGTTGACGATCGGCGGACGGAAGCCGGTCGAGACGGCGGCGTAGGTCGTGATCGACGGCGTCGGACGCCACGAGGCGCTCAGGCGATAGGACGCCCCCTCCTCCTCGGCCTTGACCCCTTCCGCCGCGGCGATCGGCGTGACCGTGATCGGGAAGTTGGACACCCCGAACAGCGCCAGCGTCAGATAGTTGGAGTTGTAGCCGCCCGCCTCGGTGAAGCCCTGGGCGTCGGTCAGGCCGTAGCGGATGCCGCCGGTCACCCAGAAGTCCGGGGTGAAGCGATAGGTGATCTGGCCGAAGGCCGCGATCTCGTGGCTGATGAAATGCGAGCCGAACCGCTGATAGTACTCGTCCGGCAGGCCCGTCAGGTTCCGCGCGGTCAGGAAGGCCTCGCTGGACCGGTAGTTGTAGTCCACGTCGCGGCGCTTCTTGAAGTAGAAGGCCCCGAGCGACCAGTCCATCTTGCCGCCGGGATCGGACACCAGCCGCATCTCCTGCACGAAGGTCTCGTCCCAGGCGTCGGCGTCCAGCGCGAACGGGAAGGCCTGGGCGAAGGTGCCAGCAAGGTCGACGTAGAACAGGCCCGTGTAGTCCGAATAGGTCGACGAACTGGTCAGCCGCGCCCCGTCGAACTGGTATTCCAGCGTCAGGTTGTAGTTGGCCATGTCGCTCTGGAAGAGGTCCGGCCGGTCGGTGCGGCGCACGAAGGTGCCCAGGGTCGGATTGGTCAGCGAGGAGTCGTGCGGGTTCGCGATCTCGCGCGAGTACATCAGCCGGCCGATGAACCGCTCGGTCGGCTCCCATTGCAGGATGGCGCGACCGCCGTACTGGACCAGGGTGTTGGAGTCCTCGATGCCCGTGCCGACGTTGTCGACCCAGCCTTCCTCGTTGCGCGAGAAGCCGACGACGCGCAGGGCCAGCTCGTTCTCGACCAGCGGCACGTTGATCATGGCGTTGTAGCGCTGCCGCAGCCCGCCCTCGTTCATGATCCCCAGATCGACCAGCGCCGAGGCGTCGAAGCCGGTGGGGTCCGGGTCGTGGGTCAGGATGCGCAGGGCGCCCGCCAGCGAGCCCGAACCGAACAGCGTCCCCTGCGGCCCGCGCAGGAATTCGATCCGCTCCACGTCGAACAGGCTGGGATCCAGGATGGTGGAGTTGCCGTTGGACGAGATCGGCAGCTCGTCCAGATAGATGGCCACCGTGCTCTGCAGGTTCGCGCCGTAGCCGTTGGTGGCGACGCCGCGGGCGGTGAAGTTGTTGAAGTTCGCCGAGGCGCGGTTCAGCGTCACGCCCGGCGTGGCCGTGGCCAGACCGTCGTAGTTGACGATGCCGCGCGTGTTCAGGTCCTCCTGCGACAGCGTCGTGATGCTGAGGGGAACGTCCTGGAGACGTTCCGCCCGGCGCGTCGCCGTGACGATGATTTCCTCGACCTGGGTGACCTGGTCGCGGTCCCGGGTCTGCTGTTCCTGGGCCAGCGCCGCCGTCGGCGCCAGCACCGCGACGGCGCACGCCGACGCGAGAAGTATCGCCCTCATCTCAATTCCCTCCCTGGCGCCAGTCATGATCGCCGACGCTCCACCGGGAGTGGGACACGAGTGACGCGACCTGTCAATCTTCACGCTCGTGAGAGTGAAATTGACAGGCGGCCCGGGGGCGTGGCCCCATCGGCCGGCCGCTCGGCGTGCGGCTCACGCACGACGGCATCCCGACTGGAGGGCCACCATGAGCACGGGTTTCAGGACTCCGTCCGGTCTCCGGGGAGCCGGGGCATGAGGCCCTCGCGTCGCGGCGTCCTCGCGGGCACGGGCCTGGCCGGGCTGGCGGCCGCCCCGGTCGCGGCGGACTCCGCCTTCGACGACGCCTGGCACCAGAACGTTCTGGAGCGCTACTTCGCCTTCGGCGACAAGACCTCCGGCGGCCCCGGCGACGAGGCGGCCGGCGTCTGGCTGGAGTCCCGCCTCGCCGAAGCCGGCTACGACTGCGTGCGACAGCCGTTCGAGACGCCCTTCTTCGATGCGTCGACCGCGACCCTCGCGATCGAGGGCCGGACGGTGCCGATCATCCCGCAGGCGATCGTGGTGCCGACCGGCCCGGACGGCCTGACCGCCCCGCTCCGCCTCGCCTTCGGCACGGGGCGGCTGGACGGGGCCATCGCCGTCATCGTCCTCCCGTCGCAACGGTGGTCCAGCGCCCTGCACCCGACGATCCGCGCCGCCCTGGACGACGTCCGGGCCCGCGGCGCCGCCGCCGCCGCGCTGGTGACGACCGGCCCCACCGGCGACGCCCTTGCGCTCAACGCCGCGGCCGATGCCGATCCCTCGGGCCGGCCCGTCGCCGTCCTCGCCCCGCGCGACGCCGGCCCCTTCCTCGACGCCGCCGCCGACGGCCGGACCGCCCGGCTCACGATCGCGGGGCAGGGCGGCGTGCGGCCGGCGTGGAACCTCATCGGCCGTCGGAAGCCCGCCGGCGCGGGCGGGACCCTGGTCCTGTCGACGCCGCGGTCCGGCTGGTTCGGCTGCGCGGCGGAGCGCGGCTCGGGCATCGCGGTTTGGCTGGCCGCGGCCCTGTGGCTGGCGCGACGCGGGGACGTCGACGTCGAACTGGCCGCGACCAGCGGGCACGAATACGAGAACCTGGGCGGCGCCGCCTATCTGGAAGACGCCGCGCCCTCGCCTTCGGACACGCGCCTGTGGGTCCACGTCGGCGCCAACCTCGCGGCGCGCGACTGGCACGAGTGGGGCGAGCGGCCACTGCCCGGACCGGATTCCCAACGCTACCTTCTGGCCGCCCCGGAGGTCCTCGACGTCTTCCGGCGCGCCTTCGCCGGCCAGCCGGGGCTGGAGGCCGTCTATCCGGCGACGGTGGAAGGGTCGGCCGGAGAACTGACCAACATCCTGCGCGCGGGCCACCGCGCCGCCGGGTTTTTCGGCAATCACCGCTTCCACCACAGCCGCCGCGACGACCTGCGCTGCGTCTCGGGCACCCTCGTCCGCCCGGCTTCAGAGGCGCTGCGCCGGGCCTTGGCCGAGGTTCTCGCTGCCTGAAGAGGTGCCGCCCCTCAGGGCACGACGAACCGGCACGGCTTCAGCCCCAAGGCTTCGCACCGCTGCTGGAAGCCGTCCGCATCGGGCCGTTCGCCGGTCTCGATCCAGCCTTCCAGCGCGATCAGGGCCGTCAGATAGGACGCGTCTTCCAGCTGGCTGTGCTGGTCCTCGTCGGTCGTGACCTGGACCAGCAGGTCCGACCTGCCCGCCGCCCGCACCGTCTCCGCATAGACCGCCTCGGCCGAATGGAAGACGGTCGGATCGTGCAGGGCGTGCAGCGTCAGCGTCGGCATCGGGATCGCCCCGGTCAGGTCGGCGTCGTGGGCCAGCATGGCCACGGCCTCCGGGTCCGCCGTGAACCGTTCGACGCCGGCGTTCAGCGCCGCGTCGTCGTCCGACCCGGCGTAGACCCGGGTCGAATTGTCGAACGGATTGCGCCCGCCCAGCCGCACCTGGACCAGGTCCTGGAACAGGAAGGTCGCCCAGGTCAGATGGGCGATCAGCTCGTCCTCCTGCAGTCCGGTCACGGCCAGGATCTGCCGCTTCCGCTGCGTCTGCGCCGCCGTGCGGTCGCGGGCGGACAGGCCGATCCCGGTGCAGGCCACCACCCGCCGCCGCAGCTCGGCGCGGGTCATCGTCGCCCCGGCGGGCAGGCCCTGCCAGACCGGATATCGGGGATCGGACGCCGCCGGGTGGTTGCCGCAGAAATACTGGTAGACGGCCCTCAGATCGGCCCGGAACTGATAGGCCCGCGTCCCGCCGTTGACGACGCCATTGGTCAGCAGCACGCCGTCGTAGTTCAGCGTCCCGTCCTCACCGCGCGGGTACAGCTCCGCCGCCTTGGCCGCCACGTTGCCCCCCCACGACTGGCCGTGCAGCAGGGTCAGCGTCGGCCGGCCGTGCAGGCGCCAGAACACCGCGCGGCTGCGGTCCACATCCTCGGCCGCCGACCGCACGCCGTAGCCGGGCCGGCGGTAGGTCGAGCCGATCCAGGCGTAGCCGCGCCGCACCATGACGGCGAACCGGTCCAGATCCTCCAGCCCGTCCTCGGCCGCCGGCTCTCCGGTGCGCGGCCCGCCGTGGGCGTGGACGATCAGCCGGCCGTTCCAGGTCGCCGGCAGGGCGATGACCAGCCAGGCTCCGGCCTCGTCCTTCAGCGTGAAGCAGCGCACCTCGCGCCCCACCGACCGGGGGCAGTCGACCGGAGTGGGGGCGTCCACCGAAGGGGACGGCGACGCCCCCACGGGCGCCGAGGCGGCCAGGACCGCCAGGGCGGCGCCCAGGCCGCGCAGGGCGGCCCGGACTCCCTTCAGGAGCGTCGGATCAGAACGAGCGCCGGACATTGACGTACAGATAGCGACCCCACGGCTGGTGCACCGACCCGCGATAGCCGCCGTCGGCCAGCGGCGGGCCTTCGTCCGTCAGATCGCGCACGCCCAGCCGGACGCGGGTGGAATCAGCGAACTCGTACTGGCCGTACAGATTGTAGACCGTCTGCGACTCCACCTGCCACGGCTCGCCCGAAAGACCCAGCAGGCTGGGCTGCTCGAAGCGGCTGACGTACTGGCTGGAAAGGCCCACGCGCCACCCGCCGGCATCCCAGGTGAAGCTGCTCGACACCTTCCACTCCGGCCGGCCGTTCTGACCGATCAGATCCGACGGGTCGGGCAGGGTCGTGCCGGCGTTGATCTCGCCGTTGGCCCGCGCCTCGAACAGCTGGTTGACGATCGGACCCGGGTCGCGCGTGAATTCCTCCAGCTTGGTGGCGTTCACGCTGAGGTCGAAACTGCCCCAGGGCGTGTCGTCGATCGACCAGTAGGCGGCCATGTCCAGTCCGCTGACCGTCTGCGGCTGCAGGTTGATGAACCGGTCGTTGACCGAGATCGCCTCGCCCGCCGGCGTCAGGCCGGTGCCGTCGAACAGCAGCACGTCGTCCGGCCCCACCGCATCGCGGTTGACCAGCGGATTGGTCCGTCCGTTCAGCCGCTCGTAGTAGTCCAGCGCCAGCGCCGTCTGCACGCCCAGCAGGCCGACGATGTCCTCCTGCTCGATCTTCCACTTGTCTATGGTGAAGGTGAAGCTCCCGAACTCCGGCGGGATGAAGGTCGGCTGGAACACCAGGCCGTAGGACTGGTTCACGCTCGTCTCCGGCTCGAGGTCCGGATTGCCGGCCACCAGCAGCGACAGGCCGGAGGTGTTCTGCGAGCAGGCGCCGAAGCTGGTGATCCGGCCCGCCCGCAGGTCCGCCTCGCAGCGGACGTAGTCCACGCCGCTGGCGAGGCGCGCGTACTGGGTGGCATTGGTCTGCTCCAGGTTCGGCGCGCGGAAGCCCTCGGAGTACGACGCCCGCACGCGCAGTCCGTCCACCACGTCCCAGGCCAGGGCGACCTTGGGGCTGCCCACCGAGCCGAAGTCCGAATAGTGCTCGAACCGCCCCGCGACCTGCACGTCCAGCGAATGGATCAGGGGGATGCCCATCTCCGGCGACACCACCGGCACCGCGAACTCCAGATAGGCCGAGCCCACCGTGCGGCTGCCCTCGGTGTCGGGGTTGGGGCTGACCGCGGCCACGTTCGACAGGTTGGTCGCCCCCGTCACCATGTCGGTGAAGGTGAAGGTCCCGTCCAGGTTCTCGTCGCGGTCATCGCTCTGGGTCTCGCGGCGGAGCTCCAGACCAAAGGCCATGCCCACCGGCCCGGCCGGCAGCTGGAACATGTCCGACCGCGACAGTTTGAAGTCGGCCATCGCCAGCGTGGTGCGCGAGATCCGCTTCAGGTCGAAGGTGATGGCGTCGATCGCGGCCTGGGAGCTGGGATTGCAGTCGCCCCAGCTGGTCGTGTCCACGCAGCCGCCGCCGAAGGGGTTGTAGGCGTCGGGGGTCGACAGGGCCAGCTGCTGCTGCAGCAGCGTCATGTTGATGTTGGGCGAGGTGTCCTCGGCCTCGGCCTCGGAGTACAGCAGCGCCGTCTCCCAGTCGTAGCTGCCCCATTCCCCGCGCAGGCCGCCCAGGAAGCGCGACTGGTAGTTCTCGACCTTCACCTCCTGGAAGCCGGCGTCCACGTAGCGGTAGTTGGTCAGCAGCACCGGCAGGCCGGTCGTCGCCACGCCCGTCAGACCCGGCAGCCGGTTCGGATTGACCGCCCCCCCGGCGAAGGTCACCGGGCCGAACGGGTTCCAGTAGTTGCTGGCCGGGACCCAGATCTGGTTCAGGTTGACGACCGGCGGCTGCACCGCCCGGCTGTCCGCCGCGTAGAAGCCGACCTCGCCGAACGCCTCGACGCCGTTGTCCAGCTCATAGGTCCCGGTGAAGAAGACGTTCAGCCGCTCCACCGACGGCCGCACCGTGGTGCCGAAGCGCGTGTCGTAGCGCATGTCGCGGTTGGTGGTGTTGAAGTTGTGGTTGCCGCTGGAGATGCAGACGCCGCCGCCCACGTTCACGCCGCAGCCGAAGGCCGACGGCTGGTAGCGGAACTGGCCCGAGCTGTTCGTCACCGCCGTGCCGTTGGACCGGATCGTCGGCCGCGCGCCCACGCTCAGACGCGCCCAGGGCGTGTTCGACGACCGCCCGTCCAGCGCCGTCACCCCGGCGAAGTCCGGATAGTCCGCGAACAGGCCGCGCAGGTCGTCGCTCTGGGTGAAGTCCTGGTCCGACGCCAGCAGCGCCGTGCGGTCGGTATAGTTGACGAAGACCGACACGTTGCCGCGTTCGAAATTCTTCCCGGCGAACAGGTTGACGTCCAGCTCCTCCATGCTGGTGCCCTCGGCGCCGCCGAAGCGCGCGCTGATCGTCAGGCCGTCGTAGTTGTCGCGCAGCACGGTGTTGACCACGCCCGCGACCGCGTCGGCGCCGTAGATCGCGGCCGCGCCGTCCAGCAGGATCTCGGTCCGGCGCAGGCCGGCCACCGGGATGGCGTTGGAGTTGTAGCTCAGCACCGGCACCGTGCCGGTGTCCGAAGTGCCCTGGCTGGTCGGATGGTGCACCACGCGGCGGCCGTTCAGCAGCACCAGGGTGTTGCCCACGCCCAGCGAGCGCAGGTTGACCGAGTTGACGTCGCCGCGCGCCGCGTTCGAGGTCTGCGGGTTGTTCGAGCTGTCGAACAGCACGTCGCCCATCTGCGGGATGGTGCGCAGCAGTTCGTCGCCGGACACCGCGCCCGTGGCGTCGACCTGGGCCTCGTCGATCACCACCACCGGCAGGGCGGCGGTCGTGCGCGCGCCGCGGATGTTGGAGCCCACCACCACCACGTCGTCGACCTGGGTGACGTCGGGGTCCTGGGCGCCGGGCGCGGCGTCCTGGGCCATGGCGGCTCCGGCGAAGGCCAGCGCCGCCGTCATGGCCGCGCCGCCCAGCAGGCGATTGCGTCGAGTGTTTCTCATGGTCTTCCTCCCCGAAGTCTCGTTGTGCTCGCCGATCTCAGTCGGCCGTCAGAACCTTGTCGTCGCCCGGCCCCGCCCCCGGATCGGGCCGCGCGGCCAGTCCTTTGGGCTTGCCCGCCAGCACCTCGCGCATCCGCGCCTCGTCCAGCGCGCCTTCGCAGCGCGCCACCACCAGGGTGGCGACGGCGTTGCCGGTGAAGTTGGTCAGGGCCCGGCACTCGCTCATGAAGCGGTCGATGCCGAGGATCAGCGCCATGCCGGCCACCGGTACGTCGGGCACCACCGCCAGCGTCGCCGCCAGGGTGATGAAGCCCGCGCCCGTGATGCCCGCCGCCCCCTTGGAGCTCAGCATGGCGACCAGCAGCAGGGTGATCTGCTGCCACAGGCTCAGCTCGATGTTCATCGCTTGGGCGATGAACAGGGCCGCCATCGTCATGTAGATGTTGGTGCCGTCCAGATTGAACGAATAGCCGGTCGGCACGACCAGACCGACGACGGACTTGGACGCCCCGGCCGCCTCCATTTTCTGCATCAGGCTGGGCAGGGCCGCCTCGGATGAGGAAGTGCCCAGCACCAGCAGCAGCTCTTCCTTCAGATAGGCGATCAGGCGGAAAATCGAGAAGCCGTTGGCCCAGGCGACGAGGCCCAGCACGCCCAGCACGAAGACGGCGGACGTCAGATAGAAGGTGGCGATCAGCGCCGCGAGGTTGGCGATGGCCCCGATGCCGTAGGCCCCGATGGTGAAGGCGAAGGCGCCGAACGCCCCGATCGGCGCCGCCTTCATCAGGATGGCCACCAGCCGGAACACGACCTGGCTCAGCGCTTCCAGCGCGCGCTGCACCGGCGCACCGGCGTCGCCGATCATGGCCAGGGCGATCCCGAACAGGATCGACACGAACAGCACCTGCAGGATGTTGCCCTGCACGAAGGCGCTGACGAGGGTGTCGGGGATCACCCCCAGCAGGAAGCCTTGGATGGTGCTCTCGTGCGCGGCCGAGGCGTATCCGGCCACCGCGCCGGCATCCAGCGTGGCGGGGTCGATGTTCAGCCCGCGGCCCGGCTGCACCACATTGGCGATCACCAGGCCGACGATCAGGGCCAGGGTCGAGAAGACGAGGAAATAGCCGAACGCCTTGGCCGCGACCCGGCCGATGCGCTTCAGGTCGCGCATGCCGGCGATGCCGACGACGATGGTCAGGAAGATCACCGGGGCGATGATCATCTTCACCAGCTTGATGAAACCGTCGCCCAGCGGCTTCAGGCTTTCGCCGGTCTCGGGGAAGAAATGGCCCACGAGGCCGCCCGCCACGATGGCGAACAGCACCCAGAAATAGAGCGTCCTGTAGATCGGCTTGCGCGCGCCGGGCGCGGCTCCGCCTTCGGTGGTGATCAGCACGAACTCGTTCCTCCCGGGGGACCTTCCGGTCTACCCCTACGCGCGGCCCCGTCTGACGCGGGATCTCGGGGGCCAGTTTCGGCGATGAGTCGCGCCGGTGCGAAGTTTTCCCGCGCGGCGACCATCTCACGGATTCTATTGCGCAATCCATCGCCGATGCCGGGCGGCGGGCACCATCCATGTGCGGGTTTCCACACACGCCCCTCGCCAATCGTGCGGAAATCCGCCCTAATACCGCCATGCTTCGGTCGCCGCTCAGCCAGACCGCCCAGTGGCGCCTCTTCGCCGCCGTGTGGGTCGCCGTCGCCGTCCTTGCCGTCCTCGGTGCCGGCTGGCTGGCAAGCCGCGACGCCCAGGGCGCGGTCGACCGTCAGGCCGCCACCGCCGCGGCCCTGCACGGTGCCGTGCTGCGCAGCGAGCTGGAGCGGGTCCGCGCCGTCCCCTCGGTGCTCGCCGCCGACCCGGACCTCGAGGCGCTGGTCACCGCCCCCTCCCCCGCCCGACGGGATGTCGCCAACGCCAAGCTGGAGTCGCTGGCGCGCGAGGTCCGCGCCGCCGCCCTCTACGTGCTCGACGCCGACGGCACGGCCCTGGCCGCCTCGAACTGGCGCGAGCCGACCAGTTTCGTCGGCTCCAACTATCGCTTCCGGCCCTATTTCTCGGACGCGGTCCGGGATGGGGAGGCGGCCTTCTTCGCCCTCGGCACCGTCAGCGGCCGCCCGGGCCTCTACCTGTCGCGCCGGATCGTCGACGCGTCCGGCCGCCTGGCCGGCGTCATCGTCGCCAAGATCGAGTTCGACGCGCTGGAGACGATGTGGCGGCGGTCGGAGGAGCCGACCTGGGTGACCGACGCCACGGGCGTCATCCTGATCACCACCGTGCCCGACTGGCGGTTCCGCGCCACCCTTCCGCTCAGCCCCGAGCGACGCCGCACCCTGGCCGAGGAGCAGACCGCGGGCGCGTCCCTGTCGGACCTCCCCTTCACCGCGCCGGACCGCGGCCTGATCCGGCTGGACCGGGACGTCGTCCCCGGCCGCTACGCCCACGCCGTCGACGCCATCCCGGACCTCGGCTGGACCCTGCACCTGCTGCAGCCGGCGGATCAGGTCATGTCGCGAGCCGTCGGTGCCGCCCTCGTCCTCGCCGCCCTCGCGACCGCGCTGCTCGCGGCGCTCTCCGGCGTCCTGCTGCGCCGGCGCCAGCGCGCCGCCATCCGCGCCGTCGAGGAAGAGGAGGCCCGCGCCCGCCTCGAACACCTCGTCGGCGAGCGCACCGCCGAGCTCAGCGCCGCCAACGGCCGCCTGCGCCGCGAGATCGACGAGCGCCGCCGCCTCGAGCGCGACCGGCAGGACCTCGAGGACAAGCTGGTCCAGGCCAACAAGCTGGCCACCCTGGGCCAGGTCGTCGCCGGCGTGGCGCACGAGATCAACCAGCCGATGGCCGCCATCCGCACCCACGCCGACACCGCCGGCCAGTACCTGACCCGCGCCGATCCCGAGGCCGCCGCCCGCTCGCTGACCGCCATCGGCCGCCTGACCGAGCGCGTCGGCGCCATCACCGAGGAACTGCGCGCCTTCTCCCGCAAGACCCGGTCGGAGGTCGTCGCCGTCGACGTCGGGCGCGCGGTCGAGGGCGCCCTCCTGCTCGTCTCGGCGCGCCTGCGGGAACAGGGCGTCGAGGTCGACGTCGACGTCGCTCCGGACCTGCAGGTGAAGGCCGAGCGCAACCGGCTGGAACAGGTCGTTCTGAACCTCCTCCAGAACGCGGCCGAGGCGCTGGACGGCCCCGGGCGCGTCGAAGTCACGGCCCGACCCGAGGGCCGCAAAGTCGTCCTCCGCGTCGCCGACGACGGCCCCGGCCTGTCGCCGGAAGTGCGCGACCGCCTGTTCACCCCCTTCACCACCGACAAGCCGCAGGGCGTCGGCCTCGGTCTGGTCATCAGCCGCGACATCGTCGCCGGCTTCGGCGGCGAGCTCAGCCACGAGCCGACGGGCCGCGGTGCCGCCTTCCGCATCGTGCTGGCGAGGGCGAAATGAGCCGCCGCGTCGCCCTGGTCGAGGATGACGAGGCCTTTCGCGCCGCCCTGGCCGAGCGCCTGACCCTGGCCGACTTCGACGTCGCCGCCTTCCCCTCGGCCGAGGCGGCGCTGAAGGCCCTGCGCCCCGACTTCGACGGCGTGGTGGTCAGCGACCTGCGCATGCCCGGCATGGACGGCCGCCAGCTGGCCGACCGCCTGTCGGCGCTGGACCCCGACCTGCCCGTGGTGCTGATGACCGGCCACGGCGACGTCGCCGACGCGGTCGAGGCGATGAAGCGCGGCGCCTACGACTTCCTGACCAAGCCCTTCGCCTCCGAGCGCCTGATCGAGACGCTCGGCCGGGCGCTGGAGAAGCGCGCCCTGGTGCTCGACAACCGTCGCCTCGTCGCCCTGGCCGCCGAGACCGGGGACTCCATCCCCCTCAGCGGCGAGAGCGCCGCCTCCACCGCCCTGCGCGCCGCCGTGCGCGAACTGGCCGCGGCCGAGGTCGACGTCCTGATCGAGGGCGAGACCGGCTCGGGCAAGGAGGCCGTGGCCCGCGCCATCCACGCCGCCGGCCGCCGCCGCCACCGCCCCTTCGTCGCCGTCCCCTGCGCCGCCCTGCCCGAAGAGGACGCCGAGGCCCGTCTCATGGGTCAGGAGGCCAGCGTCGGCTCCGGCCTGCTGCGCCGCCGCGAGGGCCGGATCGAACAGTCGCATCAGGGCACCCTCTTCCTCGACGAGGTCGACCTGGCCCCCCGCGCCGTCCAGCTGATGCTGCTGCGCGTGCTCGAGGAACGCGAGGTGTCGCCCCTGGGCGCGTCCGAACCCCGGGCGGTCGACCTCCGCGTCCTCGCCGCGGCCAAGGGCGACCCCGCCGACGCCGTCGCCCGCGGCGACCTGCGCGAGGATCTGTTCTGGCGCCTCAACGTCGTGCGCCTGCGCGTGCCGCCGCTGCGCGAGCGGCGCGAGGACGTGCCCCTGCTGTTCGCCCGCTTCCTGTCCCGCGCCGCCGCCCGGCTGGAGCGGCCCCTGCCGCCCATGGACGACGCCGTGCGCCGCCGCCTGCTGGACCACGACTGGCCGGGCAACCTGCGCGAGCTGTCGAACTACGCCAATGAGGTGGCGCTGGGCCTGCGCCCCGCCGCGGCCCCCGCCGCCGACGATCCCGGGCTTGTCGAGCGCGTCGCCCGCTACGAGGCCGAACTGATCCGCGAGGCCCTGTCCGCCCACGCCGGCGACATGAGGCGGGTCACCGAGGCGCTGCGCGTGCCGCGCAAGACGCTCTACGACAAGATGGCCCGCCTCGGCATCCAGCCCGCCGAACACCGCCCCGGCCGCCGCTGACGCCTGTCCGGACACGATTCCGGACGCGTCCGGACACGGCGTCGCTGGCTCGACGCCGCCGCCTCCGCTCGACTGGGCGCATGACCCGGCCCCCCTCCCTCCGCCACGAAGCCGTCGAGATCGGCCGCGTCGTCGCCGTCAGCCTCGCCCTCGCCATGACCTGGAGCACGCTGGCCTACCAGCCCTTCACCATCCCCTCGGCCTCGATGGAGCCGGGCCTGATCGAGGGCGACTATCTGGTCGTGTCGAAATGGGCCTACGGCTGGTCCGGGGCCTCCCTGCCGCTTGCGCCGAGGCCCGGCGAGGGCCGCCTGCTCGGCCGCCATCCCGCGCGCGGCGACGTCGTCGTCTTCCGCCATCCGCTGCGGCCGGACGAGCCGTGGATCAAGCGCGTGATCGGCCTGCCCGGCGACCGGGTCCAGCTGCGCGCGGGACAGGTCTTCGTCAACGACCTGCCATTCGCGCGGACCGCGCTGGGCTCCGGCCGCAGCGCCTCCGACCCCGACCGACCCGCCACGCGTCTCCGCGAGACCGCGCCCGAGGGAACCCGCAGCTGGATCACCCACGACTTCGGCCCCGGCGCGCCCGGCGACGACACGCCGGTTATGGTCGTGCCGGACGGGCAATACCTCGTGCTCGGCGACAATCGCGACAATTCGCTGGACGGCCGCTGGCCCCCGGACGTCGGCGTCGGCTTCCTGCCCGCCGCCAACCTGATCGGCCGCGCCGAGATCGTCGTCGCCTCATGGAAGCCGGGGGCCTCCCTGTGGAAGCCGTGGACCTGGTTCAATCTTCAGGGACGGTGGTTCACACCCATCCGCTAGCGGGCGAACTCGGCCTTGCTGACCACCCCGTCGCCGTTGGCGTCCAGCCGTTCGAACGCTGCGTCCGACCGTGCGTCCGCCTGGGCCAGCGTCGGTGCCGCCATCGCCCCCAGCGCCAGTCCGGCCGCCGCCGCGACCGCCGTGGGCCAGCCCTTCAGCCGCCCCCGCGCGCCGATCTCCGCCTCGATGAAGCCGCGCACCGCGTCGCTGGCCGACCGCCCCCGCGCCCGGCACAGGGCCATGAAGGCCGTCTTCGTCTCGAACGGCAGACGGACTTCCAGCGTCTCGGACTTCTTCGGCGCGCGCATGGGTCAGCTCCTCGGCAGAGCCCCCATCTCACCGCGCAGGCGGCACCTGCGCCAGTGAAATCGCCGACAGCTTCAGTGCGGCAGGGTCGCCGCGTCGCGGTCCACGCTCGGCACCATGGCCGGGTCCCGCCGCGCCTGCGTGACCTGCTCGAAGGCATAGCCCAGCGACAGGATGCGCGCGTCGTCCCACTTGCCGCCGATGAAGCTCATCCCCACCGGCATGCCGCGCACGAAGCCCATGGGCACGGTCAGGTGCGGATAGCCCGCCACCGCCGCCAGCTGGCTGGCCGAACCCAGGTAGTGGTCGCCGTTGACCGTGTCGATCGTCCACGCCGGGCCGGTCGTCGGCGCGATCAGGGCCACCACCTGATGGTCGGCCATCATCCTGTCGATCCCCTCCGGTCCCGCCAGCCGGAACGAGGTCTCGCGCGCCGCCAGATAGGCGGGGTCGTCGACCCCGGGCCCGGCCTCGGCGTCGATGAAGATGTCCTGTCCGAACAGCACCATCTCGCGCGGGGTCGCCGCGTTGAAGGCGATGACCTCGGCCAGGGTCCGGGTCGGCACCTGCTGCGGGTTCGTGGTCGCCAGATAGGCGTTCAGATCGGCCTTCAGCTCGACCTTCAGCACGGTGAACTCGGCCGCCCCGATGGCCCCGCGGTTGGGCGGCGTGGTGATGTCCACGAGGACGGCGCCGGCCGCCTCCAGCTTCCTCAGGTTCTCCTCGAACACCGCGTCCGTGCCGGGCGAATAGCCGGTGGCGAACCGCATCACCCCGATGCGCGCCCCGCGCAGCGAGCCGGCGTCCAGCGCGGCGCGATAGTCGACCTTGCGCGCATCGGCCTCGGCGGTCGCCGGATCGGCCGGGTCGCTGCCGGCAATCACCGTCAGCACGGTCGCGGCGTCCGCCACCGTCCGCGTCATCGGCCCGGCCGTGTCCTGGGAATGCGAGATCGGCACGATGTGGGTGCGCGACACCAGGCCGACCGTGGGCTTGAAGCCGACGATGCCGTTGATCGCCGCCGGGCAGGTGATCGACCCGTCCGTCTCGGTCCCGATCGCCGCCGGCGCCAGCCCCGCCGCCACCGCCGCGCCCGAGCCCGACGACGAGCCGCAGGTGTTGCGGTCCAGCGCATGCGGGTTGCGGCTCAGCCCCCCGACCGCGCTCCAGCCCGACACCGAATTGCTCGAGCGGATGTTGGCCCACTCCGACAGATTGGTCTTGCCCAGGATCACCGCGCCCGCGCCCCGCAGCCGCGCCACCAGCGGCGCGTCCCGCCCCGGCGCATTGTTGGCCAGCGCCAGCGACCCCGCCGTCGTCGGCATGTCGCGCGTCTCGACGTTGTCCTTGATGAGGATCGGCATGCCGCCGATGCCGCTGCCGGACCAGTCGAGTTCGGTCACCGTCGGCGACCAGGTGATCACGGCGTTGGTGGTTTCCTTGTCGTCCAGGCACAGCTCGGCCACGGCCAGCGGGAGCCCCGTGCACGCTGCAGAGGCGCCGACGTCGCCGGTCCAGTCCTCCATCGCCGCGTCCATCGCGGCCGCCTCGACCTCGGCCGCGGCAGCCGCGACCGCGGCGTCGGTCCAGACCAGATCGTCGCTGACGCAGCCCGCCAACCCAAGGGTGGCCAGCAGCCCCGCCGTGATCAGTCCTGCGCGGCCGGCGACCTTGTGCCGATCGTGCGATCGAGGAAGTCCAGATACGTCCGCCATTGGTGCAGCCCCCGCTCATTGCCCCGGATGCCGTGGCGCTGGCCGGGATAGAGCATGGTCTCGAACGGGAGGCTCTTTTCCTGCAGCGCGTTCAGCACGCGGGTGGTGTTTTCAAAGATCACATTGTCGTCGGCCATGCCGTGCATCAGCAGCAGCCGCCCGGTCATCAGGGGCAGCTGGTCCAGGATGTCGGACGCGGCATAGCCTTCCGGATTGGCCTCCGGCGTCGACATGAACCGCTCGGTGTAGTGGGTGTCGTACAGGCTCCAGTCGGTCACCGGCGCGCCCGAGATGGCGGCGGCCAGCCCCATCTTCGGCTCGGTCAGCATGTGCAGGGTCATGAACCCGCCATAGCTCCAGCCCATCGCCGCGATCCGGTCGTCGTCGACGAACGGCAGGGTCCGCAGATAGTCGGCCGCCAGCACCTGATCGGCGATCTCCGGCTGGCCCATGGTCAGGTACAGCGCCTGTTTGAACCGCGCCGAGCGATAGCCTTCGCCGCGGTTGTCCAGGCGGAACACGACATAGCCGGCCTCCGTCAGAAGCTGGGTTGTGGCCGACGGCCAGGTGCGCTTCACCCCGCCGCCCGACGGGCCGCCATAGACCTGCATCACCACCGGATAGGTCTTCGACGGATCGAAGCCCGGCGGCGTCGACATCTGCCAGTGCAGGGTCTCGCCGTCGCTCTGCAGCGTGCCGAACTCCGGGTCGCGCTGGCGGGCGTTGTACGGCCAGAAGGGGTGGTTCTCGTCCAGCCGGTT
Organism: Alphaproteobacteria bacterium; assembly: GCA_018820275.1. GTDB lineage: Bacteria > Pseudomonadota > Alphaproteobacteria > Caulobacterales > Caulobacteraceae > Brevundimonas. The sequence goes on from JAHJOO010000033.1 coordinate 89,889, forward strand.
CTCCTCGATCCAGGCCAGCCGCTCCCCGTCGATCGCATACAGCGCCGACTGCGGCGGCGTGTCCGGGTCGTTGTAGTTGCCGACATAGGCCGTGCCCGTGCCGTTCACCGACGCCGACCACCAGCCGCCGCGCGGCGTGATCTCGGCCGGGCGTCCGGTCCGGCGGTAGGAGGCGCTGAACAGCTGCTGCTCGATCGGGTATTCCTTGCCGTCCCGCATCGAGGCGGTGAAGAAGACCCGACCGGTCCGCTCGTCCACGCCGTTCAGCCCTGTGACCGCGTACTCGCCCGTGGTGATGGCGCGGAGGCGCCGCCCGTCCGGCCCGTGCAGGTACAGGTGCCGCCAGCCGCTGTCCTCGCTGGACCAGATGAAGTTGCCGTCCTTCAGCGCCTTGAAGTCGTGCGTCAGCCCGACCCAGGCCTCGGACGTCTGGGTGGCGATGACCCGGCCCTGACCCGTCGTCGGATCGACCGCGATCAGCTCCAGCGTCTTCTGGTCCCGCGACTGGCGCTGGACGTACAGGGTGTTGCCGTCGGCCGACCAGTTGACCCGCGCCAGATAGACGTCCGGGTTCGCGCCCAGATCGACCTTGAGGCGCTGGCCCGTCGTGCGGTCATGGACGTACAGGTCGACCACGGCGTTCGGCCGCCCGGCGCGCGGATAGCGCTGCTCGATCACCGTCGCCCCGCCGCCGGTGATGTCGAGGCGCGGGATCACGTCCACGGTCGACTCGTCCGTGCGCTGGATGGCGATGAAGCGCTCGTCCGGGCTCCACCAATAGCCGGTGTCGCGGTCCATCTCCTCCTGGGCGATGAACTCCGCCGTGGCCCAGGTGATCAGGCCGTCGCCGTCCGTCGTCACCGCCTGCTCGGCGCCCGCCGCCAGGTCATAGACGACCAGATCCTGATCCCGGACCCAGGACACATAGTTGCCCTTCGGCGAGACCTTGGCGTCGATCTCGTCGGCCTCGGTCTCGGTCAGACGGCGCACCGTGCCGCCCTCGCGTTCCGCCAGAAAGACGTCGCCCTCCAGCGGCGCCAGGATGTAGCGGCCCTGCTGGTCCCACGAATATTCCACCACGCCGCGGGCCGAGATGCGCATGCGCTCGCGCCGCGCGATCTCCGCCTCCGACAGCTCGCCGGCGTCCGGCACCAGCGCCCGGGCGTCGATCAGCTTGAACGGCTCGCCGCCCTCGGTGGACATGGCCCACAGGTCCTGGACGTTCACGTCGTCCTCGCGCGAGCGCAGGAAGGCGACCAGCTCGCCGTCCGGCGACAGGCTGACGCCCCGCGCCACCGGCCCGGCCAGCGACGGATTGGCGAACACGCGCTCGACGGTGAGGATGGAAGGATCGGTCGCGTCCTGGGCCTGGGCCGGCACGACGACGATGAGCGAAAGGGCCGAAGCCAGAAGCAGATTGCGCATGGGGCGCGACGCTAGAGGCAGATTCCGGCCGCGTCACCCCCCGCGTCGGCCTCAGGCGGCGAGGGTGGCGTGGGCGATCGGAGCCTCCGCGGCGACGGGCGCGGGGAGGTCGACCGTGATCCGCGTGCCCGCCCCCGGCTCGCTCCGAACCTCAATCTGCCCGCCCATGGCCTCGACGAGGCCGCGGCACGCCGACAGACCCACGCCGGCGCCGCCGCACGCGCTGGTCAGGCTGTCGTCCCCGCGCGTGAAGACCTCGAACACATGCGGGACCAGGTGGGCGGGAATTCCCGGCCCGGTGTCCGTCACTTCGAACCGCAGGCGATCCGCGTCACAGACGAGAGTCAGATCCACGCGACCGTCGCTCGTGTAGGTGACGGCGTTGTCCAGAAGGTGATCCAGCACCTGCGCGACGTGCCGGGCGTCGCCCAGGCGCCGTCCCGGATCGGACACATGCACCTCCAGCAGCAGGCCCTTGGCGCCCGCTCGCTCCGCGTGCCGCCCGGCCGCCTCCCGGGCCACCGCCGCGGGATCGTAGGCGGTCTGTGCCGCCGACACGCGCCCCTTCTCCAGCCGCGTCATCTCCAGCAGTTGCTCGATCAGCTTCAGCATGTCCCGGCCCGAGGCGCGCAGGACGTCGAGCTGCTCGCGCTGCGCGGGCTTCAGGTCGCCGAGCGCGAGGATCTCGCCCATGGCGACGACCCCGTTCATGGGCGTGCGCAACTCGTGGCTCATATTGGCCAGAAAGCGGGACTTGGCGGCGCTGGCCGCCTCGGCCCGGTCGCGGGCCTCGATCAGCGCCGCTTCGGAGGCGGTCAGGCGCTTGCCGGCGCGATGCAGCCAGCCCAGCAGCCCTCCGGCGGCGATCGCCAGCAGCAGCAGCAGCCCCATCAGATAGGGGGCGGCCTCCCGGACCACGGCGCTGCCCGGTCGCGCGGGCGTCCACGTCAGCCAGCCCAGGGGCCGGCCGTCCGGACCGGCCACCGCCACCGCGGCGCCGCCCGGATCCGCGGTCGCGAACGCTGCGTCCGCCAGCCGGAGGTCGGCGCCCAGACTGTCCACTACGGCCGACAGCGGCTTCAGGGAGACGACCACGGCGTCCGCGTCGGGCCGCGCCGCCCCGTCGTCCTCCGGAACCACGGTGGAAACCGCCACCAGCCAGGCCCGCCCTTCAGCGGCGACAACGCCCGACCGGCTGACCGCGGCGTCAAAGGCGACCGCGCCGCGCTTGGCCGCCGTCCGGCTTTCGGCGCTTACCGCTTGCAGGAGGGGCGACGTCGCGGCGCGGAGGGCGGCCACCGTCTCCTCCGGGACCGGCTCGCTCTCCCGCGACGCCAGCACGACCGCGCCCGCGCCGTCGTGCAGCAGCGTCACCTCATGATCCATGTAGTCGGCGTAGTAATCGCCGAAATTGAGCTGAAGCCACTCGAGGTCCTGGTTCGCCACGGCGGTGACGGCGTCGTTCCAGATGCTCGCGGACTGGACGTCGTCGACAAGGGCGCCGCTCAGCCTCTCCAGCCGGCGATGGACCAGATCGGTCTCTTTCGAAACCTGGATACGGTCCACGGCCGAGGCGGCCCACAGCACCAGGCCGGTCGTCCCTGCCAGCATCAGACCGGCGCACGCGGCGGCGGCGGCCACGATGCGCCACATGTCCCGGCGATGTTGCGAAACGGCCCCCATGTGACCGTCGTATGACACCGGGCGCTAAAGCGTCGTTAGTCAGCACGGTGAATGAAACCTTGCCTTAACTTCGGGCTCGCAAGTTGCCGCATTCCTTGGAGTTTCATGATGCGCCGTCTGCATCCTTGCGTCCCCGCTCTGCTCTGCATGGTCGCGGGCGCTCCGGTACACGCCCAGTCATGGTCGTGGGAGACGGCGGTCGGCGCGGTTTCCGAGTATCGGGATCGTGGCTGGGACCTGTCGGCGGGCAGGGCATCCGCCTACGGCGAGATCACCGCCTCTCACGCCTCCGGCGTGTACGGCGGCGTCTGGGCCGCGGACATCGCCGACTATGAGGGCGCCGAAGTCGAGCTGACGGGCTACATCGGCTGGGCCGGCGCCCTGGGCGGCTGGGACGTCGACCTCGGGGTCTGGCAGAACGTCTACCCCGACGGCGTCGATGTCGACTACGTCGAGTTTCCGGTGCAGGTCGGCCGCGCCTTCGGGCCTGCCACCCTCTCGGCCGGGGCGATCTTGGCGCCCGCCCAGACGGGCACCGCGGACGACGAGAATCTCTGGGTCTGGACCCGGCTCGACTGGGCGCCCGAAGCCTGGCCCGTCGCCCTGCAGGCACGCCTCGGCCATGAGGACGGCGGGTTTGCGCCGGACGGCAAGACCGACTGGCTGGTCGGCGTCCAGGCGCCAGTGGGCGACGGCTTCAGCCTGGGCGTCGACTGGGTCGATTCCGACGTCGACGACGGTGCCGTGGTCGCAAGGCTCGAGTGGCGGCGCTGACGGCGCGGCATCCCCGACCCTTCCGCTTCGGTGCCGCATCCCCTATTCAGCGCCGCGATGACCGCCGAGCCCGTTCCCGCCAAAGCCAGCCCCTTCCATTCGCTGAAGGTGCTGTGGGTCAAGCACTGGACCGACCAGCTGTTCTCCTTCGCCTGCGAGCGGCCGGAAGACTTCCGTTTCCGCTCCGGCGAGTTCGTCATGATCGGCCTGCCGGGCGAGGACGGCGCCAAGCCGACCCTGCGCGCCTATTCCATCGCCAGCCCGCACTGGGCCGAGGAGCTGGAGTTCCTGTCCATCGCCGTGCCCGACGGCCCCCTGACGTCCCGCCTGGTGAAGATCGAGGCCGGCGATCACGTCCTGATGGGCAAAAAGCCGACCGGCACGCTGGTGCTGGACGCCCTGACCGGGGGCGAGCGCCTGTGGCTGATCGGCACCGGCACCGGCCTGGCACCCTGGCTGTCGGTCGCGCGGGACCCCGACACCTACAGCCGCTTCGGCCAGGTGATCGTGTGCCACACGGTGCGCAACGTCGCCGACCTGGCCTACCGCGACTTCTTCACCTCCGGCATCCACGACGACCCGCTGGTCGGCGACGAGGCCCGGGCCCAGCTGACCTACTATCCCACGGTGACGCGCGAGCGGTTCGAGACGCCGGGCCGGATCACCGACCGCATCCGGTCGGGCGACCTGTTCGCCGACCTGCAGCTGCCGATCGGCTTCTCGCCCAACACGGACCGCGTCATGCTGTGCGGCTCCATGGCCATGATCAAGGAGACCGGCGAACTGCTGGAATCCTTTGGCCTGAAGGAGGGCTCCAACGCCGAGCCCGGCGACTACGTCCTGGAGCGCGCCTTTGTCGGATGATGTGAAGATCGATCCGCGCACCGCCCCGGAAGCCTGCGGGACCATGGCCGAGGTCCGCCACGGCGTCGACGCCCTGGATCGCGCCCTGGTCGTGCTTCTGGCCGAGCGCCAGCGCTACATGGACGCCGCCGCCCGCATCAAGCCCAGCCGCGACGTCGTCCACGACGACGCCCGCATCGAGGACGTGGTGCAGAAGGTGCTGGCCGCCGCCGGCCCCGCCGGCCTTTCGCCCGACATCGCCGAGCCCGTCTGGCGCACCCTGATCGACCGCTGCATCGCCCACGAGTTCGCGCAGTGGGACCGGACGCGGGGCTAGCCCTTCAGGCTCTTCAACATCAGCTCGTGCCGGTACGCCGCCACGTCGGCCAGCGCCGCGTCCAGCGCGTCCCGGACCCGGTCCAGCAGCGGCGGTGCCGCGGCCTTGTCGGCGGCTTCGGCGGCGGCGCAGGCCCCGGCCAGGGCCTGCGCCCCGATCCCCG
>JAHJOO010000034.1 GCA_018820275.1 Alphaproteobacteria bacterium
CGGATGCGTCCCGAGCGGATCATCGTCGGCGAGGTCCGCGGCCCCGAGGCCTTCGACCTGCTGCAGGCCAAGAACACGGGCCACGACGGATCGATGGGCACGCTGCACGCCAACTCGCCGCGCGAGGCCATCAGCCGGATGGAATCGATGATCACCATGGGCGGCTACGGCCTGCCCTCCAAGACCATCCGCGAGATGATCGTCGGCTCGGTCGACGTCATCATCCAGGCCGCCCGCCTGCGCGACGGCTCGCGCCGCATCACCCACATCACCGAGGTGGTGGGGCTGGAGGGCGACGTGATCGTCACCCAGGACCTGTTCGTCTACGAGATCACGGGCGAGGACGAGAACGGCAAGATCATCGGCCGGCACCGCTCGACCGGCATCGCCCGTCCGCGCTTCTGGGACCGCGCCCGCTACTACGGGCTGGAGCGGGAACTGGCCGAGGCCCTGGACGCGGCGGAGTAGGGCCCATGCTGGAGATCCTGGCCGGCGTCCTCGGCTTCATCGTCATCGGCTCGCTGGGCTGGGTCTTCGTCGGCGGCGACGATTCCAGCGCCCAGGCCATGAAGCGGGCCCAGACCTTCGGCGGCCCCAAGACGGACAATGCCCGGACGAAGAAGGCCGCCGCCGCGGCCAACACGCCCGAGGCGCGCCGTAAGCAGATCCTCACCCAGCTGCAGGAGGCCGACCGGGCCGAACGCAAGGCGCGCATGACCATGGCCGCCAAGCTGAAGCAGGCGGGTCTGGGCATGACCCTGCGCACCTTCGTCATCGTCAGCGTGGTGCTGGGCCTGATCGCCGGACTGCTGCCCCTGCTGTTCGGCGCCAACGCCCTTCTGGGGCTGGGCCTGGCGGTGGTGTTCGGTCTCGGCCTGCCGCGCTGGTTCGTCGGCATGCTGGGCAAGCGGCGGATGAAGAAGTTCGGCAGTCTGTTCCCCGACGCGGTCGACGTGATCGTGCGCGGCATCAAGTCGGGCCTGCCGGTCCACGACTGCTTCAAGATCATCGCCCGCGAGAGCCCGGCGCCGCTGGGCCCCGAGTTCCAGCGCCTCGTCGACGGGCTGGGGGTCGGCCTGACCCTGCCGCAGGCGCTGGAGAAGATGTACGAGCGCATGCCGACGCCGGAGCTGAAATTCTTCGCCATCGTCATGGCGATCCAGCAGAAGACCGGCGGCAATCTGGCCGAGGCCCTGTCGAACCTGACCACCGTACTGCGCGCGCGAAAGATGATGGGCGAGAAGATCAAGGCCCTGTCGTCCGAGGCGACGGCGTCGGCGGGCATCATCGGCTCGCTGCCGCCGGCGGTCATGATCCTCGTGACCCTGACGACGCCGGCCTACATGATGCTGATGTTCACCGACCCCCGCGGCCAGTTCATGCTGCTGGTGGCCGGCTCCATGATGGGCTTCGGCATCTTCGTCATGAAGAAGATGATCGCGTTCAAGTTCTGAGGTGGGCCGATGACCGATCTGATGGCCTTCCTGACCAACCCGCAGAGCCTGCTCAGCCTCGTCGTGGGCCTGCTGGCCTTCGGCGCCATTCTGGGCCTGACCAGCGGCCTGTCCGGCGGCCAGAAGCTGGACAAGCGCATGAAGGCGGTGGGCGAGCGCCGCGACGAACTGAAGCGCCGCTCGCGCCAGGCCATCGCCCAGCAGGGCCAGGCGGGCGGCGCGCTGCGGCACACCGACGACGGCTTCAAGAAGCGCGTCGTCGAGCGCCTGAACCTGACGAAGCTGCTGGAGGACCCCAAGGTCGCCGAGAAGATGGCCCAGGCCGGCTATCGCGGGCCGCGGCCGCTGACGACCTTCTACTTCTTCCGCTTCTCCATGCCGTTCGTCTTCATGGCGGTGGCCATCTTCTACCTCTTCATCTTCAACGACTTCGGCCTGCCGCTGATGACGCGGGTGCTGGCCGTGGCGGTGGCGACCGTTGTCGGATTCTATGCCCCGAACCTGTTCATTGAGAACCGCATCTCCAAGCGCCGCACCTCGATCATGCAGGCGTTCCCGGACGCGCTGGACCTGTTGCTGATCTGCGTGGAGGCCGGCATGTCCATCGAGGCGGCGATCCAGAAGGTCAGCCAGGAGATCGGGGGCTCGTCCATCGATCTGGCCGAGGAGCTGACCCTGCTGTCCGCCGAGCTGTCCTATCTGCCCGACCGCCGCATGGCCTATGAGGGCCTGGCCAAGCGCACCAACCACCCGGGCGTCCGCTCGGTCGCCACGGCCATGACCCAGGCCGAGACCTACGGCACGCCGCTGGGCACCGCCCTGCGCACCATGGCCAAGGAGAACCGCGAGATGCGTCTCTCGGCGGCGGAGAAGAAGGCCGCGGCCCTGCCGGCCAAGCTGACCGTGCCGATGATCCTGTTCTTCCTGCCGGTGCTGTTCATCGTCATCCTGACCCCGGCGATCATCAACATCCAGGACACGATGGCGAAGGGCGGGTAAGGCCCCGACTTTTCTCCCCATGCCCTTCGGACGCGGGGAGAAAAGTCACCCCTCCGCGTGCGTCTTCAGCGCCTCGCCGACGCGCTCCGCCGCCGCCTTCAGCTTCAGCCGGTGCTGGTCGAAATGCCACTCGCCGCGCAGGCCCTTGAAGATCCAGCCGTTGGAAACGATGCAGGCGCCCGGCTCCAGCTCCTCGATCTCGTAATAGCGGATCGTGCGGAACCACAGGCCGCGGCTCTCGGCCCAGACCAGCTGCGCCAGCGGCTGCCATTCGACGACCTTGGCCACGGCGCGGCGCTCGCCCACGCCGTCGATCGCCTCGGTCAGGGCCAGGTCGCCGCCGAAGGAGATGGTCCCCTCGACCGTCGTCTCCACGGGGTTCCAGCGGTCCCAGGACCGCAGGTCGGCGATCAGGTCCCAGATGCGGTCGGACGGGGCCTGCACCCCGACGCGTTTTTCGATGCGAGCCATGTCCATGCCGCCCTTCCAGCACGGCCGGGTGGCGGAGAAAAGGCCTCAGCGCGCGCCTTCGGGTCCGGGTTGGCTGGCGGGCTGGACGTCGGGCCCCGGCCGTTCCTCGCGATCCGGCAGATCGGGCGGCGGCGTGCGCAGGCCCTTGAGCGCGAAAGCCAGAAGCAGGGCCAGTCCGGCCATTCCGACGTTCAACACGAAGGGCGCGGGCTCCGTCCACTCATACAGCGCCACGCCCAGCACCGGCGGGATCAGGAAGCTGATCCCCGCCAGCGCCATCATCAGCCCGGCGATCGCGCCCTGCTCGCCCGGTCCGACGGCCAGCGAGGACCCGGCGGTGAAGCCCGGCCGGGCGAAGCCCAGGCCCAGCGACACCAGCGCATAGCCGATCACGACGGCGAAGAAGTCCGGCGCCGCGACGCTGAGCAGATTGCCGGCCAGCGCCAGGCCCGCGCCCCACCGCATCAGGGCCCGCGGTTGCAGGTTCAGCAGCGGGATCAGGCCCCATTGCGCCAGCAGCGTCGCCGCCGCGCCCGCGAACATGGCCAGGCCGATGAAGGGCTGGGCCTGGGTCGCGCTCATGCCCTGCACCGCCAGTTCGTCGATGACGTGGAAGCCCAGCACCGAGATGTTGACCGCCTGCACGCCCGTCACCAGCACGCCGAACGCCAGATGGCCCGAGATCCGCGGGTCCTTCCACAGCCCTTTGGCGGGCGGCAGCTCGCGCGCCTGTCGCGGGACCTCGCCCGACGGCAGGGACGTCGACACCCAGGCCAGCACCCCCGCGCCGATCAGGGCGAAGACGTACAGGGGGCCGGCCAGGCCCACGAGCGGCAGGACCAGAAAGGGCGCCAGCGTCGGCCCGATCACCGTGCCCAACCCCTGCGCCGAGGCCAGCATGGACATGGCGCGCGTCCGCTCCTGCGCCGTCGTGCGGTCGGCGACGTAGGCCTGCGACGCGATGGGGGCGGCCGAACCGAACAGGCCGTAGACCGCCCGCGCCGTCGCCATCAGGGTGAAGGCCAGGCCGGCCCCCAGCCAACCCTCCAGCCCCGCCGTGGTCGCCAGCCCGAACCCGGCCATGGAGACGACGAAGCCGCCGAGCCCCAGCTGGATCGTGCGCTTGCGCCCCCACACGTCCGACCGGCGGGCCCAAACGGGGCTGGCCACGGTCCACAGCAGGGCCGACAGGGCGAAGGCGCCGGCCACCAGGGTGTCGGCGAGGCCGAACTCGCGACCGATGGTCGGCAGCACCGACTGCAGCGCCATATTGCCGCCGGCCGCGATCAGGCTGACCAGAAACAGGATGGCGAAGGCCTGGGAGCGGAGGGTCACGGCGTCACTCGGCGGCTGCGGGCGGTGGCAGAAGCCTCAGCCGCCGCCCGTCGTCGACGCCCAGCCGGGACTTGATCTCCAGCAGGTCGGTGCCCGGTTCGATGATCAGCATCTCGGTCGGCCGCATGGCGTTGACCGCGACCACTGCCTTCTTCGGGCAGACGTCGAAACAGTCGGTGTGCCGCACGGTGATCCCGGCCTTCCGGCCCTTGCCCGCGTGGAGATACTTCTTCAGCGCCTTCTTCAGGCTCTTGTCGCCGTTCGGGCCGAAGCCCTCGTCGCCCAGCTTCTTCGAGCATTTGCGGCACACCAGGACGACGTCCTGCCAGCGGGTCTTGGCGGCCTTGATGGGCATGGGTCCGGAATCGCCGTTCCGCGCTTCTTGCGCAACCCCGGAAAAGCGCCGCATCGTCCGCGGGAACCGGGGGACCCCACATGATCCGCAGCCTCATGATCGCCGCCGCCCTGCTCGCGGCCCTGCCCGCCCAGGCCCAGGTGCGAGCCCCCGACGCGGCGATCGCCGCCGTCATGCCCGACGTGGTGACCTGGCGGCGCGACTTCCACTCCAATCCCGAGCTGGGCTTCGCCGAGCACCGCACGGCCGCCGCCGTCGCCGCCCACCTGCGCGCGCTGGGGCTGGAGGTGCACGAGGGCGTCGGCAAGACGGGCGTCGTGGGCGTGCTGCGCGGGGCGCGGCCCGGCAGGACGGTGGCGCTGCGGGCCGACATGGACGCCCTGCCGGTGCTGGAGGCGACGGGCCTGCCCTTCGCCTCGACCGCGACCGGGACCTACATGGGCAACACCGTGCCCGTCGCCCACGCCTGCGGCCACGACGCCCACGTCGCCATGCTGATGGGTGCGGCCGAGGTGCTGGCCGGGATGAAGGACCGGATCTCGGGCACGATCGTCTTCGTCTTCCAGGCGGCGGAGGAGGGGGCCCCTCCCGGAGAGCCGCTGGGCGGCGCCGCCCTGATGGTGCAGGAGGGCGTGCTGGAGCGGTTCGGCGTCGAGGCCATCTTCGGCCTGCACGTCGTTCCGGGCGAGCCGGGCGCCATCTGGTGGCGGCCGCAGGGCTTCATGGCCGCGTCGGACCGCGTCGACATCGTGCTGCGGGGCAAGCAGACGCACGGGGCCTGGCCGTGGAAGGGCGTCGACGTCATCGCCGCCTCGGCGGCCGTGGTCCAGACGGTCAACACCCTGACGTCGCGCACGGTGGACCCGACGACCACCCCGACGGTCTTCACCATCGCCACTCTGGAGGCCGGCGTCCGCTACAACATCATCCCCGATCAGGCCGTCCTGTCCGGCACGCTGCGGACGTTCGACGTGGCCCAGCGCGATGCCCTGGTGGCGCGCGCCGAGGCCGCCATCGGCCACGTGGCGGCGGCGCACGGCGCGACGGCCGAGTTCTCGGTCCGCCAGAACGCGGCCCTCGTCTACAACGACCCGGAGCTGTCCGGCTGGCTGGCCCCGGTGCTGGAGACGGTGTCGCCGGGCAAGGTCAATCCCGCCGCGCCGCCGACGACGGTGGCCGAGGACTTCAGCTATTTCCAGCAGAAGGTCCCGGGCGTCTTCGTGCACCTCGGCGCCTCGGCCGACGGGGTCGATCCCGCCGACAGCCCGCCGAACCACTCGCCCCAGTTCGACGTCAACGAACGCGTCCTGGAGACCGGGGTGCGCGCCCACGTGACGATCGCGCTGAGCTTTCTGGAGTGACCCTGCTCCCCTTGCGGGAGAAGGGTCAGGAAAAGAACCCCCGGATCACCCGTTCATAGACCCGCGTCAACGCCTCCAGCTCGGCCACCGGCACGCGCTCGTCGATCTGGTGCATGGTCTGGCCGACGAGGCCCAGCTCCAGCACGGGGCACATCGCGCGGAGGAAGCGCGCGTCCGAGGTGCCGCCGGTGGTCGAGGCGTCCGGACGAAGGCCGGTCACGGCCTCGACCGCGTCCTGCACCATGCGCACGAAAGGCCCCGGCTCGGTCAGGAAGGCGTCGCCGGACCACAGGTGTTCGGTCGTCACCGTCACGCCCGGGACCTCGGCCGCCTTCGCCCGCGCGTCCAGCCAGCCCATCAGGCTTTCGCCGGTGTGGGTGGGGTTGAAGCGGATGTTCAGCCGCCCGCGCGCCTCGGCGGGGATCAGGTTGGTCGCCGTGTTGCCGACGTCCAGCGTCGTGATCTCGAGATTGGACGGCTGGAAGGCAATATAGCCGTCATCCAGCCGGTGGTCCGCCAGCTCGGTCATCAGCCGCGCCAGCACCGGCGCCGGATTGGCGGCGCGGTCGGGATAGGCGACGTGGCCCTGTTTGCCCTTGACCGTGATCCAGGTGTTCAGCGAGCCGCGGCGGCCGATCTTGATCATGTCGCCCAGCGTCTGCTGCGACGACGGCTCGCCGACGATGCAGGCGTCGATCACCTCGCCCTCGGCCTGCAGCGCCTGCACCACCCGTTTGGTGCCGTGCAGGGCGGGCCCCTCCTCGTCGCCGGTGATCAGGAAGGACAGGCTGCCCGGCACCTCGCCGGCCGACAGCACGCGCGACACCGCCGCGACCCAGGCGGCGATCCCGCCCTTCATGTCCACCGCGCCGCGCCCGATCACCACGCCGTCGCGCAGCTCGGCCTCGAACGGGTCGGCCGACCAGGCCTCCGGCGCGCCGGTCGGCACCACGTCGGTGTGCCCGGCGAAGCAGAGGTTCGGCCCGGCGGTGCCGCGCCGGGCGTAGAGGTTCTCGATCCCCTCGAAGGCCATCCGCCGCACGGTGAAGCCCAGGCCTTCCAGCAGGCCGTGCAGCACGTCCATCGCGCCCGCGTCCACCGGGGTCACCGAGGGGCGGCGGATCAGGTCGCGGGTCAGCTGGACGGGATCGATGGGTGCGAGGCTCATGGACTCGTGCTTTAGGACCAGACCGCAGAAGGGAGAAGGGTCATGCCCAAGATCGATCTGGACGCCGCGCCGAGCCGGGACGGGACGGCCTATCCGGAGCCCTATGACGCGCCCTGCCGGGCCCGCCGTCGCAAGCGTCTGGGCAATGCGGTCGGCCTGAGCCAGTTCGGCGTCAACCGGCTGGAGCTGGACCCCGGAACCTGGTCGTCCCAGCGGCACTGGCACTCCGGCGAGGACGAGTTCGTCCAGGTTCTGCAGGGCGAAGTGGTGCTGGTCGAGGACGACGGCGAGACCGTGCTGCGGGCGGGTGACTGCGCCGGCTTTCCCAAGGGCGTCGCCAACGGCCATCATCTGGTGAACCGGTCGGACGCGGTCGCCGTGGTGCTGGAGGTCGGCGGCCGAAACCCGGACGCGGACCGGGTGGAGTACCCCGACATCGACCTGACCTTCGACGGTCGGGAGAGCTTCTATCGCCACCGCGACGGGACGCCGTATCCGGGCCGGGGCCGCGTGAAGTGACCGACGCACCTGAGGCGCCTCCGCCGATCACGCCGCAGGTGGCCGAGGCCGCCGAAGACGCCCACGGGACCAATCCGTGGCGCAATCCCGACTTCCGCCGGCTGTGGGTCGGGCGACTGGCGGCGGTGCTGGCGATCCAGACCCAGGGCGCGGCCCTGCTGTGGCAGGTCTACGACATCGCCCGGCGCGACCACCCGATCGAACAGGCCAGCCTGTATCTGGGCCTGATCGGCCTGTGCCAGTTCCTGCCGCTGATGGCCCTGACCCTGCCCGCGGGCGAGATGGCCGACCGGCTCGACCGCAAGCTGACCGTGATCCTGTCCATCATGGTGGAGGGGCTGTGCGCGGTCCTGTTCCTGGGCCTCGCCCTGCACGGCAGCCCGCCGTTGTGGGCCCTGCTGGCGGTGGCGGCCCTGTTCGGCGCGGCGCGGGCATTCCTGGCGCCGGCCAGTCAGGCCTTCCTGCCGATGGTCGTCGGCCGCGCCGCCCTGCCGCGCGCCATCGCGGCGCAGTCGATCGCCTTCCAGACCGGCAGCATCGCCGCCCCCGCCATCGCCGGCCTGATCGTCGGCATCGCGGTGCCGTATGCCTATGCGACGGCGCTGGCCCTGTTCTGCGTCGGCCTGTTCTGCATCTCGACGATCCGCACTTCCGGCAAGCCCCGCCGCGAGCGCACGCCCTTCAGCCCGCGCGCCATGTTCGACGCGGTCAACGTGGGGCTGAAGTACGTCTGGAACACCAAGGTGGTGCTGGGGGCGATCTCGCTGGATCTGGTGGTGGTGCTGCTGGCCGGCGTCGCCTTGCTGACACCGATCTTCGCGCGCGACATCTTCCACGTGGGGGCCGAGGGGTTCGGCATCCTGCGCGCCTCGTTCGGCCTCGGAGCCCTGCTGATGGCCGGCTGGCTGGCGCGCTTCCCGATCGTGCGGCGCGGCGGGGCGTGGATGTTCGGGGCCGTGGCCCTGTTCGGGGTCTCGGCCCTGACGTTCGGCGTCGCGGGCTGGGGCGCGATGGCGTTCGGCTGGACCGATCTGGCCTGGGTCGCGGGCGTCGCCCTGTTCCTGGCGGGCGCGGCCGACATGATCAGCGTCAACATCCGCCAGACCCTGATCCAGCTGGCCACGCCCGACGAGATGCGCGGCCGGGTCTCGTCGGTGTCGATGCTGTTCATCGGCGCGTCGAACGAACTGGGCGAGTTCTACACCGGCTTCGCGGTCCGCATTCTGGGACCCATCGGCGCGGCCCTGTTCGGCGGCTCGGCGGCCATCGCCTCGGTCGGCCTGTGGAGCTGGCTGTTCCCGGGCCTGCGCAAGGCCGACCGGCTGGGTTGACTTGTCATCCCGGACGTCGCGAAGCGGCGATCCGGGACGCAGAAGCTGAACGTCGCCCCTCCCGGAAGCTGCGGCAGCAGCTGTCCGGGAGAAGGTCGAAGACGGGCTCCAGGGCCACCTGTCTCCCGGACAATCGCGCTGCGATTTCCGGGAGCGGCGGGGTCCGTGGCTCGAACGTCCCGGATGACCGCTGCGCGGTCTCCGGGATGACAAGTGTGCACTCACTCCGCCAGGAACCGGTCCACGATCGCGAAGAACGCCTCCGGCTGGTCGGCCATGATGAAGTGGCGCGCGCCGTCGACGCGTTCCAGCGTCAGGTCCGGCACGCCGGCCCACTGGGACGACCACATGGCGTCGGCCATGGCCGCCGGGGCGCCGCCGTCGGCGTCCGCGGCATAGACCGCCCAGACGGGCACGGTCGTGGCCGACAGGCCCGGCCGGGCGTCGGTGGTCATGACCTCGGCGATGCCGGTGGCCAGCGCCTGACGGTCCGAGGCCATGACCCAGTCGACCATGGCGGCCTGCGTCGCCGGGGTCTTCGACAGACCGGGTGCGCCCGCTTCCTGCCCGGCGCGCAGGGTCGCCGCGTCGCCGCTCAGCATCTGCGCCGCCGCCTGGGCCGCGAAGGGCCGCGCGCTTTCGGCCGTCGCCGTGGGCCCGAACAGGGCGCTGAAGAAGGGCAGGCTGTCCACGCTCATGATCCGGCCGACCAGATCGGGCCGCGCCTGCGCCAGCAACAGGGCGGACAGTCCGCCCATGGAGTGGCCGATGACGGCGGGCCGCTCCAGCCCCCGCGTCTCGATGTAGTTCGCCACGGCCTCGACGGCCGGCGAAAGCAGGGGGCCGTCGCCGTGCGTCCAAGGCTCGCCGGCGAAGCCCGCGTACTGCACCAGATGCACCCGGTGGGTGGCCGACAGGCGTTCCGCCAGCGGACGCCACACCTCGCGGCTGGAGCCGTAGCCGGGGATCAGGATCACGTCGGGGCCCTGCCCCAGGACCTCCACGGCGATCCGGCCGTCGCGGAACACGGCGTCGGGAGCGGCGACGGTCTGGGCCTCCGCACGGCCCGCGATCAGGGCGGCCCCGCCGACGGCGAGGGCCAGGGCGGAGGCGGCGAAGAGGGCGCGCAGGGTCGCACGCCCCGCCAAGCGGTGCATGATCATCATGGTCTTGGGTCCTTGTGGGGTTGGCGTCGCCCGACGGGTCAGGCGTGGGGGTTTTCGAAGATCTCTTCCACCGGCCGGGCGAACAGCACGGCGATGCGGTAGGCGAGATCCAGCGACGGGTCGTGCTTCTCGGTCTCGAGGGCGTTGACCGCCTGTCGCGACACGCCCAGCGCCTGACCCAGCTGTTCCTGGGTCCAGCCGCGCTCGGTGCGCAGCAGTTTGAGCTTGTTGATCATCGCGACGACTTCACGAACGGCGCGACCAGGCCGAAGCAGGCCCAGAACAGCGGATAGACGAACCAGGCCGGCAGATGCGGCGCATCGGCATAGCTCTCGCCGAAGCCCCAGAAGGTGGCGATGGCCATGCTCAGACCGGCGGCGAGAATGAACAGCTTGGCGATCAGGGCGCGCACGAACTCGTCGCTCTCCCGCATCAGGCTCAACGTCGCCCAGATCTGGCCGACCACCGGGGCGCTCACCGTCGCGGCCAGCGCCCACGCCGCCACCGGCGACGCGAGGTCATCGAAGGCGCCGAAGATCGCCGCCACGTTCACGGCGACGTAGCCGCTCATGAAGGCGGCGGTGCGGATCACATAGCGGCGACCCGCCGCCGTGCCCTTGGTGAACGATCCGAACATGTCATGTCCTCCTGACGTGATGTAAGGATAACATGACACCACGGCAATGTCAGGTCAACATGACTTTTCGTCAGGATCGCCTGACGTCAATTCCGCCGCCGCTGCGCCGCCTGCCAGGCCTCGAAGGCGTCGACCACGTCCGACTGGCGCAGCACCTTGCCGTAGGGGTCGATGACGTAGTGCGCCCCGGCCGGCACGGTGATCTCGCCGCGACCGCCCGTCATCGGCACGGTCTGCACCCGACCGCGCACCTCGACCTCGACCGGCAGGGGGAAGGCCGCGCCGTTGCCGGTCTTCCACTCCAGCGTCAGCCGGTCGCCCTCGCGCGTCTCGACCAGATCGGGGATCGCCGCCTGGTACAGATAGCCCTCGAAGAACCAGTCCAGGTCCTGGCCCGCCACCTGGTTGACGATGACCATATAGTCGCGCGTCGAGGCGAAGCGCGGCTCGAAATTGCCCGGCGCCGGATCGTCGCGGCCGTAGACCAGCAGGCGGATGGACCGGAAGAAGGCCTCGTCGCCGATCAGGTTGCGCAGGGTGTGGGCGACCAGCGAGGCCTTGGAATAGACGTCGTTGCCCGGCCCCGCCTGGCTGGTCTCCTCGTCGGTGATCGCCTTGCCGGAGACGATCGGATACTCGTTGCCGAGGCCCAGCCGCTGTTCCAGCAGCTCGGCCTGGAACACCCGCTCGCCGTGCAGCCAGCGCAGGTACAGCGGCTGCATGTAGGTGCCCAGCCCCTCGTGCAGCCAGATGTCGTCCAGCTCGGTGTGGGTCAGCTGGTTGCCGAACCACTCGTGGGCCATCTCGTGGTGCAGCAGCCAGTCATAGCCCTTGTGGTCCTTGCGGTACTGGTTGCCGTAGGCGTTCAGCGTCTGGTGCTCCATCCCCAGGTGCGGGGTCTCGACCACCCCCAGCTTCTCGTCGGCAAAGGGATAGGGGCCCACCACCTCCTCGAAGAACTGCAGCATCAGCGGAAACTCGGCGAACAGGGCCTCCACCTTGGCCGGGTCGTCCGACTTCAGGTGCCAGTAGCTCATCTGGATGTCGTTGCCGAAGCGGCTGCGGAACGTCGCCGTGCGCTCCACGAAGGGGCCCACGTTGATCGAGATGGCATAGGTGTTCATCTGCCCCGCCGACCAGTTCCAGGTCGTGGTGCCGTCGCCGTTGTCGGTCTTGCCGACGAAGCGGCCCGGTCCCGGCGCGGCCAGGTTCGACGGCACGGTGATGTGCATGTCGACGGCGCGCGGCTCGGCCGTGCCCCAGTCGATGCAGGGCCAGATCATGTCGCAGCCGTCGCCCTGCACCGCGGTGGCGATCCACGGCTCGCCCGAGGGAGCGGTGCGCCAGACCCAGCCCCCGTCCCACGGCGCGTTGCGCGCGGGATGCGGCACGCCGGCGTACTTGATCCGCACCTGCACCGACTGACCGGCGCGCAGCGCCCGGGGCAGGGTGATCGTCATCCGGCCTTCCGGATTGGTCCAGGCCGAGCGGGGCAGGGCGCGCCCGCCGATCGCGATCTCCGACACGTCGAAGCGCACGTCCAGATCCAGCACCAGCCGTTGCAGCGGCGCGGTGGCGGTGAAGTCCAGGGTGGCGACGCCCTCGATCGACCGCGTCCCGGGCAGGATGTTGAAGGCCAGATCGGCCTTGTCGAACTGCATGGCCAGCTGTTCGGGGGCGCGGGGCCGGCCGCTGTCGCGGGTCCAGTCGGTGGAGGTGCGCTGGGCCGGGGCGGTCTGGGCCGCGGCCACGGTCGTCAGCGACAGGGCCGCGGTCAGCGCCAGGGCGGCGGTCAGGGTCTTCGTCATAGGGCTTCCTCTCAGCGGCGCGGACGCAGGCGGTCGACCAGCGGATCCTGGCGCAGCACCTTGTTCTCGGGATCGATCACCACCACCGCGTCGGCCGGCACGTCCAGCGCGCCGCGCCCGCCGGTCATCGGCACGGTCCGGACCTCGCCGTTCACCGACACCTCCAGCGGCATGGGGAAGACGCCGGCGGGGGTCGACCAGGTCAGGCTCAGGCGGTTGCCCTCGCGCATCTGGGTCAACACCGGCAGCGAGGCCTCATACAGATAGGCGTCGAAGAACCAGTCGTAGTTCTTGCCCGTCACCTGGTTGACGATCTCGTTGTACTCCGGGGTCGACCGGGTCTGCGGCGTGAAATTGCCCGGCCGCGGATCGGGCCGGCCATAGGTCAGGATGCGCAGGGACTCATAGAAGTCCTCGTCGCCGAGCGTCATGCGCAGGGTGTGCGCGACCAGCGAGCCCTTGGAATAGATGTCGCCGCCAGGTCCGCCCGGCCGGTTGTAGACGTCGTTCACCGTCTGGGGCGTCCGCGACACGATCGGGGCGCGGTTCAGCAGGCCGTCGCGCTGGTCGGCCAGCTCGCGGTGCATGTAGCGGTCGCCCCGCAGCCAGCCCGCGTAGAGCGGCTGCATATAGCTGCCCAGCCCCTCGTGCAGCCACATGTCGTCGGCGTTCCAGTTGGTCAGCTGGTTGGCGAACCACTCGTGGGCGAACTCGTGCTGCAGCAGCCAGTCGTAGCCGCGTCCGTCCATGCGGTACTGGTTGCCGTAGGCGTTCAGCGTCTGGTGCTCCATGCCCAGGTGCGGCGTCTCGACCACGCCCATCTTCTCGTCGGCGAAGGGGAAGGGGCCGACGGTGGCCTCGAAGAAGTCCAGCATCTGCGGGAATTCGGCGAACAGGCGCTCGACGTCGGCCGGCTTGTCCGACTTCAGGTGCCAGAAATGCATCGGGATGTCGTTGCCGAAGCGGCTGCGATAGGTGCCCGTCCGCTCGACGTAGGGCCCGACGTTCAGGGTGATGGCGTAGATGTTCGGCTGCTTGATCGACCAGGCCCAGGTCGTGGTGCCGTCGCCGTTGTCGGTCTTGCCTTGGAAGGTTCCGGGTCCGGGGGCCATGACCGTGGACGGCACGGTGAAGCGCACGTCGGCCCGGCCCGGCTCGCCCGCCGAGTTGTCGATGCAGGGGAACAGCAGGTCGCAGCCGTTCAGCTGGAAGGCCGAGGCCACCCACGGCTCGCCGGTCGGGGCCGTGGCCCAGACCACGCCGCCGTCCCACGGCGCGCGGGGCGCCACGCGCGGGCTGCCGGCCCATTTGACGCCCATGCGCACGGTCTGGCCGGGGGCCAGGGCGCGCGGCAGCTGCGCCGTCAGCCGTCCCTGCGGATTGCTCCAGCGCTCCCGCGGGATCACCACGCCGTCGACCGTGACCTCGGCCACGTCGAACACCGTGTCCAGCTCGACCGACAGTTTGTCGGTGGGCGACAGCACCGCGAAGTCCAGCACGCTCTCGCCCCGGATCGCCTTCTGCTCGGGCAGGACGGTCAGGTGCAGGTCCATCCGGTCGAAGCGGACCGCCTCCTGCTCGGGCGCGCGCGGGTTGTCCGTCTCCAGGGTGAAGGGGGTGGAGGTGCGCGGCGCGTCTTGGGCCGCGGCGGGGGCCGCGACGGCCAGACAGGCGGCGGCAATCAGGGCGAGACGGGAAGCGGCCACGGCGGACTCCTCGGAATTCGGATCCGGCGACCTTAAGCGGCGGCGCGCAAAAGGGGAGTCGCCGCCGCGACCATTACGGAATCGTCATGAACCGCGGCGGACAAAGAAAAAGGCCGGCGTTTCCGCCGGCCTCTTCAGAACTTGATGGAGTCGCCGATCAGGCGGCGGCGTTCTCGGCCAGCTTGGCGCGGACCTGACGCTTGATGCGCAGGGCGGCGGCCGACAGCTGCTCGTCGCGGGCCTTGACGATGAAGGGGTCCAGGCCGCCCTTGAAGTCCAGGGTGCGCAGGGCCGCGTTGGAGATGCGCAGGCTGAAGGTCTGGCCCAGGGCGTCCGAGGCGACCTTGACCGTCTTCAGCGACGGCAGGAAGCGGCGCTTGGTCTTGATGTTCGAGTGGCTGACCGAGTGGCCGACCATCGGACCGATGCCGGTCAGTTCGCAACGACGAGCCATATCGTCAGATCCTTCGCGGGGCATGGGACCGGGGTCCCGACGCAATAAACAAAAGCGCGCGGAAGGGGCTCCCGCGCGAGAGGGGGCCGTATAGAGGAAGGTGCCTCGGCCCGTCAAGGCCGGAAGGGCGCGTCGACGGCCGTTCAGCCGCCGTTCAAATCCCGCCACATATGCCTCATAGCATGACCGTTCACCTTCTTCGGGGGATCTGAAGACATGAAGACCCGCTTTCTGGCCTTGGCCGCCCTCGGCGGCGCCGTCCTGGCGCTGTCCGTCTCCGACCGCCCCTACGCCGCGATGACCCAGTCCACCGCCCAGCCGGTGCTGCCGGGCTATTGGGAATACACCACCTCCGCCGTCGGCGTGCGCGACACCGAGCGCAAATGCGTCCGTCCGTCGGAGATCAACCGCTTCTTCGGCGGCCTGTCCACGCGCCGCTGGAGCTGCACCTATCCGGTGCGCGAGGTCGGCGGCGGCAACGCCCGCTTCGAGGGCATCTGCCGCGACCGCAAGAACCGCACCGTGCGCGTGCGCCTGTCGGGCACCTACCGCCAGGAGAGCTTCCGCTTCACCGGCGGTGCCCAGCTGGCCCGCGGCACGCCGTATCTCCCGGCCTCGATCACCGCCACCCGCGTCTCCGCCGACTGCCCGGCGGGGGCCGAGTATTTCTGAGGGCTGAAACGCCGCGGAATTTGGAGAGGCCCGGGATCGCTCCCGGGCCTTTCGGTCTTGTGACGCGGAAGAGGCCGATCAGGCCGCTTCGGCTTCCTCGGCGGCCTCGGCGGCGGCGATGACGGCCTTCTTGGCGCTGAGCGACTTGCCCAGCAGGGCGACGGCCGCGTCCTTGTCGATCTTGTTGGCGGCGGCGACCTCGCGGGCCATGCGGTCCAGGGCGCTCTCGTACAGCTGGCGCTCCGAATAGGACTGCTCCGGCTGGGTCTCCGCGCGGTGCAGGTCGCGGACCACCTCGGCGATGGAGATCAGGTCGCCGGAGTTGATCTTGGCCTCATACTCCTGGGCGCGACGCGACCACATGGTGCGCTTGATGCGGGCGCGGCCCTTCAGCGTGGTCAGGGCCTTGGTGACGATGTCCTCGCCGGCCAGCGAGCGCAGGCCCGCGGTCTTGGCCTTCTTGGTCGGCACGCGCAGGGTCATCTTCTCGTGGTCGAAGGTCACGACGTAGACCTCGAGGCTCATGCCCGCCACTTCCTGCGTTTCGACGGCGGCCACCTTGCCGACGCCGTGCGCCGGATAGACGACCGCGTCGCCGACCTTGAACTCCAGACCGCTCTTGTTCGTCATCGTAGTTCCTTTCCCGGTCCCTCGGAAAAGGCGAGGCGCGCCGCGCGGCTCAGACGATGCTTCGCCCCCGCCGGCGTTCGCCGTCGGAGAGCAGGAAGGCATGTCCTCACGCGTGGAAACGGATCACCAGACCTCGGGCCGCCCCGGCTCTTCGGCCGGAGTTCTGCAGTAAACGGGGCCGCGCACGATCCGTCGCCGGATGCTCGACCAGAACAGGGAACCTATCACAAAACCGCAAGATTTCAAAACGGCCGCTTCGCCTGCGGACGCAGCGCGGCAAATCCTCGCCGCCGCGGCGCGTGGCGAGGATTTCAGCTGCCCTTGCCGGGCTTGTCGCTGAAATACTTCTCGAACTTGCCGGTCTCCCGCTCGAAGGACTCGGCGTCGGCGGGGGGGCGGCCCTTGACCGTGATGTTGGGCCAGACCTTGGCGTATTCGGCGTTGACCTGCAGCCATTTGCCGTCCGGCTCGTCCTCGGTGTCGGGCTTGATGGCGTCGACGGGGCACTCCGGCTCGCACACGCCGCAGTCGATGCACTCGTCCGGGGCGATCACGAGAAAGTTCTCGCCCTCATAGAAGCAGTCGACCGGGCACACCTCGACGCAGTCCATGAATTTGCAGCGCACGCAGGCGTCGGTGACGATGTAGGTCATGGGCGAAGGACGGGGCTCGGGGCGGGACCGGGCAGATGACCCCGCGCGCCCGCTCTGTCAACCGCCGGGGGGCGCCGCGTCGCGCCACAGGGCCCGCGCCTCCTCCGCCGGGCCGCGTCGCGCGCCAAAGGCGACCACCTCCACCTCCACCAGTCGGGCACCGGCGGGGAACAGCAGCCGGTCGCCGACGTGGACCGACCGGCTGGGCTTGTCGAGCCGGGTCTGGACCCCGCGGTGGGTCAGCCGCACGCGACCGGCCTCGACCATGGCCGCCGCCGCGGCCCGCGTCCGGGCGAAGCGCGCGCGCCACAGCCAGATGTCGACGCGGCAGGCGGCCCCGGTCACGAGTCGGTGCCCCCGGCGTACGCCCGGGACAGCTTGCGGTACGGCGGCGAGTTGAAGGCCGCCAGCGTGGCCAGGATGCCGACCAGGCCGGCGACGGTGAAGACCAGGGCGATGCCCCGCGCGGGCCCTGTGCCGAACCAGTCGCCGATGGCCGCGGCCCCGGCGCCGCCCTCCGACATGAAGGGAATGACCACGAACTGGGTCAGCGGCCCGATCAGGAAGGCGGTCAGCGGGCTGGCCGCCTGCTCCACCGACTGGGCGAAGCCGAACACCCGGCCCTGCCGCTCGAACGGCACGACCTTCTGCAGGGTGGTGTGCTCGGCCGCCTCGGCGAACGGGCCCAGGAACATCCACAGGAAGGTCCCGGCGAACAGCAGCCAGATCCACGGCTGGATGGTGAACACCGCGGCCCCGCCCCAGGCGATCAGGTTGACGATCATCAGGGTGCGCAGCGGGCTCCGGCCCAGCCCCGTCCTCGCGATGACCACGCCGGACAGGATGAAGCCGGTCGAGACCGCGCCCCACATCAGCCCCCAGTGCTCGACCTTCATCAGCGACAGGCCGTAGGCGTCCATCAGCGCCATGAAGATGCCGCCCAGGAAGTTGTTGAAGGTCGCGAACAGGATCAGGGCGAACAGGCCCGGCACTCCGGCCACGACCTTCACCGTGCCCCTCAGGTCGACCCGGCGACGCCCCGGCGAGCCGTCCGCATTGGCCTCGGCGTGCGGGCGCGGCTCGTCCACCCCCACGAACCGCAGGTGAACGAAGGCGGCCGTGGTCAGGACCAGGGCGAAGGTCAGCGTGCCCTCCATCCCGGTCCGGGCCACCAGGAAGCCGGAGATGACAGAGGTGGTCAGAAAGCCGATGCCCGTGACCATGCCGACCAGGCCGTTGGCGCGGTCGCGCCGGTCCTCCGGCACCAGAACGGTCACCAGCGTCGGCAGGGCGATCGACCGGATGTTGCCGGCGATGACGCCCAGCATCACCAGGCCGACGAACAGCCACAGCACCGGCGAGGCCACGTTCCGCATCGCCGCCTCGCCGGCCGTGAGCAGCCGGGTAAGCCCGGCGGCGTAGAACAGGGCCGACACGATGCTGGACGCCATCATCACCCGCTTCTTGCGGTGGTGATCGACCAGACTGCCCAGCCAGAAGGCCAGCCCTGCCGTCAGGACCAGATAGAGGCCCGCGATCATGCCCGTGGCGAACACCGACCGGGTCTCCAGAAAGATCCAGAAGGTGACCGCGAACCAGACCGTGAAATTGGTGACGTTGGCGACCAGGTTGTTGGCCAGCAGGTGATGGAACGGGGTCATGCCGACCTGAAAAGCGCGGGAAGCGTCGCGGTTCAAGCCCGCGGTTTGCGACGTCGTTTCCGCGCGACGCGCGCCGGCGGGATGGGCTGGGCGAGACCGGCGAGGGCCGCGAACGGCGAGGCCGGAATCCGGGCCTCCCCCCGCGCCGGCTTCGCGCGCGGCGGCCGCAGGGCCTTCGCCAGTTCGGCGGCCTGTTTTTCCGACAGCGTCAGCTCGTCCAGCGCCGCCGCGTCCAGCCGGCCCTGACCGGCGGCGCGCAGTTCGGCCAGGCGCTCCAGCGCCTCCAGCGGCAGGGTCAGGCCGCCCGCCGCGCGCAGCCCCCGCGCCGACAGGGCCCGCGCCGCGCTTGGCTCCGCGCCCTCGCGCGCCCAGAAGGCCTGGGCGAAGGCACGGCCGCGCGCCTTCTGGTCTGCGGGCAGCCAGACGGAATGGGCCCCGACCCGCACGCCGAAGGTCTTCAGCGTGCGCCGCTCGACCTGGCTCAGGGCCGACAGCTCCCCCTCCACGTCGCGGCGGGCCAGCACGCCGCCCGCCTCCACCAGCCGGAAGGCCAGCCCGCGCGTCAGCCCTTTCAGGGCCCCGCTCTCCAGCGCGCGCCTGAGCCGCGACAGACCGCGCAGCGCCCGGCCCGCCTCCTGCGCCAGCCAGGCCTCGATCCGTCGCCGCGCCCGCTCGCGCGCGGCCTCCACGCCCTGGTCGCCGATCAGTCGCACGCGGGGCGACCAGGGGTCCTCGCCCGCCACCCGGGCCACCAGTTCGCCGCGCCACAGCACCGCCCCGTCGGGCAGGACGGCGAAAGCCTCGTCCGCGTCGGCCGCCAGCCGGCCGAGGCGTCGCGCCACCTCCGGCTCCACGGCGCGTTGGGCGAGGCGGCGCTGCGACGGGTGGGCCCCCGCGTCGCGGTCGGCGACGAAGCGCAGACCGTCGATGCGGCCCAGTTCGGTTCCCTCGATCGAGACGGCGCCGCCTGCATCCACCTGGACCGCGGCCTCGTCCTCGGCATGCAGGGCGCGCATCAGGGCGGTGGTCTTGCGGTCGACGAAGCGCGCCGTCAGCCGGGCGTGCAGGGCGTCGGACAGCCGGTCCTCCAGCGCCCGCGTCCGCTCGCGCCAGTGGGGGGCGTTCTCCAGCCAGTCCGGCCGGGCGGCGACGTAGGACAGGGTGCGGATGCCGGCCAGCCGCGCCGACAGCTGGTCGATCTGCCCGTCCTCGTGGTCCAGCCCGCGGAACCGCTTGGAAATCCAGTCCTCGGGCAAACGTCCGGTCGGCCCGATCAGGGCGTGGAACACCTCCATCGTCAGTTTGAAGTGCTCGTCGGCCGTCGTCTTCTGGAAGTCCGGCACCTGGCAGGCGTCCCACAGCCGCATCAGGCTGCCGCGCGACCTCGCGATGCGCTGCACCTCCTCGTCCTGCACCGCGCGGCGCAGCAGGGTCTCGTCCAGCGCCTGACCGGTCAGGTGCAGCCCCGCCCGCCGCGGCGGCTCGGTCAGCGACCGCAGCAGGTCGGGCAGGCTGTCGAAGTCCAGCTTGCCGTTGCGCCATTCGGCGCCCTCGACGGGATCGAAGCGGTGCTCGACCACCTGTTCGACCAGATCACCGTCCAGATCGTCGGCCTCGCCCGTCACGCCGAAGGTGCCGTCGCGCAGGTGCCGGCCCGCGCGCCCGGCGATCTGGCCGATCTCGTGCGCGTGCAGCCAGCGGGTCCGCCGCCCGTCGAACTTCCGCAGGCCGGCGAAGGCCACATGGTCGACGTCCATGTTCAGCCCCATGCCGATGGCGTCGGTCGCCACCAGAAAGTCGACCTCGCCCGACTGGAACAGCTCGACCTGGGCGTTGCGGGTGCGCGGGCTCAGCGCGCCCATGACGATGGCGGCGCCGCCCCTTTGGCGCCGGATCAGCTCGGCGATGGCGTAGACCTGCTCGGCCGAGAAGGCGACGACGGCGCTGCGGCGGGGCAGGCGGGTCAGCTTCTTCGGCCCCGCGTAGCTGAGCGTGGACAGCCGATCGCGCGACTGGATCTCGACGTCCTCGACCAGCCGCCGCATCAGCGGCTCCATGGTCCCCGCGCCCAGGAACATCGTCTCCTGTCGGCCCCGCGCGTGCAGCAGGCGGTGGGTGAACACGTGCCCCCGCTCGGGATCGGCGACCAGCTGGATCTCGTCGACGGCGAGGAAGTCGACCGACCGCTCCATCGGCATGGCCTCGACGGTGCAGACGTGGAACCGCGCGTGCGGCGGGCTGATCTTCTCCTCGCCGGTGACCAGAGCGACCGAGGCCTTGCCGGCGCGGGCCACGATTCGTTCGTAGATCTCGCGCGCCAGCAGCCGCAGCGGCAGGCCGATCATGCCCGAGCCGTGACCCAGCATCCGCTCGACCGCGAGATGGGTCTTGCCGGTGTTGGTGGGGCCCAGGACGGCGATGACGCGGCCCGGCGCCCGGCCTGTGCCGCGGTCGCTCATGATGGGATCAAGGTGGCCCCGCGCGTCCGGTTCCTCAAGCGTCGCCGCGCGCGTCATGGCGACGCCTAACGCCGGCGCGGCGCCGCCCGGAACAGGCGCGAAACGAATCATGACCGAATCGCAGACTCGGCCCGATTCCCGATCCGTTCACCGCAAGATATTGTATCTGAAGATGGATTAACCACAATCGGAAAACGCCGGGCTCGGGGCGCTCAACGCTTCCCCTCGCCGCGCCGATCCGTTAGGTCACGCCCCGACGGCCCCGTAGCTCAGCCGCATAGAGCAAGGCTTTCCTAAAGCCGAGGTCGGAGGTTGGAGTCCTCCCGGGGTCGCCAGCTGCCATCAGGCGGCCGTGATGACCGCCGCCATCGCGGAAACGGGGCGGGAAGGACGGTGGTCCGGACTGTGCGTCACTTCCACTTCCGCCCTTCGCCGTGCTTGCCGACGCTCTGCCACTCGTCCGGACCGGCGCCCCGACGCCATTGCTCGACCACCAGCCAGCCCTTGAGCGGGCGCAGGACCGCGAGGCAGGCGAGCGCGAGCAGCGGGAAGGTCACCACCAGGTGCACCCAGATCGGCGGGCGCACGGTGAAGTCGAACGCCATGAAGGCGACCATGCCCAGCGTCCCGACCAGGCTCATGCCGAAGAAGGCCGGCCCGTCCGCCGGATCCGCGAAGCGGTAGTCGAGACCGCAGGCCGGGCAGGCGTCCCGGATCTTCAGGAAACCGCGCAGCAGCGGGCCCTCGCCACAGCGGGGACAGCGGCAGCGCAGCCCCAGCCAGAGGGCGTCCGGACGGGGGGTAGGAGAGGGACCTGTCATCGGCCGTCAGGTGTGCCCTCGAGGCCCCTTCTGCAAGCCTTCGTGGCCGGCGCATCGCGGTTGGCGGTTGTACCGATGTTGCGCCGCAGCAACCGCGGGTAACGTCGGTTGACGAGTCGCCTCCAGCGGCGCACAACGCCGAAGTTGGGGGCCGAAATGATCAGTGTCATCAAACATTTGCTGAAGCGGCCGTTCTGCGTTCACGTGTTCCACTACAGCCGCAGCCGGCCCGGATATCTCGTCTGCAACAAGTGCCGCCTGTACCGCCGCGCCTGACCTGGCCGGTCACGCCCCGTTAACCGCGGTGAAACCGCGCGCGGGCCAGGGTGCGCGCGCATGTCCGCGCGCCGCACCTCCCGCCGGGTTCTGAACTCGACCGTGGCCCTGGCCGCGGCCGGGGCCGTGGCGCTGGCGCCGGTCCTGCCCCTGGCCCAGGAATACCAGGCCGCCCCGGTGGACCCCGTCGCCATCCGCATCGGCGCCGCGGCCGACTACACCCGTCTGGAGTTCGCCGGCGTCGTCGGCGCCCGCTCCCGGATCTCGATCGACGGCCGCCGCGTCGTCGTCCGAATCGGCACGACCGCTGCCCCCGACGTCTCGCGTCTGAAGGTCGACCCGCCCGAGGGCGTGGAGGCAGTCGAGACCCGCGCGGTCCAGGGCGGCACCGAACTGGTGCTGACCCTCGCCGAGGGGGCCGAGGCGCGCACCGGCACGGCCGACGGCGCGGTGTTCCTGAACCTCTACGCCCCCGGGCGCGCCCCGGAACCGGTCAAGGACGAGACGGTCGCGACCGCCGGCGTCCCGACCGTTCCCGTGCGGGTCGACGCGTCGGCCCGAACGGCGACGCTGAAGTTCGACTGGCCCTCGTCCGTGGGCGCCGCGGTCTTCCGCCGCGGCGACGCGGTCTGGGTCGTGTTCGACGCCGCCGCCAAACTGGACCTTGCCAGCGACGCCGATCTGGGCCCCGCCGGCGCGGCCCGCTGGGCCGCCGGGCCCGACTATGTCGCCCTGCGCATCGAGGCCCCCCGGGACCTGGCCGTCTCCGCCTCCGCCGAGGGCGGGACCTGGACCGTTCGCATCGGCGGCGAGGCCGCGGGGGCGAGCGGCGTCAGCGTCGATCGCGACCCGTCGGGCGAGCCGGCCTTGGTGTTCAACATGGCCGGCTCGGGCCGGGCCGTCTGGCTGACCGATCCGGTGGTCGGCGACCGCTTCGCCGCCGTCACGGCCGTGGGCCCCGCCAAGGGCTTCCCCCAGCGCCGCCGCACCGTCGATCTGCACGTCCTGCCCTCGGCCCAGGGCCTGGCCATCGAGACGGGTGCCGACGATCTGAGCATCGTCGCCGACGGCGACCGCGTGGTGGTCTCGCGCCCGCGTGGCCTGATCCTGTCGTCGCCGACCGCCCTCCTCGACGCGGCCGGCGACCCGGCCGACGGAGCGCCGCGCAAGGCGCCCAATCCGGCCCTCATCCTCGAGGCCTGGAGGGCCCCCGACGAGGGCGGCTTCCTGGCCCGTCACCGCACGCTTCAGGCCGAGGCCGCCGAAGAGGGCGCGGCCGCCGCCGACGATCCGCGCGCGCCGGCGGAGAAGCGTCTCGCCTACGCCCGCTTCCTCGTGGGATCGGGCCTCGGCCACGAGGCCGTGGGCACCCTGAACGCCCTGGTCGACGTCCAGCCCGGCATGCTGGGCGAGGCCGAGGTGCGCGGTCTCCGCGCCGCCGCCCGGGTCTCCATCGGACGGCTGGAGGAGGCCCAGGCCGACCTGTCCGGGGCCGCGCTCGCCGGCGACCCCTCGGCCCGGGCGTGGCTGGGCCTGATCGCCAGCCGCAACGGAGACTGGGAAGAGGCCCGCCGCCAGTTCACGGCCGCCGCCGGAGTGGTGGACGCCTTCCCGCCGGAATGGCGCGCCCGCTTCGCCTGCGCCCATGCCCTGGCCGCCGTGGAGCTCGGCGATCTCGAGGCCGCCCGCGCCCTGATCGCCTATGCGCTCAGCCAGGAGATCGGGGCCGCCGAGCAACTGCGGATCCGCCTCGTCCAGGCCCGCCTGTTCGAAACTTCCGGCGAGCTGGACAAGGCGGGCGCCGTGTTCGCGGCGGTGGGCCGGGCCCCCGACGACGCCGTCGCCGTGCCCGCCCGCCTCGGCGTCGTGCGGATCGGTCTGGCGCGCGGGACGATGACGCCGAGGGCCGCCGCGACCGAGCTCGAGGTGCTGCGCTGGCGCTGGCGCGGCGACGCCACCGAGCTGGAGGTGATCCGCACCCTCGGCCGTCTGTATCTGTCCCAGGGCCTCTATCGCGAAGCCCTGACGGCGCTGCGTGCCGCCGGCCCCCGCATGGCGGCCATGCCGGGCGGCGTCGAACTCCAGGCCGACGTCCAGGCCGCCTTCCGCATGCTGTTCCTCGAGGGCGGCGCCGACGGCCTGCAGCCGATCCAGGCGCTGGGGCTGTTCTACGACTTCCGCGAACTGACGCCGATCGGCGCCGACGGCGACGAGATGGTGCGCCGCCTGGCGCGCCGCCTGATCGACGTCGACCTGCTGGACCAGGCCGCCGAGCTGCTGAAGTACCAGGTCGACCAGAGGCTGGAGGGCGTGGCCCGGGCGGTGGTCGCGACCGACCTCGCCACCGTCTACCTGATGGACCGCCAGCCCGAAGCGGCGCTCCAGGCCATCTGGTCGACCCGCACCACGCTGCTGCCGTCGGAGCTCAACGCCGAGCGCCGCGCGCTGGAGGCGCGGGCCCTGATGGACCTGGGCCGCTTCGATCATGCGCTCGAGGTTCTGGGCGACGACGCCGCGCCGGCCGCGCTGGAGGTCCGGGCTGAAATTCTGTGGAAGCAGGAAAACTGGGCCGGCGCGGGCGCGCTGTACGAGCGGCTGCTGGGCGACCGGCATCTGGACGCCACCGCCCCCCTGTCGGCGGCCGAGGAGACCCGGCTGGTCCGCGCCGGGGTCGGCTATTCGCTGGGCCGGGACGACGCCGGCCTCTCCCGTCTGGCCCAGCGCTACGCGCCCTTCGTGGAAAAGGCCCGCAATCCCGACGCCCTGCGCGTGGCGCTCTACGATCCGCTGACCCTGTCCTCGCCCGCCGGTCTGGCGACGGCGATCCAGAGCTCCAGCACCTTCACCGGCTGGGTCGAGGGCGCCCGGGCGAAGTTCCGCGCCCAGACCCCGGCGGCGGCCCGAACGCAAACGGGCGGAGCGACGCCCGCCGCTCCGCCCGCCCGACCGGCGCCCGCAGGCGCCTGATCCTTCAATGAGCCGAAGGGCTCAGCCGTTCACGGCGTCCTTCAGCGGCTTCGACACGCGGAAGCGCACGGCCTTGGAAGCGGCGATCTTGATCGTCGCGCCGGTCGCCGGGTTGCGGCCTTCGCGCGCGGCGCGGGCGGCGGTGTCGAACACGCCCAGGTTCGAGATGCGGACGTCGCCGCCGGACTTCAGCGACTTGTGGATGTTGTCGACGATGGCGGTCAGCACGCGGCCGGCGTCGGCCTGCGACACGCCCGCGTCCTTGGCGACGGCGGCGATCAGTTCGGCTTGAGTGGTCATGTTGGGTCGTTTCCGATTTTCTGCCGCCCCGACTGGGCGACGACGGCCGGATTGACGCCGCTTTTTTCTCGCTTGGCAAGCGACTTCGGCGCGCAAAGCCCCACGGGCTGGGGACTTACCCTCCGCCGGACGCCTTCTGGAAGCTCTCCACCAGGCTGCCCGCGATCAGCCTCCACCCGTCCACGAGGACGAAGAAGATCAACTTGAAGGGCAGGGAGATGACCACCGGCGGCAGCATCATCATGCCCATGGACATGAGCACGGACGCCACCACCAGATCGATCACAAGGAACGGAACGAAAAGAAGAAATCCGATTTCGAACGCCGTCTTCAGTTCACTGATCATGAAGGCCGGGACCACCACGCGCAGGGGCAGGTCCTGGGCGGTCGGCGGGACCTCGATGTTGGACAGGCGGGTGAACAGTTCCAGGTCGCCGCGATCCACCTGACCGAGCATGAAGCTCTTCACCGGGTCGGCCGCCAGGTCGAAGGCCTGCGGCAGCTCCATCTGCTGATCCATCAGCGGCCTGATTCCCGAATCATAGGCGTCCTGCCAGGTCGGAGCCATGACGATGGCCGACAGGAACAGGGCCAGCGACACCAGCACCGCGTTGGGCGGCGACTGCTGCATCCCCAGCGCCGTCCGCAGCAGGCTCAGCACCACCACGATGCGCACGAAGCTGGTGGTCATGATCACGATCGACGGGGCCAGGCTGAGGACCGTCATCAGCCCGACCAGCTGCACCACCCGCGTGGTCAGGCCGGCCCCGGTGCCGAGGTCGACGTTGATCGCCGAGGATCCGGCCGCGGCCTGCGCCGCCTCCTGCGCCAGCGCGCCCAGCGGCCAGAGCAGACAGGCCAGGGTGACGCACAGCGACAGCAGGGCCGCGCGTTTCAGCTCCGCACGGGTGGGCATGCCCAGCAGCTTCACTTGACCGGCCCCCGCGGCTCGATCAGTTCGCGGCCTTCTCCCAGCAGGATCAGCCGCTCCTCATCGTCGATCTTGACCAGCACCAGCCGCCGCGCCGGGTCCAGCACCAGGGTCTCGACCACGGCCATGCGGCGCTCGCCGCGCTGGGCCGACAGCTTCGCCATCAGCTGGGGCGCATAGCGGCGCGCGGCCCAGGCGGCGCCCCCGATCAGGCCCAGGGTGAAGGCTAGGCCGAACACGGCGCGAAGCAGGTCGAGGAAATCCATCGCCCCGGATCGTTAACGGTCAGGGTTAATGGCCGGTTTAGAAAACGCTTCATTAACCACGCCCGGTCACATTTCGTGCGGGCGCCTCCGCCCGCGTCGTCTGAGGGACGGGGCCGTGTCGATCACCGACCTGCCGCTGCTGAACCAGATCAAGGGCCGGCTGACCTGGCTGGACGAGCGCCAGCGCGTCATCGCCCAGAACGTCGCCAACGCCGACACCCCCGGCTACATGGCGCGCGACCTGCGCCAGCCGACCGACTTCGCCAGGGCCATGCAGGGCGCCGGCGGCCTGCAGATGGCCCGCACCTCGGCCGCCCACATCGCGCCGACCCACCAGCCCGCGCGCTTCGCGGTGCAGGACAGCCCGGATTCCGAGACCACGCTCGACGGCAACGCCGTGGTCGTGGAGGAGCAGATGCTGAAGATGGCCGAGAGCCGCATGGCCTACGACGCCGCCATCAGCCTGTACCAGAAGTCCATGTCGCTCCTGCGCATGGCCGCCCGGCCGCCCGGCCGCTGAGGAGGGCTGACCCGTGCCTGACCCCATCCCGCCCCGCAACTCCACCATGGCCGTGGCCGCCAGCGCCCTGAAGGCGCAGCAGTCGCGCATGCGCGTGATCGCCGAGAACATCGCCAACGCCGATTCGACCTCGGACACGCCGGGCGGCCAGCCCTATCGCCGGCAGGTGCCCGTGTTCAGGTCGCAGGACGTGGACGGCGCGACCGGCGTGGCCCTGGCCGAGGTGCGCGCCGACCCCGGCCAGTTCCGCCGCGACTACGACCCCAACCACCCGGCGGCCGACGCCGAGGGCTACGTCCTGCGCCCCAACGTCGACACCCTGGTCGAGGCCATGGACATGCGCGAGGCCCAGCGCGCCTACGAGGCCAATCTGAACGTGATCGAGACGGCGCGCGCCATGGAGCAGCGCACCCTCGACATCCTGAAGCGCTGAGGACCTGACCGATGAACCCCATGGCCGCCGTCAAGGCCTATCAGGCGATCCAGTCGGGCGCCGCCGTCGGCGGCCCCGGCGGCATGGACCCGGCCGGCGGGTCCGAGTTCGGCGCCATCCTTGACGGCGTGATGAAGGGGGCGGTGGAACAGACCCGCGCCGCCGAGATGCAGATGACCCAGGCGGTGCAGGGCCAGGGCAGTCTGATCGACGTGGTCACCGCCGTCTCGTCCGCCGAGGCTTCGCTGGAGACCGTCATGGCCGTCCGCGACCAGGTGATCCAGGCCTACCAGGAAATCATGCGGATGCCGATCTGACGGACGGCGAAAGGTTGCCGCGATTTCACGCGGCGTCGCGCATCCGCCGACCGCGTTCCGGGCCTCTCACTCCGACATCATCGGAGACGACATGACCCGCCGGACCCTGACCGCCTGCGCCGCCCTGCTGGCCGCCTGCCTCGCCGCCCCGGCCGAGGCGCAGATGCGCCGGCCGCAGGGGCCGACCCAACTCGTGCGCGCCGGAGACCTGTTCGATTCCCAGGCGGGTCGCATGGTCGGCGCGCGCGACATCCTGATCCGGGGCGACCGCGTGGTCGAGGTCGGGCAGGGGCTGGCCCTTCCCGACGGCGGAATCCTGATCGACCTGTCCCGCTGCTCGGTCCTGCCCGGGCTCATCGACGGACACACCCACATCCTGATGGAGCAGGCACCCGGGCAGAGCCTTGGCCAGGTCGCCGCGATCGACGCCGGCCTGGAGGGCGACGCCCTGCGCGCCCTGTCCGGGGCGCGGCGGGGCCGCGACTATCTGGACGCCGGCTTCACCACCATCCGCGATCTCGGAAACTCCGGCCGATATCTCGATCTCCAGCTGGCGCGCGGCTTCGCGGAGGGGCGCGTGCCCGGACCGCGGCTCTACGGCTCCGGTCCCGGCCTGGCCCCGGCGGGCGGCCAGATGGAGCCCCTGCCGCACGATCCGCACCATCTCGTCGGTGCCGAGTATCGCATCGTCGCCGGCGCCGACGACGCCCGCGCGGCCGTGCGCGAGGCGGTCGCCGCCGGTGCCTGGGTCATCAAGGTCTACCCGGAAGCCACGCCCCAGCGGACGCGCCTGTCGGTCGCGGAACTGGAGGCGATCGTCGACGAGGCGCGTCGACACGGGGTCCCCGTCGCCGCCCATGCCACCTCCGACGCGGCGATCCGCGAGGCCGTCATGGCCGGCGTCACCTCCATCGAGCACGGCTACGAGGTTTCCGACGAGACGCTGCGACTGATGGCGCAAAAGGGCGTGTGGCTGGTGCCGACCGATCCGTCGCTGGAGATGGCTC
Source organism: Alphaproteobacteria bacterium (assembly GCA_018820275.1). Taxonomy (GTDB): domain Bacteria; phylum Pseudomonadota; class Alphaproteobacteria; order Caulobacterales; family Caulobacteraceae; genus Brevundimonas. The sequence goes on from JAHJOO010000034.1 coordinate 28,678, forward strand.
AGGAGTTCAGCTCCGGATGGACCCCGCGCCCGCCGGTGGCGGAGATCGAGGGCATGCTGGCCGCCCCGCGCGAGCGCTTCGCCCGCGCGCACCGTCTGGGCGTGCCCATCGCCCTGGGGTCGGACCTCTACATCCCCTATGGTCCGGGCCGCGGCCAGGGCGCCCGCGCCACCATGGTCGCCTATGTCGAGTCCGGCATGACGCCGGCCGAGGCGCTGCAGACCGCGACCTGGAACGCCGGCCGGATGCTGGGAGACGACGGTTTGGGCGTGATCCGCCCCGGGGCATGGGCCGATCTCATCGCCGTGCCGCTGAACCCCACGGAAAGTCTCGACGCGTTGAAGGACGTGCGCTTCGTCATGAAGGGCGGGCGCGTCGAAAAGCCGGACCGGGAGTGGGTCTGCGGAGGGTGACGCGACGGGTCCGGGTCAGGCCGGGGACGGCCGCGTCGCCGTGACCCCGCCCCACAGCACTGCGCCCAGCACCAGATAGCTCCAGATGTAGTAGGCGGTGAAGAATCCCGCCTGCCGCATCTCGGCCGAGATCAGGAAGGCCACGTGGGTGATGACCAGCAGGATCGCGCCCGCCGCGGCGACCGCCGGCCACCGGCGGCGGCTTCCCGCGGCCAGCAGGGTCAGCCAGGTGGCGAGGGCCACGTCGATCACGAGGATCCCCCACTGGACCCCGGTCCACCAGTCCATGTCGACCACGGTGGAGCCGATCCACGCGGTGCTCACGGCAAGGGCGACCCGCTTTTCCAGCGGGCCGCCCCTGAACCAGGTCAGGCCGCATACGCCGGCCATGACGGCCAGACCGATCAGTTCGAGCGTCGACATCCAGCCCCCGTTGGAGGCGGGACTATCGACCCTAGGCGGCCACCACCGCAAGGTGGCCCGACGTGCCGGGCTTCTCGTCCTTGGTCCCGCCGCCGATCGGCAGCGACCGGAAGACCGACTCCGTCTTCAGGTCGGCCAGGGCGTTGTGGACCTCGACGACGGCCGCGCGGGCGCGGGCCTGGGCGGCCATGGCCTCGACGAGCCGGTCGTAGACGACCTGGCCGCGGGTGGCGGAGAACCCGGCCTCGCGGGCGCGGCCGGGCAGGGACTGGGTCAGGCCGGCGATGCTGCACATGGCGTCGTCGACGGCCCGCTCGGTGGCGAACAGCTGATCGGCCACGGACTGGGCCAGATCGTGGTGGGCTTCACGTCTTTTCATAGGTGCGTCCTCGGTATCCCGGGCCCCTGGAACAGGAGCTGTTGCAACCATAACGCGAAATCTGCCGCTGTCATCAACAAAAACGTGCAGAAGCCCAAGGCGGCCAGGATCAGCACGACGCGGAGGAGTCCCTCGGCCAGGCCTCGGGCTCCCGGGGCGGGCGCTTCGCTGTGCGCGAGGCTTTCCCGGACAGCAGCCCGGCCGCGATCAAGAAAATCGAGCGCAGCGTCTCGGCTCCCGAACCCAGATCCCCCCGGCGCCGCAGCAGATCCCTCTGCCGCTCCAGCGCGAGGGCTCGGCGCGGCCCGGACACGCTGTAGTTGATGGCCCACTCCAGGTCGGTCAGGCTCCAGCGCGGCAGGGCGCCCGCGTGCAGGTCGGCCGACGAGGACGGCGGCGCCGAGGGGCCCGCGGTCGGGCCGGCGATCACCGAGGCCGTCAGGATGATCTGCTGCAGCAGATCCATCGGCGTCAGGACGTCGCTGGTGCTCTGCAGCCGGGCGAACAGCTGGTCCGCCCAGGCCTTGCGCTCGGGCGTCCGGGCCAGCTGGTCCAGCACCGTCTCCAGATCCTGCCAGGTCATCGCCGGCATCCGGTCGGGGCCGTTCGCGGGCGTCCAGTCCGCCTTGTACCAGTCGGGGATGGTCCGTTTGGGTTCGATCATCGCGTCCTCCTTCGGGACGCAGAGGATCGGCCGCAGGGGGGGCGTCCGGCAGGCGGGAAAAACCCGCTGCATACCCGGTATGCAGAGCCTCGCCGCGGTCGTGGAGCAGGCGGACCGCCGCGCGCGAGCTCGTTACCCCCAGCTTGCGCCGGGCGTTGGCCAGGTGCCGCTCCACGGTGGCCCGGGCGATGCCCAGCTCGGCCGAAATCTCGTCGGCCTGACGGTGCCGCGCGACGCCGGACAGGCAACGGCGTTCCTGGGGAGTCAGGAGATCGAGCAGGGCCACCTCGCGCGCTCCGATCGGTTCGCGAAAAATCGTTCAGGATGATTAACACCGCGATTCCGTTTTGCGACGGGTGATCTGGATTCAGGCGCGCGCGTTTGCAGGACGTGCAGCCAGGAGAATGCCCGTGCTTCGGACCATCGACGCCCATCCCATCGTCGCGGTGACCGACCTGGCCCGCGCCCGCGCCTTCTATGGCGAGACGCTGGACCTGCCCGTCGAGACGGCCGAGGCGACCATGGCCGTCTACCGCACCGGTGCCACGCGGCTGACGGTCTACGTCTCCGAATACGCCGGCTCCAACCTGGCCAACGCCGTGGTCTGGGCCCTCGACGAGGGGCTGGAGGACGTCGTGCGCACCCTGACGGGACGCGGCGTGACCTTCGAGAAATACGACATCCCCGGCACGACGTGGGAAGACGGCGTGCACCGGTCGGGCAACATGCGCATGGCCTGGTTCAAGGATCCGGACGGCAACATCCTGCACCTCGTTCAGGGCATGTGATGACTTGAGACCGCGCACGCGCTAACCCCCGCGGCCATGTCCAGACTGACCGTCGAACAGGAGGCCCTGCGTCGCAGGACCTTCGCCATCATCGCCCACCCCGACGCGGGCAAGACCACCCTGACCGAGCACATCCTGCTGTCCGGCGGGGCCATCCGCGCGGCCGGCGCGGTGCGGGCGCGCGGCGAGAACCGGCGCACGCGCTCGGACTGGATGAAGATCGAGAAGGAGCGCGGCATCTCCGTCTCGGCGTCGGTGATGACGTTCGAGCACGACGGCAAGATGTTCAATCTGCTCGACACCCCCGGGCACGAGGACTTCTCGGAGGACACCTACCGCACCCTGACCGCCGCCGACTGCGCCATCATGGTGCTGGACGCCGCCAAGGGCATCGAGCCCCAGACGCTGAAGCTGTTCGAGGTCTGCCGCCTGCGCGACATCCCGATCATCACCTTCATCAACAAGCTGGACCGCGAGGCCCAGGATCCGATGGCCCTGCTGGACGAGATCGCCTCGCGCCTCCAGCTGGACCCCTCGCCGATCTGGTGGCCGGCCGAGAGCGGCAACCGCCTGCGCGGCATGGTCGAGATCGGCACCGGCATGTTCCAGCCCTATGTCCGCAAGATCGCCGGGTCCGACGAAGATCCGGAGCACGGCGATCCCCTGCCCCTGGCCGACGCCGCCGCGCACTTCGAAGGCGATGAGCAGGCCGACCTGACCGACGCGCTGGAGCTGGTCGAGGGCGGCTACAAGCCGTTCGACCGGCAGGCCTTCCTGGAGGGGCATATGACGCCCGTCCTGTGGGGATCGGCGCTGCGCCACTTCGGCATCGACCAGCTGCTGGCCGCGATCGGCGACTGGGCCCCGCCGCCCAAGGTGATGCCGGCGAAGAAGGAAGCCCCGCCGGAGACGCGCAACGCGCCCGAGCCGGTCGCCCTGACCGTCCAGCCGGGCCAGACCGAGGTCACCGGCTTCGTCTTCAAGGTCCAGGCCAACATGGACCCCAACCACCGCGACCGCATCGCCATGTTCCGCATGGCCTCGGGCCAGTTCCGCCGCGGCATGAAGCTGAAGGTCCAGAACACCGGCAAGTCGCTGTCGGTGAACGCCCCCATCATGTTCTTCGCCAGCGACCGCGAGCTGGCCGAGGACGCCTTCGCCGGCGACGTCATCGGCATCCCCAACCACGGCGTGCTGCGCGTGGGCGACAGCCTGTCGGAGAGCGGCCTGATCCGCTTCGCCGGCCTGCCCAATTTCGCGCCGGAGATCCTGCAGCGCGTGCGGGTCAAGGATCCGCTGAAGGCCAAACACCTGAAGAAGGCGCTGGACGGCCTGGCCGAGGAGGGCGTGACCCAGCTGTTCCGGCCCGAGCTGGGCTCGGACTTCATCGTCGGCGCCGTCGGCCAGCTGCAGTTCGAGGTCATGGCCGACCGGCTGGGCGAGGAATACGGCCTCGACGTCCTGTTCGAACCGTCGCCCTACGCCGAGGCCCGCTGGATCGGCGGCGACAAGGCCGACCTGGAAGATTTCATGGGCAAATACCGCCCCCAGATGGCCACCGACATCGACGCCGCCCCGGTCTTTCTGGCCAAATCGAGCTGGGAGACGGGATATGTGGGCGAACGCTTCCCCAAGGTGCGGTTCATGAAGACGAAGGAGCGGGGGTAGGGGTCAGGAGACCTGTCCGGCCCCGCCTGCCTTGCCGACGGGGTGACGGGCCGCGAGGATGTCGAGGCGATAGTCCTGCGTGGTGACCTGGCCCCGAGAGTCCGTGACCTGGATTGTGAACGCGAAGCGCCCGACCCCGGTCGGTGTGCCCTGGAGCAGGCCGTCAGAAACGCTGAGCCCCTCCGGCAGGGCACCGGAGATCACGACGGCGGCATAGGGCGGCGCCCCGCCGAGGACCAGTGGCTGGCGGTAGGGGGAGCCGGCGCGACCTGAGGGCAGCCTCACCCAGGTGGCGGCCTGATCGCCGACCGATGCAGCCAGGCGGCCGCCGCCCCCGGCCACCGGGGCCAGCGCAAAGGCCGTCGGCACCGACACCAGCCCCGCCGCAAGGGCGACTGTCAGCGCCTGCGCCCGTATCGACCTCCCCCGCGCTCCCGGCATCGCGCCGCGGGCGGTCTCCTGCTCCCGGAAGGGCATGGCCCGACTCCCTCACGTCCTGACGACCCCGACCCTGGAACGTCGGGGGCGCCGGAACAAGGGCGACGCGGCCTGAACGCTCACCCCCGGTCGGTGACGTCCGCCAGCGTCGGATAGTCGATGTAGCCCTTGTCCCCGCCGCCGTAGAAGGTGGCCTTGTCCGCCGGGTTCAGCTCGGCGCCCGTCTTCCAGCGCGCGATCAGGTCGGGGTTGGCCAGGAAGGGCACGCCGATGCTGACCAGGTCGGCGCGGCCCTCGGCGAGGGCCTTTTCGGCCAGTTCGCGGGTCAGGCCGCCGTTCAACATGAGCGGGCCGCCGAAGGCCTGGCGGATTTGCGCGGCCAGCTGCGGCGCGCCGTCCTTGATGGACATGGGCGTGTCCGGCTCGCCCTCGATCAGGTGCAGGAAGGCCAGACCATAGGGCTTCAGCGCCGCCGCGGCGTGCAGGAAGATCGAGGCGGGGTCGCTGTCCTTCGTCCCGTTCGCGCCGTTCGACGGCGACAGACGGATGCCCACGCGGTCCGCGCCCCAGACCTTCACCACCGCGTCCACGACCTCCAGCATGAAGCGGGCGCGGTTCTCCAGCGAGCCGCCGTAGGCGTCGGTGCGCGTGTTGGCGCCGTCCTTCAGGAATTGGTCGATCAGATAGCCGTTGGCGGCGTGGATCTCGACGCCGTCGAACCCGGCCGTCTTCGCCATCTCGGCCGCGTGGGCATAGTCGGCGACCACATCCTTGATCTGCTCGACCGTCAGGGCCCGCGGGGTTTCGAACTCGGTCATCGAGAAGTCGGGCCGCATGGCCTTGCCGCCGTCGGGCGCGATCGCCGACGGCGCCCAGCCCGGCAGGCCGTCGGGCTGATAGTCCGAGATCGACACCCGGCCCACGTGCCACAGCTGGGCCACGATCAGGCCGCCCGCGGCGTGCACGGCGTCGGTCACGGCCTTCCAGCCCGCGACCTGGTCCTCGGTGAAGACGCCCGGGGTGTTCGGATAGCCCTGACCCGAGCGGCTGATCTGGGTCGCCTCGCTGATGATCAGGCCCGCGCCCGCGCGCTGGGCGTAGTAGGTCGCGGCGGTGGCGTTGATCACCTCGCCGGCCCCGGCGCGGCTGCGGGTCATGGGGGCCATGGCGACGCTGTTCTTCAGCTGAAGCGCGCCGAGGGTGATCGGGTCGAAGAGGGGGGAGGCCGTCATATCTGCTCCTGCAACAGTCGCGGATGCAGATAGGCGCCGGACGGAGGGTCGCAAGGGCCGAACCCATCCCGCGGCCACGCATTTGCTTGTCGGTTGGAACAGACGGAGTCACGGTCCCGTTCCGGGACGCGCCAGGAGGCGGCATGTTCGAGTTCGGCAAGGATCTGCGCAGGCTGTTCGGTCGCGACCGCGACCGCGACGATCTGGGCTGGCTGGAGCTGGTCGGCGTCGAACTGGTCGAGGCCGAGGCGCGCCGCGCTGCCATCGACGCCGGCCGCGCCTCCTGCGCCAAACCCGACCAGGCCTGGCTGACCGCCGCCGCCCTGTGGCGCGAGCTGGCGGCCCGCACCGGCCGCAAGGACGCGCTGGCGCAGGCCGACGACGCCGCGCGCGACGCCGAACGCGCGGCGCAGGCCGCGGCCCGGCTGGAAGAGGCCCGCTGCGCCCGCGCCCAGGCGCTGCTGCTGCGCTTCGACCTGTACGGCGGACCCGGCCTGCTGGACGAAGCCGCAGAACTGATCGCCCGCGACTCCGGCCGTCAGGCCACCGTCGCCGTCCACGCCCGCATCTCCGCGCGTCAGGCGCGCCTCGACGGCCGGCCGGTGCGCCTGCTGGAGGCCGCCGCCCTGCTGGATCTGGCGGTCCACGGGCTGGAAGGCTCGTCCGATCCCTTGGCCGAGGCCGTGCGGCTGGACCGCGCCGGCCTGACGCTGGAGGCCGGTATCGCCCAGCGCGACGCCCGCCTGCTGGATCAGGCCGGCCGCGACCTGTTCGCCCTGGTCGAATCCAGCCCGGCCGAGCGCCGCCCCCTGACCCGGGCCCGGGCGCTGGCGCTCAGCGCCTCCGGCCTGTCCGCCCTTGCGGCGCTGGCCGACGACGCGCCCGCCCGCGATCAGGCCCGCGCCCTGCTGGAGGCCGCCGGCGACCAGTTCACCCCCGACCACAGCCCGCTGGACTGGTGTGCCGTACAGCTGGTCTCCGGCGTCGGGTCCGCCCGCCTCGTGGCCGTCGAGGCCCTGTGCCGCGCGGCCGGGCCTGGTCTGGTGCTGGGGTCCCTCGCCCGCGAGCGCCTGTCCGCCGGGCGCGTCGCCGCCGCCGAGGCGGCCGGTGATCTGGCGGCCCTGGACTCGGTCCAGGCCGATCTGCGCCGTCGCGTGTCCCTTCCGAGCGCGCCGCTGGACTGGGCCGCCGACCAGATCGGTCTGGCCCGCGTCGCCCTCGCCCGCGCGCGCTTGTGCGACGCCTCGGCCGGGCAGACCGGCCTGATGCTGGCCGCCGCCGCAGAGGTGGCGACCGAGGAGGGCTGTCCGCTGCTGGCGCGCCAGGCCGAGGCGCTGCTCAGCCTCTGACCGAGACAGGAGCGTGGACGAGCCGCGAACTCGCCGAAATCGAAGACGTCGTCATCATGATGCCCGGGTAGAACGATTTAGCTCCATGACGTCGGTGGCGCGGCCGATCCGTAGAGTGTGAGTTTTGAATGATGTGCTTCGGTTCGCGATGTCCGGCCGCGTACTGCGGAGCGGCCGCTGCGATGGCGGTTTTGACGGGCTGCGACCGGCCTTCGGTGCGGGAGCCTGCCCAAGCCATCGTCGCCCAAGACATACCGTCCTACCTCCAGGCCAAAGCCGAATGGCTCTTCCGGGACGTGCCGGGCGTCACAGTCGTCGATCTCCGTGTTTCAAGGGATCGGACGATCGCGTGCGGCCTGTTGCTTGCTCCTGGCCAAGAACCGGCGCTGTTCGTGTCTGCCGACACGACCCCGGAAACTCTCGAGCGATCCTTTGGACCGCCCTTTCTCGGGGCCGACACGCCGCGGGAGCATGAACTGGAAGCGCGTCGAAGTGCTCAAGTTGCTGAGATATGCCGCCGAAATGGCCTCATGCCCGACGCCCGCGGCCGGCTGGTCGAAAAGGGCGGCCAAGGCTGAGCGAAACGCCTCGATTGATGCCCTTCCCTACGCCCCGTACGCCACGAACGCCCCGTTCATGAAGCCCGGCTTGCCATAGGCCAGCGGCGCGCCGTCCGGGCCCAGCACCCGCCCGCCGGCCGCCTCCAGCACCGCCTGGCCCGCCGCCGTGTCCCACTCCGACGTCGGCCCGGTGCGTGGATAGACGTCGCAGTCGCCCTCGGCGATGCGGCAGAACTTCAGCGAGGAATCCTCGCCCCGCCATTCGAGGCAGCCGTGCAGGTCCGCCAGCGCCGCGGCGTCCTCCGGCTTCACGCCGCGGCTCATCAGCGCCAGCGCCACGGCCGGCCGCGGCCGTACGCGGATCGGTTCACAGACCCCGCCGATCGTGCGGCGCACGGCGCCATCCGGTCCGCCGGCCCAGGTCAGGTCCAGCGCGGGGGCCGTCACCACGCCCGCCACTGGCCGTCGCCCGTGGATCAGCGCGATGTTGACGGTGAACTGCGCGTCGCCGCGCACGAAGCCGCGCGTGCCGTCCAGCGGATCGACCAGCCAGAACAGGTCCGGCGCCGTGTCCGGCCGCCCCTGCGCCTCCGACTGCTCCTCGGCCACGGCCGGCACGTCGGGCCACAGCGCGGTCAGCCGCTCCAGAATCAGCGCCTCGGCCTCGCGGTCGGCGTGGGTGACGGGGCTGTCGTCGGCCTTGGCGTCGGCGACCACGCCGCTGCGCCAATAGGGCCGGATCACCGCCGCCGCGTCCTCGGCGATCTCCGCCAGCACGTCGATCAGGGTTCCGGCGGTCAGGGCGTCGAGGGGGGAGGGGGTGGCGATCATCAGCGGCCAATAGAGCAGCATCGCCAACAGCGGAACTGCGGTGTCCATTCAAGGCATCACAACGAGCACAACGGATCACAACGATCACGACGGGACCGGGTCGGAAGCCGCCGCAGGCATTCCTGCGTCAATCATCGGATCAAGGCGCTGCGCGCGGCCGCGCGCGCCGGTCCCGTCGTGTCCGTCGTGTCCTTCGTCGTGTTCGTTGTGATGAACCCTTCATGGTCCTCGCCTCTTCCCGCGAGGGCCCAAATCAGGCCAGCTTGCCGGCCATGACCGACGCCTTCGCCGACCGCGACGAAACCGAACTGGCCGCCCTCGTGGCCGCCAAGCTGTGCCACGACGTCATCAGCCCGGCCGGCGCGGTGATGCAGGGCCTGGACCTGCTGGACGACCCCTCGGCCCAGGACATGCGCGACGACGCCATGGCCCTGATCGGCCAGAGCGCGCGCCGTCTGCTCGCCGTGGTCGACTTCGCCCGCGTCGCCTGGGGGGCGGCGTCCTCGGCGGAGACCTTCTCCGGGCCGACGCTGGAGAAGCTGGTGCGCGACCTGACCGCGGGCGGCCGCGCGACCCTGGTCTGGGACGTCGCGCCGACCGACCTGTCCAGGGCGTCCGCCCGGGTGCTGCTGAACCTCGCCTACATGACCCTGGGGGCCCTGCCGTCGGGCGGACAGGCCACGGTCACGGTGCGGGTCGAGGGCGACCGGCTGAAGATCGAGGGCCTGGCCGAGGGCGCGCGCGCCCGGCTGAAGGCCGAGGCCGCCGCGGGCCTCGCCGGCCGGCCGCTGGAAGAGGGGCTCCCCGGCCAGTGGATCCAGCCGCACTGGCTGTGGCTGGCCGTCGGCCGCATGGGCGGCACGCTGGACGTTCAGGTGGAAGAGGGCCGGGTTCGTCTCGCCGCCGATCTGCCGGCCTGACCCGGGCGGAGGGAAGAGGGCCCGACCGGGCATGACTAATGGACGCTTAAGGCCCCTCCCCAACGTCTCGTTAACCCGCCAACGGCGATCATGGGCGGCCTCGCAAACCCCTGCTTCCCGAAGATTCGGACGCCGCCCTTGGACCCCCGCACCTGCCTGATCGTCGACGACAGCCGGATCATCCGGAAGGTCTCGCGGCGCATCGTCGAAGGCCTGGGCTATGAGGTCGACGAGGCCGCCGACGGCGCCGAGGCCCTCGCGCAGTGCTCCGCCGCCCTCCCTGACGTGGTCCTGCTGGACTGGAACATGCCCGTCATGGACGGCCTGACCTTCCTGCGGCGCCTGCGCGGCCTGCCCGGTGGCGACGGCCCCAAGGTGCTGTTCTGCAGCATCGAATCCGACCCCGAGCGGATCTCCGAGGCCTTGGCGGCGGGTGCCGACGAATACGTCATGAAGCCGTTCGACGGCGAGGTCCTGGCGTCCAAGTTCGAAGAGGCGGGCGTGGGATGACGCCGGAGGACTTCGAGCGCCTGCAGGCCCTGGTCGTCGGCCGCACCGGCCAGCGCCTGGCCCGCGACCGCATGAAGCTGGCGGAGCACCGTCTCGCCCCCGTGGCCCGACGCGAGAGCTTCGAGGGCGTCGACGCCCTGCTGGGTTCGCTGTGGGACAAGCCGGTCGCCTCGACCGCCTGGTCGGTGATCGAGGCCCTGCTGGAGCCGGAGACCTGGTTCCGCCGCGACCGGGCCGGCTTCGTCGTCTTCGCCGACCAGCTGCTCCCCGCGCTTTCGGCCGCCCGCCCCGGCGGCCGCGTCAGACTCTGGTCCGCCGGGTGTTCGACCGGACAGGAGGCCTATTCCCTCGCCATGGCCGCCGCCGGGCGCGGCGTCGAGGCCGACGTCCTCGCCACCGACCTCAACCGCCTGTCGCTGGAGCGCGCCCGCGTGGGCGCCTATTCCGGCTTCGAGATCCAGCGCGGGCTGTCGGCCAAGGCGATGATCCGCTGGTTCGAACGCGACGAGGACCGCTGGGTGGCCCGTCCCGAGCTGCGCGACCGGATCGAGGTGCGGCGCGCCAATCTGCTGGAGCCGGCGCCCGACGGTGCCCGTTTCGACGTGGTCTTCTGCCGGCACGTGCTCGGCACCATGGACCCGCGCCGCCGCGCCCTCGCGCTCGATAATCTGGAGCGGGCGCTGGCCGACGACGGCTGCCTGTTCGTCGGTCCCGACGAGAACCTGTCGTCCGACACGGTCGCCTTCCGCCCCGTGGCCGGCCGCCCCGGCCTGTACGTCAAGGCCCACGGCGCCCTCCGCCGCGCCGCCTGAGCCGACCTCGGCCCCTTACGCTCGCCCCGCAAGCGAACTAGGCTGCGCCCGTCGTCTTCGGGGGAGGGGTTCATGCCGCGCTGGATCTGGCTGCCTGTGGCGCTGGGCGTCGCTCTCGCCCTCGCGGTTTTCGCCAACCTGACGCCGGCGCCGCGCGAGCTCGACGCCCCCGCCACCGCCTTCTCCGCGGAACGCGCCATGGCCGACGTGCGGGCCATCGCGGCCGAGCCGCACCCTGTCGGCTCCGCCGCCCATGCGCGGGTCATGGATCATCTGCTCACGCGGATGACGGCGCTGGGTCTCTCGCCGACGACCCAGACGGGCGTGCTGTCCCCCGCGGCCGTCCGCCGGCTGGAGCGGTGGGACGTCGACGCGACCGGCCTCGGCGTGGTCAACCTGATCGGCGTCCTGCCCGGCACGCGGCCGGACCTGCCCGCCCTCCTGCTTATGGCCCACCACGATTCCGTCGCTGGATCGCCGGGGGCCGCGGACGACGCCACGGGCGTGGCCGCCATCCTCGAGACCGTGCGCGCGCTTCAGGCCCGCGGCCCGCGCGCGCGGGACGTGATCGTGCTCATCACCGACGCGGAGGAGCTGAATCTCGACGGCGCCCGCGCCTTCTTCGGCGGCCACCCGCTGCGGGATCGCGTCGGCGCCGTGATCAATCTGGAGGCGCGGGGCGGCGGCGGCCGGGCCATGATGTTCGAGACGGGCAAGGGCAACGCCGCGACGGTCGGCGTGTTCGCCCGCGCCGCGGCCCGCGCCGACGGCGGGGCGACCACAAACGCCCTGGCGGCCTTCGTCTATGAGCTGATGCCCAACGGCTCGGATTTCACCGTGCCGCGCGATCGCGGCGTCCAAGGGGTGAACCTCGCCTTCATCGGCCGGCCCGAGCAGTACCATACCCCGCTGTCGACGCCCGCCAACCTCGACAGGGGCAGCGTCCAGCACATCGGCTCGCAGACGCTGGAGACGGCGACGCTGCTGGCCACGGCCGACGCCCTGCCGCAGGCGGGCCCCGACGCCGTCTGGGCCGACCTGTTCGGGCGCGTCGTGATCGTCACCTCCCCGACCACGGGCTGGATCGTCCTCGGCCTGGCCGCCCTGCTGATCGGCTTCGTGGGGGTGGCCCTGGGGCGCCGGGCCGGCGTGCGTCGCGGCGAGATCGGCCGCGGCGCGCTGGACGGGCTGTGGTTCCTGTCCGTCGCCGTCGTCGCCGCCCACGCCGTGCGGGCCTTCGGCGGACCCTCCGCCGCCCGCGCCGACTCCGCGGAGACCTACTACGCCCTGCTGGCCCGCCTGCCGTGGCTGGAGGCGGGGGCGGCGCTGGCCGTGCTGGCCGTCGCCCTGCTGGCGCTGGGCGGGCGCGCGGCGCTGGACCGCCGTCTGACCGCCGGCCTCGTCGTCCTGCTGACGCTGCCGGGCCTGGCGGCGGAGGGGGCGAACCCCCTGCTTCTGGGTGCCGCCGCCCTCGGGGTCGGCCTGTCCTTCGTCGCCGGCGCGCGCGGGGCCTGGCCCGCCTGGCTGGGTCTGCTCGGGCTCGGCTGGCTTCTGGCGCTCATGACCCAGATCGCCGCGCCCGCCACGGCCTTCCTGTTCGCCTGGCCGGTGCTGGCGACCGCCGTCGCCGCCGCCGTCGTCGCCCGTTTCGATCCGGGGCTGGAGCGGACGTGGGGTTCGGCCGCGGTCGCCGCGATCGGGGCGGTCACGGCGGGCTGGGTCCTCTCCCTCGCCCATCCCGTCTTCCTCGGCATCGGCATGGACCTGCCCGGCGTGCTGGCGGTCCTGGCCCTGCTCGCCCTGACGGCCCTGCGCCCGCTGGCCGGCCGAAGCGCGCGCGCCCTCGCCGTCGCCGCCGGGGTCGTGCTGCTGCTGGGTGCGGTCGCGTCCTTCTGGGGCACCCAGGCCCAGCCCGCGCGCGCCGAGGCGGCCCGGATCGGCTGAGGTCTCAGCCCCCGTCGGTCCACACCGTCTTGTACAGGTCGAAGCGCCGGTCGCGCAGGTTCCGCACCGTCCCCTGCGACTTGGCCCAGGCCAGGTCCGACAGGTCGAGGTCTGCCACCGTCACCGTCTCGACGTTCTCGCTGGCCTCGGCCGCCACGCCATCTCGCGCGAACGGGAAGTCGCACGGCGTCAGGATGCACGACTGGGCGTACTGGATGTCCATGTTCTCGACGTTCGGCAGATTGCCGACATTGCCCGACAGGGTGACGTAGCACTGGTTCTCGATCGCCCGCGCCTGCGAGCAGTAGCGCACCCGCAGATAGCCCTGCCGGTTGTCGGTGCAGAACGGCACGAACAGCAGCCGCGCCCCCTCGTCGACCAGCCGCCGCGCCAGCTCCGGGAACTCGGAGTCGTAGCAGATCAGCACCCCGATCGGGCCGCAGTCGGTCGGGATGGCGTGCACCCGGTCACCGCCCTTGATGTTCCACCAGTGCCGTTCGTTCGGCGTCGGGTGGATCTTCTCCTGGGCGTGCACCGAGCCGTCGCGCAGGAAGACGTAGGCGACGTTCTGGATGTCGCCGTCCTCGGTCCGCGTGGGGTGCGAGCCGCCGACGATGTTGATGTTGTACTCCACCGCCATCTTGCGCAGCGCCTCGACGAAGCGCGGCGTATAGCGGGTCAGGGCCTCGATCGACTCCACCGGGCTGAGCTTCTTCGATTCCAGCGACAGCAGCTGGAGGGTGAACAGCTCGGGGAAGACCACGAAGTCCGAGCGATAGTCCGAGGTCACGTCGACGAAATATTCGATGTTGGAGATGAATTCCTCGAAGCTGGCGACCTTGCGGGCCTGCAGCTGCACCGTCGCCACCCGCACCGTCTCCTTGACCGCAAAGGCCGCGCCCCGACCGTGCGTCTCGGCATAGTAGGGATTGCGCCACACCATGTGCGCCGCATGCCCCATCGAGGCGGTGTCCGAGGTCAGATAGTTCTCCAGCACCCCGATCGGCTCGAAGCCGCCGCGCATGTGGAAGCCGATCACCGGATCGTTCAGCTTTCTGGCCGTGACCGCGTCCAGATATTCGCGCGCGTCGGGATAGGCCGCCTTGCGCCGCGCCAGCCCCGGCATGCGTCCGCCGAAGACGATGCCCTTCAGGTTCTGCGCCTCGCACAGGTCGCGGCGGGCGTCGTACAGCCGCTGGCCGATCCGCAGCCGCCGCCGGTCAGGATCGACGCAGACCTCCATGCCGTAGAACCAGTCGCCCAGCGGGTCGTGCCGCGCGGCATAGCCGCCGCCGGTGATCTGGGTCCAGGTGTGTGGGGCCAGCGCCGTCTTCTCGTCGATGCGGAAGCCCGCGGCATAGCCCACGATCTGGCCGTCGTACTCGACCACGAACTGGCCGTCGGGAAAGGCGGCGATCTGCCCGCGCAGCATGCCCGGCGTATAGGCCGGCATGTCCTTGTAGACCTTGGCCACGAGGGCGGAGATGGCCTCCACATCGGCCAGGACGGCGTTGCGGATCGACAGGACGGCGGGCTTGGAGGGCTTGGTCATGGGCCCTGAACGCACGAGCTTGGCCGGAGGGTCAAGGCGGGGGCGGATTTCCCGCAGCGGGGCCCGGCGGCGGAACCGGATCCGCCCTCCATCGCGGCGGCAGGGCATGCACGCGCTCCAGCAGCCCGCCGACGAACGCCGTCGCCCGCGCCGTCTCGAGGTCGTGGACGTGGGGCCCGCCCGCCGCGCCGCCCGCCGCCGTGTCGATGCGCACCGTGGCCAGGCCGAGACGGCGCTGCAGCGGCCCCTGTCTGACGATCACCGTCTGCACGGCGCCGTGCGGCACGGTCCAGTCGCGCCGCCCCAGCACGCCCCGGCGGACCTGGACGCTGTCCGCCGTCGAGGCGAAGCGATGGCGACCCGGCCTCAGCAGGGCGACGGCCAGCCCCGCCGCCGGCAGGGGCAGCAGAACGACCGCGGGCCAGAAGAACAGGCTCGCTGCCAGAATGACCGCCGCCGGAACCAGCACGAAGCCGATCAGCCCGCCCACCGCGTGTCCGGGCGCGACGGCCTCCAGCCGCTCCGGCTCGAACGGCGGAAGGCCGGCCAGGGCGACGACCGGCGCCACCTCGCGCGGGCGGGCGAAGGGCATCAGGTCCTGCAGGCCCGACGCCTCGCCCCCGCCGCCCAGGGTCTGCACCCGGAAGGCGCGCCAGCCCAGGCGCCCGCTGACCGGTGGCCGCTCGACCAGACCCAGCTGGATCTGCCGCCTGGCCACCGCCACCTCCGACCGCGTCAGCAGCCCCCGCCGCACCCGGAAGCGCCGCTCGTCCTGCGTCAGGGTGAAGCCGAAATTCCGCAGCACGGTGCGCCCGACCCCGGTCGCCAGGCCGAGGGCCACGGCCGCCGCCAGCAGGCTCAGCCCCAGCTGCGGGTCCGCCCGCGCCCGCACCTCCCCCTCGACGTCCCTCAGACGCCCCAGCCACCACTCCCAGTCGTAGCCGCTGAACTCCGTGCCGTACTGCAGCAGACCAAAGACTGCCGCGATCCACACCAGCGAAAACTTGAACAGGCCGGAGAACAGAAGACGGCCGAACCCGAGGCGGAACAGCACGTCCTCGTCCTCGCCCGCCGCGGTCTCCACCCCGTCGACCCCCGCCGCCGCGGGCCTGCGCCGCAGGACCTCCCTGAGCCGGCGCGCTTCCGCCAGGCTGACGCTGGCCAGCACGCCCTCGTCCTTTTCCCCCCCGCCGGTCTCGATCCGCACCTCGGCCAGGCCGATCAGCCGCGACAGCGGCCCTTGGGTGATCGAGACGTCCTGGATCCGCTCCGCCGGGATCGACCGGCGCGACCGGTTCAGCAGGCCGCGCGCCACCACCACCTGATCCGGCAGCACCTGATAGGTGAAGGTCAGCCAGCCCAGCAGGCCGCCGGCCACGGACAGGACCAGGAACAGGGTCAGCCCGAACATCAGCAGCCCGGGATTGAACCCCTCGCCGCGCCCCCAGGCCAGCGCCGCGGGCAGGGCCAGAATCAGCGAGCCCCAGCCGACCCGGACCGGCAGCAGCAGCAGGGTGCGCGGGTCCAGCCGGCGCGGCGCGGCGTCGTCGACCTCTCCGGGGCTCACCACGGCGCGTCGTCGATCCGCGCGCGGATCGCGTCGCGGATCTCCCCGGCCCGCGCCGCCGAAATGCCCGGCAGGGTGACCAGACTCCCCTCCGTCCCCGCCGTGTGCAGCCGCAGCGTGGCCACGCCGGCCCCGCGCTCCAGCGGCCCCTGGCTGACGTCGATGTGTTGGACCCGCGCCACCGGCACGATCGTGTGCACCCGCGTCAGCCAGCCGCGCGCGACGTGCAGCTCGCGGTCGGTGAAGGCGTATCCCCACCGCCGCCAGCGCCCCGGCACCAGAAACACCACGGCGAAGACGCCCAGGCCCGCGACGGGACCCAGGACCACGCCTCGCGGCCAGCCCAGCTGCGCCTGCACAAACTGGTCCGCGCCCGCCGCCAGCGCGGTCAGGATGGCCCAGCCGATCGCCGCGCGCACCCGCATCACCTGCAGGTAGCCGCGCTCGAGACGCTGCAGGGGAACCAGCTGAAAGGTCATGCCGACCCTTATGCGACGGGCGGGCGGCGGGGCTCAAGCGGGATCGCCCGACCTGCGATGCGACAGTTTCGGTCGCACCTCTCGGACCGTCCGAAAAGAACATATTGGCAACCGGAACAAACCGTGCACATAGTCCGCCTCACGAGAACAGGGGGCGGGTCCATGGCGGGTCTCTCCCGGAACCAGATGGGAATCATGGCAAGGGAGACCAAGGCGATGGCACAGGCGGCTTTGAAACTGGTGGGCAAGGAAGACGGCGACAAGGCGCGGGCGCTGGAGGCGGCGATCGCCCAGATCGACCGGGCCTTCGGCAAGGGCTCGGTGATGAAGCTGGGCAAGGCCGGCGTCGTGGCCGAGATCGAGAGCGTCTCGACCGGCTCCCTGGGCCTCGACATGGCGCTGGGCATCGGCGGCCTGCCCAAGGGGCGGGTGATCGAGGTGTTCGGCCCGGAAAGCTCCGGCAAGACCACCCTGGCGCTGCACACCGTGGCCGAGGTGCAGAAGTCGGGCGGCGTCGCCGCCTTCGTCGACGCCGAGCACGCGCTGGACCCGATCTATGCCCAGAAGCTGGGCGTGAACCTGGACGACCTGCTGGTGTCCCAGCCCGACAACGGCGAACAGGCGCTCGAGATCGTCGACACCCTGGTGCGCTCCGGCGCGGTGGACATCGTGGTCATCGACTCCGTCGCCGCCCTGACGCCCAAGGCCGAGATCGAGGGCGAGATGGGCGACAGCCTGCCCGGCCTGCAGGCCCGCCTCATGTCCCAGGCCCTGCGCAAGCTGACGGCCTCGATCAGCCGCTCGAACTGCATCGTCCTGTTCATCAACCAGATCCGCCACAAGATCGGGGTGATGTACGGCTCGCCCGAGACGACCACGGGCGGCAATGCGCTGAAGTTCTATGCCTCGGTCCGCCTCGACATCCGCCGCACCGGCGCGATCAAGAACCGCGACGAGGTGGTGGGCAACACCACCCGGGTGAAGGTGGTCAAGAACAAGGTCGCCCCGCCGTTCCGCGAGGTCATCTTCGACATCATGTACGGCGAGGGCATCTCCAAGATCGGCGAGATCATCGACCTGGGGGTCAAGGCCGGGATCATCGAGAAGTCGGGCAGCTGGTTCAGCCACGACTCGACCCGCATCGGTCAGGGCCGCGAGAACGTGCGCGACTTCCTCAAGGCCAATCCCGACGTGGCCGCGACGATCGAGAAACAGGTGCGCCAGTCGACCACCAAGATCGCCGAGGAACTGCTGGGCACGCCCGAGCCCGACGAGGGCCAGGACCTCGAGGGCTGACGCCTCCGACGTCTCCTCCCCGTCGCCGCAGGGCGAGGGGGAGGGGACCCGGCGGGACGGAGGGGGCGTCCCCGACCCACCCTGCGCCGTCGTCCGCCCGCTGAATGTGCACCCTGTGCACCCTGTTTTTCGGAGTGCACATCCCGACATCTCCGGCCGGGTCCCCGCGACCCGCCACCGACCCCGTGGGGGCCGGGCCGGAGACCGGCCGCCTGATCCCGCCGGGTCAGGCGGCCTTCTTCGTTGCGCCGGCCCACCGCTGCAGCCGCGGCCGGACCCTGAGGAAGGCCACATACACCCGCTCCAGAACGGCCAGCACCCGCCGGTTCCGCGCCGCCAGCCCCAGCGGCCGCAGCAGGGGCAGCGCCCGCCACATGGCGGCGAAGGCCGCGGCCCCGGACAGCATCCGACCGTCCTCGCGCGCATGGAACCGCGCCAGCAGCTCGGCCCGGTCGATCGGGCAGGTGCCCGTCCCGTTCGCCACGTCATGAAAGGCGATGCGCCCGCGCCGGTCCAGCCGCCGCATCAGGGCGATCTCCCGCACGCACAGCGGGCAGTCGCCGTCGAACCACACGTCCAGCTTGGCCATGGCGTTCCCTAGGTCCCCGCCCTCGTCGCGCCCATGCGGCAAGGTGATGCGCGCCCGGACAAAACCCTATATGACGCCCGGTCTCCCCATCGCCTCGCGCCCAACTGCGCCCAGCCCGCGTCCGAACCCATGTCCAGCCTCAAGCAGATCCGTTCGACCTTCCTCGACTTCTTCGAGGCCGACGGACACCAGAAGATCCACTCCGCGCCCCTGGTGCCGCAGAACGATCCGACGCTGATGTTCGTCAACGCGGGCATGGTGCCGTTCAAGGACTATTTCACCGGCGCGGCCACCCCGCCGTCGCCGCGCGCCACCTCCAGCCAGAAGTGCGTCCGCGCCGGCGGCAAGCACAACGATCTGGACAACGTCGGCTACACCGCGCGTCACCTGACCTTCTTCGAAATGCTGGGGAATTTCAGCTTCGGCGACTACTTCAAGGAACACGCCATCGACCGCGCCTGGTCGCTGGTGACGAAGGACTTCGGCCTCGATCCGAAGCGTCTGCTGGTCACCGTCTACATCGACGACGACGAGGCCGCCGCCATCTGGAAAAAGGTCACCGGCTTCTCCGACGACAAGATCATCCGCATCGCCGGGTCCGACAATTTCTGGGCCATGGGCGACAACGGCCCCTGCGGGCCCTGCACGGAGATCTTCTGGGACTACGGCGACCACGTCCCCGGCGGCCCCCCCGGCTCGCCGGACGAGGACGGCGACCGCTTCGTGGAGATCTGGAACAACGTCTTCATGCAGTTCGAGAAGGAGAACGACGAGATCGTCCGTTCCCTGCCGAAGCCCAGCGTTGACACCGGCATGGGGCTCGAACGCATCGCCTCGGTGCTGCAGGGCAAGAACTCGGTGTTCGACACCGACCTGTTCCAGACCCTCATCGCGGCGTCCGCCGACGCCACCTCGACCGCGCCCGACGGCGACATGGCGGCCAGCCACCGCGTCATCGCCGACCACCTGCGCAGCTCGTCCTTCCTGATCGCCGACGGCGTCACGCCCTCCAACGAGGGCCGCGGCTACGTCCTGCGCCGGATCATGCGCCGGGCCATGCGCCACGCCCACCTGCTGGGCGCCCAAGATCCCCTGATGCACCGCCTCGTGCCCACGCTGGTCGCGGAGATGGGCGAGGCCTATCCCGAGCTGAAGCGCGCCCAGGCCTTCGTCGAGGACACGCTGAAGCAGGAAGAGGTCCGCTTCCGCACCACCCTGTCCAAGGGCATGAGCCTGTTCGACACGGCGGTTCAGGGCTTCCGGCCCGGCGACATGCTGGACGGCCAGACCGCCTTCACCCTGTCCGACACCTACGGCTTCCCGCTGGATCTGACCCAGGACGAGGCTCGCCGCCGCGGCTTCGGCGTGGACGAGGCCGGCTTCCAGGACGCCATGGCGCAACAGCGCGCCCGCTCGCGCGAGCACTGGAAGGGTTCGGGCCAGACCGCCAACGCCGGCGAATGGCTGGCGATCCGCGACCGCCTGGGCCCGACCGTCTTCTCCGGCTACGACGCCGTCGACGGCTCCGGCGAGGTGCTGGTCCTGATGAAGGACGGCGCGGCGGTGGACGCGGCGACCGCCGGCGACATCGTCGAGGTCCTGTTCGACGCGACTCCCTTCTATGCCGAAAGCGGCGGCCAGTCGGGCGACCACGGCACGCTGGAATGGCCGGGCGGCACCGCCGACGTCATCGACGTGCGCAAACACGCCGGCGACCTGCACGTCCTGTCGGCGGAGATCACCTCCGGCACGCTGGCGACCGGCGCCCGAGTGGCCCAGCTGGTCGACGCGGAGAAGCGTCGCACCACGCGCGCCAACCACTCGGCCGCCCACCTGCTGCACACGGCGCTCAAGAACGTGCTGGGCGCGGCCGTGGCCCAGAAGGGCCAGCTGGTCGACGCCGAACGCGCCCGCTTCGACTTCAGCCACGCCGCCCCCGTGACCGAGGCCGAGCTGGAGGCCATCGAGGCCGAGGTCAACGCCGTGATCCGCCAGAACGTCCCGGCCGAGACGAAGCTGATGGCCCCGCAGGAGGCCATCGAGGCCGGCGCCATCGCCCTGTTCGGCGAGAAATACGGCGACGAGGTCCGCGTGCTGACGCTCGGCCGCTCGCTGACCACGGCGGACAAGCCCTATTCGGTCGAACTGTGCGGCGGCACCCACGTGGCCCGGACCGGCGACATCGCCCTGTTCAAGATCGTGTCCGAAGGCGGCGTGGCCGCCGGCGTGCGCCGCATCGAGGCGCTGACCGGCGAGGCGGCGCGCCTGTATGTCGAAGGCCAGGCGAAGGTCGCGCGCGGTCTCGCCCGCGACTTCAAGGTCCAGCCCGTCGACGTCCCGGCCCGGGTCGAGACCCTGTCGGCCGCGGTCAAGGTGCTGGAGAAGCAGGTCGCCGAACTGAAGAAGCAGCTGGCGCTGGGCGGCGGCGGCGCGGCGGCCAACGCGGCCCCGGAGGAGATCGGCGGCGTCAAGCTGATCGCCCGCGTGCTGGACGGGGTCGACGGCAAGGGGCTGCGCGGCGTGGCCGAGGACTTCCGCAAACAGGTCGGCTCCGGCGTCGTGGCCCTGATCGGCGTGACCGACGGCAAGGCCGCCGTCACCGTCGCGGCCACCTCGGACATGGCCGGTCGCGTGAACGCCGCCGACCTCGCGCGCGTCGCGGTCATCGCCATGGGCGGGCAGGGCGCGGGCGGCAAGCCCGACTTCGCCCAGGGCGGCGCCCCGGACGGGTCGCAGGCCGAAGCGGGGCTCCAGGCCGTGCGCGACGCCCTGGCCGGCTGAGGGCTCAGGCGGCGGGCGCGGCCTTCTCCGGCAGGTCGATCGCCGCCAGCTTCCACCCGAACAGGCCGTCGCGCTTCATCAGCAGCGTGATGGCCCGATCCTCGCGGTCGGCGTCCTGGAAGTTGATGGCGAAGGTGTTCAGGTCGCGATAGCCCAGACTGCGCTTCGGCTCGGGCTCGTCGGCCCCGGCCTGAGGATCGGCGGCGTCCCTCGCCTCGGGCGCCTCGCCGGTGCGGACCATCAGGGCGACGGCCCGGGGCGTGACCAGGGCGTCCACCGCGCCCGAGATCAGCGCCGGGCCCAGCAGGGTGCCCAGACCGGCGAAGGGATCGTCGCCCGAACTGCTGCGCATTTCCTCGACGAAGCGGGCGTTGAACTCCTGCTTCATGCTGTCCCTCAGGGCCGGAAAGTCCACCAGACGCTCCAGCGCCTCGGCGTCTCCCCGCTCGGCGGCGTCGCCCAGGGCCCGGGCCGCGAGGAAGGGCGACGCGGCGACCCAGCCCAGGAAGACGACGCCTGCGGCGACGACCAGTCCGGTGATCAGCTTGCGATTCAAGGGGTTCACTCCGCGCTTCGACCCGTCAGCCTAGACCGCTTTCGCGCCGGTCCGCCAGCGCCGCCGTCATCCCCCGACCCGCCGGCCTGTACGGTTGTCGCCGACGACGGGCTCAGGGGCGGTCGCCGCGCCCGCGGGCAGGCCGACGTGGACCAGCTTCCATTCATAGAGGCCGCGGCGCTCGAAGGTGAAGACCGTCTGCGACCCGCCCTCGTCCTCCACCGTCATCCGGGCGCGGTCGACGCCCCAGTGGCGCGGCGTCGGCCAGGGGCCGCCGTCGGGGGCCTCCGCCGGGGCCGGGCTGGAGGAGCGTTGCGCCGCGAACCGGCCCTCGCCCCGCGTCAGGCCCGCCAGGGCCACCGGCGTCAGATAGGCGTCGACCTGGGCCTGACGATCCGGGCCCGGCCGTTCCAGACCGCGCACCACGGCGCCGATCGGATCCTCCAGGAAGCCGGGTGCCGGCGCGGTTGCCTCGGGGCGCCCTTCCAGCTGCGGGCCCAGCGACCGGCGCACGGCGGCATAGTCGATCAGCTTCTCCAGCCCGGCCTGATCCCCCGCATCCGCCGCGGCGCGGATGCCGAAGAAACCGACGTAGGGGGCCGAGAAGAAGCCGATCACGGCCACGGCGACGATCAGGCCGATCAGATTGCCCAGAATGCGCATCATGCGGTTTCTCCCGTCACCGGTCCCCCAACAGGCTGGCACGCCCGCGGTTCCGGCTCAATCGCGGGCCCGCGACGGGCGAGCGCTTGCGTGCCGCCGTCCGCCGTGGCCCCATGCCGCGACATGATCCCCGGGAAGGACGCCCCATGCTGAACCGCCGCCATCTGATGCTCAGCGCCGCCGCCGCCGGTGCGGTCCTGTCGGCTCCGGCCATGGCCGCCACGCCGGAGGACGCCCGCCTCGACGCGCTTCTGACCCGCTGGATGAACGAGGACATCGACCGCAACCCGACCATGGCCACCAGCCTGGGCGTCGACCGCGGCGAGCGGGCCCATCTGGCGGGCAAGCTGCCGGACGCCTCTCTCGCGGCCCAGGCCGAGAACGCGGCCCGGGCCCGGGCCCGATGGGCCGAGCTTCAGACCTTCGATCCGGCGACGCTGTCGGAGTCGTCGCAGGTGACCCTGGCCATCTTCCGCTTCTCGGCCGAGGGCGCGGCCATGGGCGCCGACCTGCCGCACGGGGGCGGGTCCAGCCCCTATGTCGTGACCCAGCGCTGGGGGGCCTATTTCAACCTGCCGGACTTCATGGCCAACCAGCACCGGCTTGAGACGGCCGGGGACGCCGACGCCTTCGTCAGCCGCTGCCGCGCCTTCGCCGAGGCCGTCGATCAGGAGAATGAGCGGATCGTCGAGATCGGTGGCAAGGGCGTCGTCCTGCCCGCCTTCCTGATGGACAAGACGCTGACGCAGCTGAAGACCCTGCGCGACATGCCGACCGGCGACTGGGCGATGATCCAGGCGCTGGCGACGAAGACGGCCGCCAAGGGGCTGACCGGCGACTGGGTGGCCGAGGCCACGCGCGTGATCGACGGCGAGGTCAAGCCGGCCCTGGGCCGCCAGATCGCCGTGTTCGAGGCCCAGCGCCCCACCGCCACCGACGACGCCGGGGCGTGGAAGCTGCCGGCCGGGGCCGAGACCTATGCCCTCGCCCTGCGCGGCTACACCACCACCGACTACACCGCCGACCAGATCCACCAGATCGGGCTGGAACAGGTGGCGGCGATCCAGGCCGAGATGGACGGCGTTTTCCGCCGCATGGGCATGACCGAAGGCACCGTCGGCGACCGCATCCGCGTGCTGAACGAGGACCCGCAATACCTCTGGCCCAACACCGATCAGGGCAAGCTGGATCTGCTGGAGTCCCTGAACGTCCAGATGGCCGAGCTGGAGCCGCTGCTGCCGCGCGTGTTCAACACCCTGCCGAAGTCGAAGGTGGAGATCCGCCGCGTGCCGCCGTCGATCGAGCTGGGCGCGCCGGGCGGCTATTACCAGCGGGCGTCGCTGGATGGGTCACGGCCGGGCGCCTATTACATCAACCTGTCCAATACGGCGAACTGGCCCAAGTGGTCGCTGCCGACCCTGACCTATCATGAGGCGTCGCCCGGCCATCACTTCCAGATCGCCCTGTCGCAGGAGGCGGGCGAGCTGCCCTTGTACCGCCGCCTGACCGGCAACTCGGCCTATACCGAGGGCTGGGCCCTGTACGCCGAGCGGGTCGCGGCCGACGATCTGGGCGTCTACGGCGACGATCTGGTCGGCCGCATCGGCTATCTGCAGTCCTATCTGTTCCGCGCCGTGCGCCTGGTCGTCGACACCGGACTGCACCACAAGACGTGGACCCGGGACCAGGCCATCGCCTGGATGGTCGCCGAATGCGGCGAGCCGCCGGAGTCGGCCGAGAAGGAGATCGACCGCTACATCGTCACCCTCGGCCAGGCCTGTTCCTACAAGCTGGGACAAACGGTGATCGAGGCCCTGCGGCAGGAGATCGAGGCCAAGGGGAATTTCGACATCAAGCGGTTCCACGATGCCGTCCTGCTGGAAGGTATCGTCCCCCTGTCGGTGCTGCAGCAGCGGGTCCGCGCCAAATACGCCTGAGGCGGCGACGGAAGGCGGGGCCTCCGGCCGTGGAACGGGGACGCACGAGGAGGTCCGCCATGCTCCGTCCCAGCCGCCGCGCCGTCGCCCTCGGGCTGGGCGCCATCGCCTTCCCCGCGCCCGTGCTCGGACGGGCGCAGGACCGCTTCGCCGCCGCCGCGGCCTATTCCGCCGGCAGCCGGGGCATTTCGATGCTGGTTCTGGAGGGCGGGCGCGAGGTGTTCCGCGACCATCCGCGCGGGCCGGAACGCCCGTTCGAGACGGCCAGCGGCACCAAGAGCTTCAGCGGCGTGCTGGCCGCCGCCCTGGTCCAGGACGGCCTGCTTCGCCTCGACGAACGCTGCGCCGACACCCTGACGGAATGGCGCGGCGGGCCGGTCAGGGGCGCGGCGACGATCCGCAGCCTGCTTGACCTGTCGTCGGGGATCGGCGGCGGACCGATCGGGCGGCCGCCGTCCTATGCCGAGGCCGTGGCGGCGCCCGCCGTCGGCCAGGCCGGGACCTTCCGCTACGGCCCGCGGCCGTTCCAGGTCTTCGGCGAGATCGTGCGGCGCAAGCTGGAGGCGGCCGGCCGCCCCGCCGACGTCCTGGCCTTCCTCAAGTCGCGCCTGCTGGATCTCGCGGGCGTGCAGGTCGGGGCGTGGCAGCTGCGCGACGGCCAGCCCACCCTGCCCTCCGGCGCGGCCCTCACGGCGACCGAATGGGCGCGGTTCGGCCGGTTCGTCGCCGGAGGATGCCGGGTCGACGGCCGGCCCATCGTGGATACCGAAGCCCTTGCCGCCTGTTTCGCCTCCTCGCCGGCCAACCCCGGCTACGGCCTGACCTGGTGGCTGCTGCGGCCGGGCCTGATCCCGCCGGGGCCGCGCGCGGGCCTGGGCGAGGACGACATCTCGCGGCTCAAGGGGCTGGACGTGCGCATGGCCGCCGGCGCCGGCAACCAGCGCCTGTATCTGATCCCCGAGCGCGACCTCGTCGTGGTGCGTCAGGCCGACGGCATCGTCGAGGCCCTGCGCGGGCGCGGCGCCGACTGGTCGGACGTGGAGTTCCTGGTCCGGCTGCTCGGCCTCTAGGGCCGCGGCCGGCGGGGGCGGTGCGGCGGCGGCGGCGGCAGGTCGTCGTCGCAGACGGTGTAGGCGTAGCCATGGCGGTCGTAGCGCGTCCAGCAGTCGTCATCGAGGGCGACGGCCAGGGCGGCGACCTCTGCGCCCAGGGCCACGGCGTGCCAGAACAGGGGGTCGTCGAACGGTTCGTGGGCGCAGGCCGACAGGGACGCCGCGACGGCGAGGGCGGCGACGGGACGGGCGAGGCGACGGGTCATGGGCGGCTTCTCCTCCGCCGCCCGACCTAGGCCCTAGCCGCGGATTTCGCCCGTGACGGAAGGTGACGGAACCTGACCGCCGGCCGGGCCGACGGACTCCATCCCGGCCGCGCCCAGCGCTGCCTGAAGGGCCGGATCGGCCCGGGCCTCGGCCAGCAGCCAGTCGCGAAAGCGGGCGATCTTGCCGACCCGGCGACGCCCCTGCGGCCAGCACAGCCAGTAGGCCCAGCCGGGCACCAGCTCGACCGCCAGGTCGAACGGCCGCACCAGCAGGCCCGCCTCGATCTCGCGCGCGAACAGGATGGGGCTGGCCAGGGCCACGCCCTGATCGCCCAGCGCCGCCGCCACCTCCAGCGCCTGATAGTCGGCGCGCAGGCGCGACGGGGTCTGGCCGTCGGCGGGCACGCCGGCGGCGGCGAACCACACCGCCCATTCCTTCTCCAGTCCGATGCGCGGGGCGTTCAGCAGGTCCCTCGGCTCGCGCAGGCCCAGCCGCTCGACGCAGCGCGGGCTGCACAGGGGGGTGAAGACGCTGGGCATGACCTTGACCGCCTCCACCCCCGGCCAGTCGCCGGAGCCCGAGCGGATGCCGACGTCGAAGCCGTCGCGGCCCAGGTCGACCACGTGCGGCGCGGTGTCCAGCCGCACCGCCAGCTCGGGATGGGCCAGCTGGAACCCGCCCAGACGGGGCGCCAGCCACTGGGTCGCCAGCGTCGCCAGGGTCGTGATCGACAGGATGCCCACGTCCGCCTCGGTCAGGTCCAGGACGGCCCGCCGCAGCAGGGTCATGGCCTCGGTCGCCGCGCGCGACAGGCGCTCGCCGGCCTCGGTGGGGCGCACCTCGCGCGGCAGGCGGTGGAACAGGCTCTGGTTCAGCCGGCCCTCCAGCGCCTTGATCTGCCAGCTGACCGCGGCCTGGGTCATGCCCAGTTCCTGCGCCGCGCGCGTGAAGCTGTTCAGCCGCGCCGCCGCCTCGAACACGCGCAGCGAGGCCAGCGGGATGGAGGCGAGGGGATCGGGCATAAGCTCACCTTGTTCGATGCTCGGAGACTCCCGTTTGTCGGGGTCGGCTTCCGCGGCCACTGTATGGGCATCGAAGGTCGCCGGTCAAAGGAGGGCGGGATGGAAGAAATGCACCGTTCACATAAGGAGCCCGCGTGGGGCTGGATGGGCGTTCTGGCCGACTGGCGGCGCTCGCGCACGCGCCGCGTGCTGCGGAGCCAGAGCCGCTCGTCGGTGAAGCGCGGGCTCTAGTCCCGCACCACCATCCCCTCGGCCCGCCGCAGCGCGTTGTGCGCGGCGGTGGCGGCCACCGCGGCCTCGGCCGTGGCCACGGCGATCTGGTTCAGCCCCCGGACCACGTCGCCGACCGCCCACAGCCCCGGAACGCTGGTGGCCTGGTGATCGTCCACCGCCAGCCGCCCGTCGTCGGCCCGCCGCGCGCCCAATCGCACGGCCAGGTCGACGGCGGGCGTCGTGCCCAGCGCCGAGTAGACGTGGTCGAAGACCCGTTCGGCGCCGCCCGAGACGAGGCAGGTCGCGCGTTCCCCCTCCAGCCGCATCGCCTCGACCGGGCCGACCAGCACCTCCACCCCCAGCCGCGCGGCCTCCTCGGGCGAGGGGGACGGCCCTTCGCCGACGTGGATCAGGGTGACCCGGTCGGAATAGGTGCGCAGGAAGGCCGCCTCGCGAAGGCCCATGGCGTCGTCGCCGATCACGGCCACGGCCTTGTCGGTGGCCTCGTAGCCGTCGCAGATCGGACAGATGCGGACCAGCGAGCGCTCGATCGCGTCGTCCACGCCCGGCAGGGGCGGACGGCGATCGACCACGCCCGTCGCCAGGATCACGGCGCGGGCGCGCAGCGCGCGGCCGTTCAGCCGCGCCACCAGGACCTCGCCGTCGCGGGTCAGCGTCTCGACGCGGCCGGCCTCGACGACGGCGCCGTACTCCTCCGCCTGGTCGGTCATCCGCTTCAGCATGGCGTCGCCGGTGATGCCCTCCGGGAAGCCGGGCATGTTGTGGCTGACCGGGATCCAGCAGGCCCGCGGCTTGCCGCCGTCGGCCACCCGCACCGAGCGCCGGAACCGCGCCAGATAGGTCGCCGCGGTCAGTCCCGCCGGTCCCGCGCCGATCACCAGGACGTCGACGGCGTTCATTCGACCACCGCCTCGTAGAGGACCGGCCAGTGGTCGGCGGGCAGGCCCCAGCACTCTTCCATTCCGGCCTCCCGGACCAGGACAAACCCCCGACCCGTCCAGACCCAGGTCCGGGCATAGCCGCAATCGCCGACGCCCCGTCCCTTGTCGAAGCTGGTCAGCAGCCCCGTCTCGGGATCGAAGTCGCCGTTGACGATGAAGGGCGTGGGCTCGCCCCGCGCGACGGGCAGACCCAGGGCATGGGCGTCGCGTCCCTCGGGATCGGCGATGAACAGGCGCGAGCCGGCGTTGTAGGCGCCGCGATAACACGGCACCTCCCACAACAGGTCCTCCATGCCGATGCGCCAGGTCCGGGCCTGCCCGTCCGGCACGTCGACGCGGCACTCCTTGACGGCGTCCAGCGCCTCCAGCGCCGCCGGAACGGGTCGCTCCTCGCCCGCGCCGCCACCGGGAACGGGCAGCGCCTTGACCCGGGGCCGGGTCGGGCCCTCCGGCACGGTCCCGGCGGGGCGGTCGCCGCGCCGGACCAGGGCGGTCGGGGTGTCCAGCCGGCCCTGCCGTTCGTCGATCCACAGCAGGGCCGCCGCTGCTCCGCTCAGGGACACCGGCCGGACGCGCCCGACCGCCGTCACGGCGGCGCGGCGCCCCTGGGTCAGGGCCGCGACCGCCGACGGGTCGAGCGCGACGGCCTGGCCGTCGACGGTCAGACCGGGGTTCGACGCCGGTTCCCCGGTCTGGAAATCCACCGCGCCGAACGAGACGACGGGCCGCGCCTCCGGTCCGGGCTCGATGTCGACCTTCAGCCACCCGCCCTCGCCCGCCATCCCGGTCAGGGCCACGCAGCGTCCGGCGTTGTCGCAGGCGGCCATCCAGTCGCGGAACACGCGCACCTGCGGCGCGGCTCCCGCCGCCGCGGTCGCCGCCGCGGACGGATCGGAGCCCGTCTCCACCGCGGGGGTGGACGCCTTCGGGGCGGGCTCTTCCGCGGGCGGGGCGCAGGCCGCCAGCGCCAGCGCCAGCGCGGCCGTCGTCGTGATGCGGATCATGGTGTCGCCCCTGTCGGCGCGCGACCCGGTCAGGCCTTGCGCAGTTCCTGCGGCCGGTGCGCGGCGCGGGCGCCGGTCTTGCCGCTTTCGACCAGATACTCCGGATTGTCCGGCGACGCCGCAACCTTGTGGCCCTTGATCTGAGTCGGACGGGTCAGTTTGCGCACCACCTTGCCCGTGGTCGTGCCCTGGCTGTGGCCCCACGTCACCGCGTCGCCCGTCTTGAAGGTCTTGTCGCTCATGCCGCCGGTTCCTTTCGCTCGTGCTCAGCGAGCACGAGGCGCATCAGTTCCGGATCGACCAGCGGCGGCGGTTCGCAGAAGGCCAGAATCCATCGCTCGACCAGGCGGTCGATCTCTTCGCTCATATATCGTTCCCCGACTTCAAGGGGGACGCAATGCGCGGCGTGCGCCGGGGTTCAGCTTGGCCGGACAAGGCGATTTCAGGGCAGGGTTAAGGGCCGCGCCCGCCGTCGTTGCGCCGTGCCTTTGCGCCCTTCGCCGGTGGTCGCTATACCGCCCGCCAACTCCCCTCTCGAACAGGACACGCCATGGCCAGGATCAAGGTCGCCAACCCCATCGTCGACATCGACGGCGACGAGATGACCCGCATCATCTGGCAGATGATCAAGGACAAGCTGGTCTTCCCGTTCCTGGACCTGGAGCTGGACTACTACGACCTGGGCATGGAGCACCGCGACGCCACCGACGACCAGGTGACGATCGACGCCGCCAAGGCGATCCAGAAGCACGGCGTCGGCGTGAAGTGCGCCACCATCACCCCCGACGAGGCGCGGGTGAAGGAGTTCGGCCTGAAGAAGATGTGGAAGTCGCCCAACGGCACCATCCGCAACATTCTGGGCGGCGTGGTCTTCCGCGAGCCGATCATCTGCTCGAACGTGCCGCGTCTGGTGCCCGGCTGGACCCAGCCGA
Source organism: Alphaproteobacteria bacterium (assembly GCA_018820275.1). Taxonomy (GTDB): domain Bacteria; phylum Pseudomonadota; class Alphaproteobacteria; order Caulobacterales; family Caulobacteraceae; genus Brevundimonas. Next base: position 58,481 of record JAHJOO010000034.1, read on the forward strand.
TCGTGGTCGGCCGTCATGCCTTCGGCGACCAGTACAAGGCCACCGACTTCCTGGTCCCCGGTCCCGGCAAGCTGATGATGACCTTCACCGGCGACGACGGCCAGGTCATCGAACACGAGGTGTTCCAGTTCCCCTCGGCCGGCGTGGCCATGGGCATGTACAACCTCGACGACTCGATCACCGAGTTCGCCCGCGCCAGCTTCTCGTTCGGCCTGCAGCGCAACTTCCCGGTCTATCTGTCGACCAAGAACACCATCCTGAAAGCCTATGACGGCCGCTTCAAGGACATCTTCCAGAAGGTGTTCGACGAGGAGTTCGCCGACCGGTTCAAGGCCGCCGGCCTGACCTATGAGCACCGCCTGATCGACGACATGGTGGCCGCGGCCATCAAGTGGTCGGGCGGCTTCGTCTGGGCGTGCAAGAACTACGACGGCGACGTCCAGTCCGACGTGGTGGCGCAGGGCTTCGGCTCGCTGGGCCTGATGACCTCGGTGCTGATGACGCCGGACGGCAAGGTGCTGGAATCCGAGGCCGCCCACGGCACGGTGACCCGCCACTACCGCCAACACCAGAAGGGCGAGGCGACCTCGACCAACTCCATCGCCTCGATCTTCGCCTGGACGCGGGGCTTCGCGCACCGCGCCAAGCTGGACGACAACGCCGAGCTGGCCCGCTTCGCCGCGACGCTGGAGCGCGTCGTCGTCGAGACCGTCGAGGCCGGCCACATGACCAAGGACCTGGCGCTCCTCGTCGGCGACCAGCAGGGCTGGCTGACCACCGAGGGCTTCCTCGACAAGGTCGCCGAGAACCTGACGGCGGAGATGGCCAGGGCGGCGTAAAGCCGCCTTCGGTGCCGGACCGATCAAGGGGGCCGCGAGGCCCCCTTTTTCATCCCCCGCGGAGCTCCTGCTTCACGCGTTCGGCCAGGGTCTTGATGTCCAGCGGCTTGGGCAGGAAGGACACGCCGACCTCGTCCTGCAGCAGGTCCGAGAAGTCGCTCTCGGCATAGCCCGAGATGAACATCACCGGCGCGTCGCCCAGGAAGGGCCGGGCCTTCTTCAGCAGGGCGGGGCCGTCCAGGCCGGGCATGATGACGTCGGAGATCAGCATGTCGATCGTGCCGGCGTGCTCCTCGGCCAGGATCAGGGCCTCCTCGCCGTCGGCCGCCTCGATCACGTCATAGCCACGCTGGCGCAGCAGGCGGGCGGCGATGCCGCGCACGGCGGCCTCGTCCTCGACGAACAGGATGCGGCCCGATCCGGCCAGGTCGCGCGGCGCCTTGGCGACCTTCTCGACCACCGGCGTCTCGGCCAGGTCCGCGGCCGCGGCCTCGGGCAGGAAGATGCGGAAGGCCGCGCCGGCGCCCTCGAGGTTGGCCACATTGATGTGCCCGCCGGCCTGCTCGACGATGCCGTAGACGGTGGCCAGGCCCATGCCCGTGCCCTCGTTCACCGCCTTGGTGGTGAAGAAGGGCTCGAAGATCTTGTCGAGGATCTCGGGCGGCACGCCCGGGCCGGTATCGGACACCTCGATCAGGGCGACGGCCTCAGACGCGGGATGCGACCAGCCCATCTGGCGCGCCTGATCGGCGGTCAGACGCCGGGTGCGGATGGTGACGACGCCGGCGCCCGGCTCGACCACGCCGCGCATGGCGTCGCGCGCGTTGACGGCCAGGTTCATGACCGCCGTCTCCAGCTGGCTCTTGTCGGCCAGCACGACCGGCAGGTCGCGGCCGTGGTCGGTCTCCAGCCGCACGTCCTCGCGCAGCAGGCGGCGCAGCAGGACGGCGAACTCGCCCACCAGCTCGCCCAGGTCCAGCCGCTCGCGCCGCACCGTCGACTTGCGCGAGAAGGCCAGCAGCTTGCGCACCAGATCGGCGGCGCGCACCGCGGTCTGCCGGATCTCGTTCAGCCCCTCATAGGACGGGTCGCCGACCGGATGCCGCTCCAGCAGGCCCGACAGCTGCAGCTGGATGGCGGTCAGCAGATTGTTGAAGTCGTGCGCCACGCCCCCGGCCAGCTGGCCCACGGCCTGCATCTTCTGGGCCTGGGTGAGCTGCATCTCCATCGACTTCTGGGCCGTGGCGTCGAACAGCCAGATGCGCCGGCCCTCGCCCTCCGGCGCGACGTACAGATGCAGGATCCGCTCCGGATGGGCCCGGGGCTGCAGCTCGATCGGGCCCGAGGACCCGGCCTCCAGCCGCGCCCGCGCCTCGGTCACGCCCGCCGGGTCGAACAGGTGGCCGAAGGCGGCGTCGCGGGCGGCCGCCGGTCCGGTCAGCTCGGCCAGGGCGGCGTTCGGCGCGGTCAACCGGCCCGCGAACAGGTCGTCGCCCGTGATCACCGCCGAGCCGAACGGCGCGCCGGCCGCCATGGCCCGGGCCTCGCCCGTGTCGACGCGAAGCGGGGCCGCCCGCACGGGCTCCGACGTGGGGGCCAGCAGCGCGTCCGGGGCGGCGCGCAGCAGGAAGCGGTCCTCGCCCGCCCGGCCGATGACGACCTCGATGTCGCGGGCGCCGACCGAGACGATGGCGCGCCCCTCGCCGCCGCGGCGCGCCTCGGCGAAGGCGGCGTACAGCGCCTGTCCGCCC
>JAHJOO010000035.1 GCA_018820275.1 Alphaproteobacteria bacterium
ACTCGGCCTGGGTCACGGCCCCGCTCCCGTCGGAGTCCATGCGGGCGAAGGCGCGGTCGGCGCCCTCGGCCCGGCGCGCCTCGCGCCCCGCCTGCATCTCCGCGGCCGAGACCGTGCCGTCGCCGTCGGCGTCCTGGGCGGCCAGCCGGGCCACGCGGCCGTCGACGAACTCCGCCTTCGAGATCCGGCCGTCGCCGTCCCGGTCGCCGCGCGCGGCGCGGGGGGGGTCCTGCGGCACCTGCTGGGCCAGGGCAGCGCCGCCGCCGGCGAGGGTGAGGGCGGCGAGGCCGCCGATGAGGAGGGTGCGCGTCATCGTGTGGATGTCTCCGGTTGGGCCGGGAGTCGGCCCGAGGTCGTCCCTGTCGGAGAGTTCAACGCGAGGGCGCGGCGGTTCCGTCGCGGCGCGGGAGGAGGCGTTCCAGTTCCGCCCGCGTCCCGGTCCTGACGGCCGTCAGTTCGGCCTTGAGCGCCGCGAAGCCCGCGACCCCGGCCGCCCGGGCCAGCAGGTCGCGCATGCCCTGCGGCTCGTCCTCGGGCACGGGTCGCTCATTGAAGGCGCAGGCCAGCACCTGGCCCACCGCCTGATGCAGGGCCCAGGACCGGGCCGGGAGGGGGTCTCCGCGCAGGGCCTCGACGGTCGAGGTCGTCAGCGGTCCGCCGTCGCGGGCGGCCTCCAGCTGCCGGAACTGGGCGATGAACTCCGCGTCGACCTGGCCGCCGGGGACCAGCTTGCCGTCCCAGAAGCCGGACGGCGCGCGCTCCCGATCCATCAGATCGCGCATGGCGCGCACGTCGCCCGCCAGATCCACGCCCGGGCGCGGGGCCCGCAGCACGGTGGCGATCTCGAACCGGACGGTTTCGGCGAAGTCGGCGTCGCTGGCCCAGACCACCCGGGCGCGGGTCAACGCCATCCGCTCCCAGGTGTCGGCCTGATCGAGGTGGTGCGCGCGGAACGCCCCGAGGCTGAGCGAGACCGGGCCCTTGGACCCGGTGGGCCGCAGCCGCATGTCCACCTCGTAGAGCTCTCCCTCCGCCGTGTGCGCCGACAGGGCGGCGATCAGACGCTGGGTGAAACGGACGTAGAAGACGTCGGGCGACCACCCCCGGATCGACGACGTCGCCTCCGGCTCCGCGCGGTAGAGGGTCATCAGGTCGAGGTCGGAGCTGGCCGTCATCTCGCGGGAGCCGGCCTTGCCGAGCGCCACCACGGCGACGGCACCGTCCATGGCGCCGCCCTGGCGCACGACCTCGCGCAGGGCCGCCTCCGACAGGGCGTGCAGCGCCGCGTCGGCCAGGGCGGTGTAGCCGCGCCCGGCCGCGTCGGCCCCGGCCCGACCGGTCAGGACCTGCAGCCCGATGCGAAACGCCTGCTCGCGGTGCATGCGGCGCACGACGTTCATCGCCTCCTCGAAATCGGCGGCGGCGGCCTCGGCCAGCATCTGGCCGACCACGCCGGAGTCCTGATCGAGATCGAGGTACAGGCGCGCGTCCAGAATGCTGTCGAGGATCGCCGGTCGACGCCCCAGGGTCCGCGCCAGACGCGGCGCGTGGGCCATGACGCCGACGATGGTCTGGAACAGGTCGGGCTGGTTCAGGAACAGGGCCTGGATCTGAACCCCGGCCGTCAGCCCGCTGAAGAAGCCGCCGAAGCGCCGGAAGGCGGCGTCGGGCGCGCCCGTCTCCGCCATGGCGGTCAGCAGCTGGGGCGCGAGGCGGGTGAACAGTTCGCGTCCCCGGGCGGTGCGGGTGGCGGCGATGCGCCCGTGGTGCCAGGCGCGGATGGCGTCGGCGACCGTGGCCGGCTCGGAGAACCCCATCCGGCTCAAGGTCTCCAGCGTGCCGGGGTCGTTCTCGACCCCGGTGAAGACCAGGCTCCCGTACGGCGAGGACAGGTCCTCCTCGCCCTCGAACAGCTCGCCGTAGCGGGCGTTGACCCCGGTCAGCAGCCGCTCGACCCCCGCGTCGAACCCGGCCAGGTCGTCGTGTCCCGCAAGGGCGGCGACGGCGCGCCGGCGATCGGGGTCCTCGGGCAACCGGTGGGTCTGCTCGTCCTCCAGCATCTGGGCCCGGTGCTCCAGGGCGCGCAGACGGAGGTAGGCGGCGGACAGCCCGGCCCGGACCTCCGCCGAGACGTGGCCGGCCGCCTCGAGGGCCTGCAGCGCCTCGAGGGTGCGGGGCGCGCGCAGGTTCGGGTCGCGCCCGCCGAGGATCAGTTGCTGGGTCTGGGCGAAGAACTCGATCTCGCGGATGCCGCCGCGGCCCAGTTTCAGATTGGCCCCCGCCGCCTCCAGCCCTTCGCCGGTCTTGTGGACGTGAATCTGGCGCTTGATGGAGTGGACGTCGAGGATCGCCTGATAGTCGAGGCTGCGGCGCCAGACGAAGGGCCTGAGCTCCTTCAGGAACGCGCGTCCGGCCTCCAGATCCCCGATCACGGGCCGCGCCTTGATGAAGGCCGCCCGCTCCCAGTTCTGGCCGACGCTTTCGTAGTAGCTGAGGGCAAAGGAGGCCGCGACGCAGGGCGGGGTCGACGACGGATCGGGGCGCAGGCGCAGGTCGACGCGGAAGACGTAGCCGTCGCCGGTGCGTTCCTGCATCAGCTGGGCGAAGGCGTGGGTCAGGCGGTCCAGGAACCGCTGCGGCTCGACCCCTTCGGCCAGGGTGCCGGCGACGCGGTCCGGGTCCCAGAACAGGCTGACGTCGATGTCCGACGAATAGTTCAGCTCGTCGGCGCCGTGCTTGCCCATGGCCAGGCCGAACAGGCCGGGGACGGGGCCGCGGGGGTCATCGGGGGGGGAGAGCAGCTTGCCGCGCGCGCGCTGGTCGTGGGCGACGGCGCGCAGGGCCGCGGCCGCCGAGGCGTCGGCGAAGCGGCTCAGCGCGTGGGTGACGGCGTCGAGGTCCCACAGGCCGCCGAGGTCGGCGAGGGCGGTCAGGAGGTGCAGCTCGGCCTTGAGCCGTCTCAGCGGCACCCGCAGATCGTCGGCCCCGCCGCTCAGGGCCGCGGTCGCCGCCAGCACGGCGTCGCGGCGGGCCTCCGGCCCCTCCTCGAGAAGGCCGCGGAGCATCTCCGGCCAGCGCCGCGCCAGGCCGAACAGATAGGGGGAGGCCGCGAAGACGGGTGCCAGGGCGGGCCAGGCGGCGTCGAGCGTCGCGCTCCACCCGTGCGCCGTGGCGGCCTCGGCCAGCCGCTGGTGGGCGCGTTCGGCGGCGCCGGCGTCGACGACAGGGCCGCACGGCCGCAGCGGGGTCACGCCTCGGCCGCCGGCAGGATCAGGGCGACGCGCAGACCGGGTCCCTGACCGCCGTACTCGCCGGGGCCCTCGTCCAGCTGGATGCGCCCCGCGTGGGCCTCCATCACCGCGCCCACCAGCGACAGGCCGAGGCCGGAGCCCGGCTCGGTGCGGCTGTTGTCCAGACGCACGAAGCGCTGCAGCACCCGGTCGCGGTCCTCGGCCGGCACGCCGGGCCCGGTGTCGGTGACCGAGAACTCGACGTCGCCGGAGCTGCGCCGGCGCGCGCGCAGCACCACCGCCCCGCCGGACGGCGTGTACTTCACCGCATTGTCCAGAACGTTGGCCAGGGCCTGGGACAGGAAGGCGCGATTGGCGTCCACCAGCAGGCCGCGCTCGATCTCGGCGGAGAATTCGAGCCCCTTGTCCTCGCTTGCGGGCTCGTACAGCTCGGCCATGTCCGCGGCGAGGTCGGCGGCGTCGAACCGGCTCGGATCGGGCGTCCGGCCCGAGCCCGCCGCGGCCTGGAGCCGGGCGATGGCCAGCACGGCGTTGAAGGTCTTCAGCAGGTCGTCGGCCTCGGCCAGCGCCATCTCCAGTGCCTCGACCCCGTCGATCTTGCCGGCCTCGGCGTCGATCAGGGCCACCTCCATCTTCGCCCGCATGCGCGTCAGCGGGCTGCGCAGGTCATGGGCGATGGCGTCGCCGGCGTGGCGGATCGACGCCATGGACGCCTCCATGCGGTCCAGCATGGCGTTGAGCCCCTGTCCGAGTTCGTCCAGCTCGTCGCCGTTGCCCTTGATCGCCGCACGGGCCTTGAGGTCGCCCTCCTGCACCGCCACCACGACGGTGTTGAGCCGGCCCATGGCCTTCTCGACGTTGCGGCTGACCAGCAGGCCGCCGCCGACGCCCAGCACCAGCACCATGGCCATGGCCCCCCAGAGCGCCTGGGTCAGGCGGGCGAGGTAGCGTTCCATGTCGCCGATGTCCTCGGCCACGAACAGCATCTCGCCGGTCGAGAGCCGCACCTGCACCCCCATGGACTGGGTCCGCACGACGCGGCCTTCGGCGTCCACGTCGGTGAAGCGGAAGGTCTCCCACTGCCGCGGCCCCTGGAAGTCGGTGATCGGCGAAGTGGTCAGGTTGCCCGTGATCTTCTGACCGTCGGGGGTCATCAGGATGTAGAGATACGAGCCGTTCGACAGGGTCCGGTCGATCAGGGCGCGGTTCAGGGCATCGAGCCCGCGTTCGCGGAAGATGCCGCTGAGAATCTCCATCTCGCCGCGCACGCTGCGCTCCGCCCGCGTCCGGGCCTCCTGCGCCGAGGCGACGTAGACGTAGGCCAGCACCGCCGCCGCCACGGCCGCGAACAGCGCCAGGAACAGCAGCGTCAGCCGGAACGGCGTGCGGCGGAAGAGGGAGGGGAGCTTCATCTGATCACCTCTCCCTCCCCGACAGGGGAGGGTGGTCGGCGCGAAGCGACGACCGGGTGGGAAGGGCAAGGCAATGCGACCTCACCATCTCCATGATCCGCTCGACCTCATCGCGAACTTGCGCATTCGACACCCTCAGCGTCACGAACCCTTGGCGCCCAAGAACGGCGTCCCTCACCCGATCCTTCCGCGCCCGATCTTCCGTGTCGTGCGAAGCGCCATCCACCTCGATGATCAACCGGCGATCGAGGCAGACGAAGTCCAGAATATAGCCGCGCTCCGGGTGCTGGCGGCGGAAATGCAGACCATCGGCTCGAAGGGCCCGCAAACGCGTCCACAGCCGCGCCTCCGCGGGCGTGAGCGCTTTTCGGAGCCTTCTGGCCTTGGCGATGGCACCCATGTCGCCGCGCCCCTCCCACCCGGTCGCTTCGCGACCACCCTCCCCTTTCGGGGAGGGAGAACGCCGGAGATCTACGCTTCCAACCTGTACCCCGCGCCCCGGACCGTCTGCAGCATGGCCTTGTCGAAGCCCTTGTCGATCTTGGCGCGCAGGCGGCTGATGTGGACGTCGATGACGTTGGTCTGGGGGTCGAAGTGGTATTCCCACACCTTCTCCAGCAGCATGGTGCGGGTCACCGACTGGCCGGCATGGCGCATCAGGAATTCCAGCAGCTGGAACTCGCGCGGCTGCAGGTCGATCTCCTGGCCGGCGCGATGCACCGTGCGGGCGATCAGGTTCATCTCCAGATCGCCGACCTTCAGCACGGTGGCGACCGACCCCGTCTCGCGGCGACGCGACAGGGCCTCGACCCGGGCGATCAGCTCGGAGAAGGCATAGGGCTTTACCAGATAGTCGTCGGCGCCGGCCTTCAGGCCCGTGACGCGATCCTCGACCTCGCCCAGCGCCGACAGAAACAGGACCGGCGTCTGGTCGCCCTCCTTGCGCACCGTCTCGACCATGCCGATGCCGTCCAGGCGGGGCATCATGCGGTCGACGACGTAGACGTCATAGCCGCCCTTCTGGGCCTCCAGCAGGCCGAAAGCGCCGTCGACGGCGTGCACGGCCTCGTGCCCGGCCTCGGTCAGTCCCCGCACCATGGCGGTGGCGGCGTCCGCATCGTCCTCGACCACCAGAATCCGCATCGCCTCACCCCTCCGTCCGACGCCGATTCGCGGCGCCGCATTCATCCGTCATCGTCCTACCGTTCGCGCGGCAGGTCCATCGCCACAGAGACGTCGCCCGCGCCGGTCCAGACCAGCAGAAAGATCGCGTCGCGCCCGGCCGAGCGGGCCCGGCGCGCCTCGGCGGCGACCTGATCCACCGTGCGGGCCTCGGCCGTACCGACCCTCTTGATCACCATGCCCGGCGTGAAGCGCCGGTCGCCGCCTTGCGCCACGCCGGTCACGACCACGCCGTTCACGCCCGCGGGAATGGAGTACCGGGCCCGCTGCTGGGCGGTCATGGGCGACAGGATCAGCCCCGCGGCCTCAACGCCCGGTGAGGCCGGGGCGTCGGGCCCGGCCCCTTCATCCGGCCGTGCGGCATTCAGTTCCGTCTCCGGAGGCCGCCGCGCCGCGCGGACTGTCAGGGTCGACCGCCCGCCCGCGCGCAGCACTTCGAGGCGCAGGGCCTGGCCGACCCGGGCGGCGCCCACCCGGCGCGTGAGGTCGGTCGAATCCGCCACGGGCCGGCCATCCAGGGACACGACGATGTCGCCCGGCTGCAGCCCGCCGCGTTGCGCGGGCCCCCCGGCCGTCACCCCGTTGATCAGCGCGCCCTGCATGCCCTCGGGCAGGCCCAGGGCTTCGCGGAAGGGGTCGAGGTCGGCGATCTCGACGCCCAGATAGCCGCGCTCGATCTGCTCGCCGCGCATCAGCCGTCCGGTGATGGTCTTGGCGGTGTCGGCCGGGATGGCGAAGCCGATGCCGACGGAGGCCCCCGTCGGCGAATAGATCGCCGTGTTCACGCCGATCACCCGACCGTGCACGTCGAAGGTCGGGCCGCCCGAGTTGCCCGTGTTGATGGCCGCGTCGATCTGGATGTAGTCGACGTAGGCGCTGGACGACTGGTCGCGCAGGTCGCGCGACTTGGCCGAGACGATGCCGGCCGTCGCCGTGCCGCCCAGACCGAAGGGGTTGCCCACGGCGATGACCCAGTCGCCGACGCGCGGCTCGGCCGAGTCCTCGAAGCTGACGTAGGCGAAGCGCTCGCCCTCGACCTTGATCACCGCCAGGTCCGTGCTCTCGTCGCGGCCGACCAGCCGGGCCCGCAGTTCGCGGTTGTCGGCCAGCCGGACGATGATCTCCTCGGCGTTCTCGACGACGTGGTTGTTGGTGACGATGTAGCCGTCGGGCGAGATGAAGAAGCCCGAGCCGGCGCCGGCCGCCAGCTGGCCCTCGTCCTCGCCCTCGCCCTCGGGGGTCTGGCCGTCCGGCCGGGCGTCGGGACGGAACTCGAAGGGCAGGCCAGGGATCTGGTAGTTCCGGCGACGGGGGATCCGCGTCCGCACGTCGATCTGCACCACGGCGGGTGCGACCTGGTCGAAGATGGCGGCGAAGCTGGCGGGGGCGCCGGGCGGCTGGGCGAAGGGGGCGCCGGCCACGCCGGAACTGGGCGTCAGGCGCAGGCCGTCGTCGCCGGGCCAGCGCACGAAGCCGCCCGCGGTCGCCGCGGCGGCCACCAGCAGGCCGGCGGCGGCCCCGAGAATGAATTCCTTGCGCTTCAGCATCTGGTCGCGGACGTCCCCTGTCCGGGGCGACGGCCCCGGCGATCCTTCGATATAGCCGTTCGGCGGCCCGCGCCCAACCTGGGCCGGCGCGCCTTGATGGCGGCGTTCATCGACCGTCGTCGGGCGCGTCCGCGGCGGCTTCATGGCGAAGCCTGTCGGACTTGAGAACTTTCGCCAGCGCCGTCTCCTCCGCGGGAGTCAGCGGCGGGGCTTCGACGGCGGCCTTGCGCGCCCGCAGCGCGGCCAGCGCTCCGCCCGCCAGCAGCAGGGCCAGCGGGCCCAGCCACAGCAGCAGCGTCCCCGGATCGAACGGCGGCCGGAAAAGGACGAAGTCGCCCCAGCGCGCCACCAGACCGGCGCGGATCTGGTCGTCCGTCGCCCCGGCGGCGATGCGGCCCCGCACCTCCGCCCGCACGTCGGCGGCGAGGCCGGCGGGCGAATCGGCGATCGATTCGTGCTGGCAGACGACGCAGCGGATTTCCTCGAACAGGGCCTGGGCCCGTGCCTCCTGCGCCGCGTCGGGCAGGGGCGCGTCCGGCACGGGCGCGGGCTCGGCCGCGATCAGGAACAGGGCGGCGACGGCGGCCACGAGCCTCATCCGCGCCTCCGCGTCGGGGCCCGGCGCAGCCGCCGGTCCAGCAGGGACAGCAGGCCGCCCAGCGCCATGATGGCCGGTCCGAGGAAGATCAGGCGCGCCATCGGATTGTGCGCCATCCGCACGCTCCAGGCGCGGTCGCCGTCGGGCGTCGCCCCGCGCTCGCCGACCGTCAGATAGACGTCGTCCAGCCCCCGGAAATCCAGTCCGACCTCGGTCGTCGTCTGGCCGCCGGCCGGGAAGAAGCGCCGCTCGGCCGTCACCGTCCGGGCCGCGGCGCCGGCGTCCGTGCGGACCGTGAAGGTGGCGCGTTCGGCGAGAAAGTTGGGCCCCTCGACCACTTCGGCCCGCTCCAGCCGGGCCACCCAGCCGCCCGCGGCGATCTCGCCGCCGATCGGCAGGACCGCCTGTCGCTCGGTCTTCAGCCCGGTCTCGACCGCCGCACCCAGCACGAACAGGCCTAGGCCCAGGTGCGCCAGCGTGGTGCCCCAGGCCGACAGCGGCAGGGCCCGGGCGCGGCGCGCGGTCTCGGCCCCGGGCGCGCGGAACAGGCGGACGCGGTCGGCCACCTCGCTCAGCGATCCCAGCACCAGCCAGGCCGCCACCGCCGCGCCCAGGGCGGTCAGGGCCCGCGCCGGGCTCCACAGCGCCAGGGCCCCGAGGCCGACGGCCACGGACAGCCCGGCAGCCAGAAGCAGCCGCTGCCCGACGCCCTTCAGATCGCCGCGCTTCCACGCCAGCAGGGGCCCCGCGGGCAGGATCAGCGCCATGGCCGTCATCAGCGGCACGAAGGTCAGGGCGAAATAGGGCGGACCGACCGAGATGGTCTCGCCGGTCGCCGCCTCGAGGATCAGCGGATACAGCGTGCCCAGCAGCACCGTGGCGGCGGCCACGGTCAGGAACAGGTTGTTCAGGACCAGCGCCGCCTCGCGGCTGACCGGGGCGAAGGCGCCGCCGGGCGTCAGCTTCGGCGCGCGCCAGGCGAACAGGGCGAAGGCCGCCCCGGATGCCAGCCCCAGGATGCCCAGCAGCATCATCCCCCGCCCCGGATCGACGGCGAAGGCGTGGACGCTGGTCAGCACGCCCGAGCGCACCAGGAAGGCGCCCAGCATGGAGAAGGTGAAGGCGAGGATGGCGAGAAAGGTGGTCCAGCCGGCCAGAGCCCCGCGCCGTTCGGTCACCACGGCGGAGTGCAGCAGGGCCGCGGCGGCCAGCCACGGCATGAAGCTGGCGTTCTCGACCGGGTCCCAGAACCACCAGCCGCCCCAGCCCAGCTCGTAATAGGCCCAGAAGCTGCCGAGGGCGATGCCGACCGTCAGCAGGGCCCAGGACGCCAGCGCCCAGGGCCTGACCCAGCGACCCCAGGCCGGCCACATGGCGGAGCCGGCGCGGCCCTCGATCAGGGCGGCGACCGCCAGCGAGAAACAGACCGACAGGCCCACGTAGCCGCCGTAAAGCAGCGGCGGATGCAGGGCGAGGGCCGGGTCCTGCAGCAGGGGATTCAGCCCCATGCCCACCACCGGCGCGTCGTCCAGCCGGGCGAAGGGGCTGGAGGTGAAGACGGCGAAGCCGATGAACAGGGTGGTCAGGGCCCCCTGGGTCGCCACGGCCGAGGTCTTCAGCCGGAAGCTGAGGCCGCGCGCGCCGGCCAGCAGGGCACCGAAGCCGGCCATGACGAGGCACCAGAGCAGCAGCGAGCCCTCGTGGTTCCCCCAGGCCCCGGCGACCTTGTACAGCGCCGGCTTGTCGACGTGGCTGTTGGCGGCGACCACCGCCAGGGAGAAATCCGAGGTCCAGAAGGCCAGGATCAGGGCCAGAAAGGCCAGCACAAGAGCCGCGGCGCAGGCGATCGCCGCCCCTTGGGCGGCGCCCGCCATCAGGGCGGTGGACCGCGCCCGCCCGGTCACCGCGAACGCCGTCCAGGCGAGCGCCAGCGTCAGGGCCAGGATCAGGCAGAATGAGCCGAACTCCGCGGTCACAGATCAGGGCTCCCGTCCTCGGGACGCCACTCGCCGCGGGCCTTCAGCTTTTCGGCGACCTCGCGCGGCATGTAGGTCTCGTCGTGCTTGGCCAGCACCTGCGTCGCCGCGAAGCTGCGGTCGGGGCGGAAGGCCCCCTCGGCGACGATGCCCTGCCCCTCGCGGAACAGGTCGGGCAGGTCGCCGCGGAAGACCACGGGTGTCGTGGCCGCGCCGTCTCCGACGGTGAAGCGCACCGTGCCGTCGGCGTCGCGCGAGACGCTGCCGGCCTCGACCAGGCCGCCCAGCCGCACGTGCCGTCCCGCCGGGGCGACCTCGAGCGTGGCCTCCGACGGCGTCACGAAGAAGGTCACGCCGTCGCGCATGGCCCACAGCGTCAGGCCGACGGCCGCGGCCAGCAGCGGCCCGACGGCCAGCACGACCCACAGGCGGCGGCGCGCCTTGGGCGATTTCGGCAGCCAGCTCACGACGCGCCTCCGGGCAGGCGCGCGACCAGGTCGGCGCGGCGCGGATCGGCCGGATCCAGGGCGGCGATCAGGGGGCCCCACATCTCGCGCACGCCGGCGGCGTCGCCGCGCTCCCGCGCCGCCTCGCCGAGGAAGTAGCGGGCCCCCAGCTGGTTCGGGTCCAGCCGCAGGGCCTCGCGGAAGGCCGCCTCGGCGTCGCCGTCGATGCGCCCTTCGGCGGCGCGCACCAGGCTCTCGCCCAGCCGCGCCCACGCCTGGGCGTCGTCGGGGCGCAGGACCAGCAGACGGCGGAAGGCCGAGGCCGCGCCCACGGGATCGCCCGCCTCGAACCGCGCCGCGCCCAGCAGGGCCAGCGCCTGGGGATCGCCCGGATTGCGCCGCACCGCCTCGGTCATAACGGCGGCCACCCGCGGCGCGTCGAGCGTCTCGGGCGCCGCCGCCCACTGGGCCACGCGCCGGGTCATCGGCTGGTCGGCCATCCCGGGCTGACCGAGGGTGAGGTAGAGGCCCACGGCCGCCAGCACCGTCGCCGCGGCACCGAGAGGCACCCAGCGCCGCGCCGTCGTCCCCGCGACTCCGGGGCCGGCCTCGGGCCCGGCGGCGAGGGCGCGACGGACGACCTCCGCCCGCGCCTGCTCGAAACCGGCCTCGTCCAGCAGGCCGCGGGCCTTGAGCCGGTCCAGTTCCGCCAGTTCACGCGCGGGTCCGTCGTCGGCCACGTCGGCGTCGCGCGCCAGTTCGGCGCGTCGGGCGAAGCTCAGGATCAGGAGGGCGGCCCCTGCGGCCGCCAGGCCGGTCAGGCCCCAGAAGGCGAACATGAGCGACGCTCTAGAGCATCCTCGGCCCGGACGGAAACGGTGCGGCGTCGCACCCGCGCCCGCGTCCGTCCGCGGCGCTCAGGCCGAACGGACGTCCGGGGCGTGGACGCCGGCCACGGCCAGGCGCCGGCGCACGGTCCGGGCCGCCTCCGTCGCCTCCAGCGCCGCCAGAACGTCGGCGACATGGGCGATGCGGGCCAGGGCGGTGTCCTCATCCGGTGCCTCCCCGGCGTTGACCGCGTGGATCGCTTCGTCCGCCCAGTCCGACAGCTCGGTGACCGCCGCCTCGACGCTGGTGCGGCGATCACCCTCGCAGCCGAAGGTCGCGGCCGGCCCGCGCAGGGCGGTGAGGAAGGCGGCGTGGACGACCGCGCGGCGCGCGCCCGCCTTGTCGAGCGGCGCTTCGAGGTCCGGGGCCTGGCGCGTGGAGCGGCCGCCCAGCTTCACCCGCGCCCGCGGGGCCGCCGCGCGGACCGCCCGGTCGGCGTCGCGCGTCCAGGTGCCCAGCCGGGCGACCACGCTGCGTCGGACCACCGCGATCTCGCGGCTCCAGTCGCCATCGGGATCGCGCTCGAGGCTGATGTCGATCTGCACCAGGGCGTCGGCGGCCCAGCGCAGACCGTCCACCGTCGCCGCCACGGCCTCTTCCCCGCCGTCAGGATCCAGGGTCGCCGCCTCCGTCCGCAGGCGCACCGCGCGGACGATGCGGGAGACAAAGTCGGCCAGCTCCGACCCTTCGAGGAATTCCTCGCGCGAGGCGGCGCTGGAGGTGCGGGTCACGATGCGCAGGATGGCCGGCGCCTCGGCCAGATGCGCGAACAGGATCTCGATGAGCCGCGTCGCGCCGTCGGGCGCCACGGCCGCGGCGTCCTTCAGAAGCAGGCGAAGCCCCGTCCGGTCGTCGCCATGGGTCTTCAGCCAGTCCGGCAGCTGGCGCGCGCCGACCCGGGCGAGCGGCGCGAGGTCGAGGCAGCCGGCCAGCTCGACCAGGCCGGTGTCGCGCGTGTCCGGGGCCAAGGTCGCCGGCCAGACGTCGTCGGGCGCGTCGCGCAGAGCCCCGGCAGCGGCCCGGCACAGGCGATCGGCCACGCGGTCGGCGTTCGCGTCCCGCTCGTCGAGCAGGGCCAGGTGCGCGTCCTGCCCCGGAACCGCGGCCGCCCACAGCCGGGCCAGGAGTCCATGCGGAAACGTCAGGCCCTCGACGCCGTCCTCGCGGGGCTGGAACAGCGGGAGCAGCGGCGAGAAGGCGACGGCGCGACGACGCCGCGCCTGGGTCGCGGTCTCGAGCAGGTTGATCAGCTCCGTCGCCCGCTCGCCGCCGCCCATCTGGGGCACGACGCGCGCCAGCCGCGCCAGAACCGCGTCCGGGCACTGGTCGATGAGCGCGGCCAGGGCCGTCCTGTGCGCGGTCGAGAGCGCCGCCATGCCTCACTCCACGGGCCGGGAAAGGGACCCGGACCGCGGCAGGGTGAACCGACAGGGTTAAGGAAATGAAACGGTCAAGCTTCGGCCGCCGGCAGGTCCAGCGTGGCCTTCAGCCCGCCCAGGTCGCTGGCTCCGAGCACCAGGCGCCCACCGTAGGCCCTCGCCAGATCGTCGACGATCGCCAGGCCGAGGCCGGATCCGGGCGCGGTCTCGTCCAACCGCTCTCCGCGCTTGAGCACCGTCTCCAGCCGGTCCGCCGGGAGGCCCGGGCCGTCGTCCTCGATCACCGCCACCATCTGGCCGAGCCCGGTGCCGCCGGCGGACACCCGCACCCGGCGCGAACACCATTTGCAGGCGTTTTCCATCAGGTTGCCGAGGATTTCCTGCAGGTCCTGCCGCTCGCCGAGGAAATGCAGTTCGTCCGGCGCGCGCCAGTCGATCTCGACCCCCTTCGACTGGAAGACGCGCTCCAGCATGACCGCCAGCTCGTCGACGACCTCGGCCACCGGCGTCCGTTCGCCCAGGCCCTGGGCGCGGGCGGCGGCGCGGGCGCGGCGCAGGTGGTGCTCGACCTGGCCCCGCATGGTCTCGCTCTGGCGCCGCACCACCTCGCCCAGCTGGTCGTGTCGGCCTTCGGCCTCCGCCAGCATCACGGAGAGGGGGGTCTTCAGGGCGTGGGCGAGGTTGCCGACGTGGGTGCGCTGCCGCTCCACGACGTCCTGATTGTGGTCCAGCAGCCGGTTCACCTGCTGCGCCAGGGGCGCGATCTCCAGCGGATAGTCGCCGGCGATGCGCGCCGCCTTGCCCTTGCGGACGTCGGCGATCTCGTTGCGCAGGGCAAACAGGGGGCGGAGTCCGATCTGCACCTGCAGGAAGACGGCGATCACCAGACCGAGGCCGAGCAGCACCAGCGACGTCCAGGCCACGGTCGAAAACTGGCGCACGTCCGCCTCGACGTCCGTCCGGTCGACGGCGGCCATGAAGACGACGTCGCGGCCCGAGACGCGCTTGAGCGTCGCCGCCACGCGGAGCGGCGCACCGTCCGGCCCCGCGGCGTTGAAGCTGATGTTCTCGCCCGACGCCTCCGCCAGCATGCCGGGCAGCTCGGGGGGCACAACCAGCGTCTCGTTCCAGAGGGAGCCGGATTTGGTCAGCACCCGCAGGCGTCCTCCGTCGGTCGGCTCGGCCACCTGCCAGTAGGAGCCCCCGAACAGATTCAGGGTCGCCTGATCGCTGAGCGGGCGCGTCGTGACGCCCCCGGGCGTGACCTCCGTCGCCAGCAGGACCTGGTCCAGCATCTCGGCGAGGTCGGAGCCGAGGCGGCGCAGGGCCGATTCCTTGAAGGTCGAGGTCAGCACGAGGCCCGTGGCCACCAGCGCGGCGAGGATCCAGGCCGAGGCGAGCCAGATCAGCCGGCGGGTCAGGGAGCGGCCCGGCCGCCCGAACCAGCGTCCCCAGTCGTTCGACGCGCCCCCCCGGGCCGGCTTCACGCCGCGTCCGCCTCGCCGGCCAGGGGCGTCAGGCGATAGCCGAGACCGCGGACCGTCTCGATCCGGTCCGCGCCGATCTTCTTGCGCAGGCGGCCGACGAACACCTCGATGGTGTTGGAATCGCGGTCGAAGTCCTGGTCGTACAGATGCTCAACCAGCTCGGTGCGGCTGATCACCCGGCCCTGGTGCATCATGAGATAGTGCAGCAGCCGGTATTCGAGACTGGTGAGACGCAGGGGTTCGCCGTCGACGCTCGCGCGGGCCGCACGGGGATCGAGACGAAGGGCGCCGCAGGTCAGGGTGGCCGAGGCGATCCCGGCCGACCGCCGGAGCAGGGCCCTCAGACGCGCCAGCAGCTCCTCGGTGTGGAACGGCTTGGTCAGATAGTCGTCGGCCCCCGCGTCAAACCCGGACACCTTGTCCGACCAGGCGCCGCGCGCCGTCAGGATCAGGACCGGCGTGGTTTTGCCCTCGCGACGCCAGCGCTCCAGAACGGACACGCCGTCGATCTTGGGGAGGCCGAGGTCCAGCACGATCACGTCGTACGGTTCGGTGTCGCCGAGGAAGTGCGCGTCCTCGCCGTCGGCGGCGTGGTCCACGGCGTAGCCGGCGTCCGACAGGGCACCCTTCAGCTGACGCGACAGATCGACGTCGTCCTCGACCAGCAGCACCCTCATCCGCGCTCTCCCAGAATGCGGCCGGTTCGGCCGTCGACGACGATCTCGACCACGCGGCCGCCCGGGTATTCCCAGACCACCACGACGTTCTGACCCTCGACGCGGACGCCGACGCGGCGCCCGGGCCGGCCGCGCTCCACCGTCCGGATCGCGGCCTGGGGATCCTGCGCCTGGACGTGAGCCACCTCGGGCGAGGCGGCGCGGGCCTGCACGGCGCCGGGGGCGGCGGTCAGGAGGGCGGCGGCGATGAGGGCGGACAAGCGGATCATGTCGGCCTTGTGACCCTGCGGCTCTGAACGGCGTCTGAACGCGGGGTCTAGAGTCATTTCATCGGTTTCCCAACCCCGCTCGCCTGCCGCGGGGCCCAGGCGGGGGCACGTGGACGACAATTCATCCAGATGAACCCCGTCTTAACCCCGTCGTTCAGATGCGGCTCAGGCGCGGTGCGCTTTTCTGCGGTCAACGTCGGGCCACCCGGACCGGCGAGCGTTTCAGAGGAGACCGCACCATGAAGAAGTTCCTGATCCCCGCCCTCGCCCTGGCCGCGGCTTCGGTCGCGGTCCCGGCCGCCGCCCAGGTCCGCGTGACCATCGGCACCGCCCCCGCCTATGGACAGGCCTACGGCCACGCCGGCTACGGCTATGCTCACGACCGCAACTGGCAGCCGATCCATCGTCGCGTCGCCAACCTGGATCGCCGCATCGACCAGGGCGTGCGCAACGGTGCCCTGACCCGCCGCGAGGCGTCGGGCCTGCGGGCGGAGCTGAACGCCCTCGTCCGTCTGGAGCGCCAGTATTCGCGCAACGGCCTGTCGCGTCAGGAAGTGCGCGATCTGGACCATCGCTTCGACCGTCTGTCGCAGCGCGTCCGCATCGAGCGTCGCGACCGGGACACCCGCGGCCGCCGGTAAGCGATCGCGAAGACCTCCGAGCCCCATCCGGAGGTACGAGGGCGCGGATCCGCAAGGGTCCGCGCCCTTTCTTCGTGCGTCAGACCCGCAGCCGGCTCTCGACGGTCGTGACCGCCCGCCCGCGCAGAAGCACCCGGTCGCCGCGCACCTCGGTCTCGATCTCGCCGCCTCGCGTCGGAAAGACCTGACGGAACCGCACGGCCGGCCGTTCCAGCCGGTCCGCCCAGAACGGCGCGAGAATGCAGTGGGCCGAGCCGGTGGCCGGATCCTCGTCGACGCCGCAGCCGGGCGCGAAGAACCGGTCCACCACGTCGACGTCGTCATTCACCGCGGCCGGGGCACAGACGATCACGTGCCCGGCCTCCCCCGCTTCGCCCTGAATCGTCCGCAACACCCTGAGGTCCGGCGAAACCGCGTGCACGGCCGCGGCGTCGGCCAGGACGATCAACAGATAGCGGCCCGCGAGCACCTCGAGCGGCGACACGCCCAGGGCCTCGGCCAGACCCGCCGGCACCGCGCAGGGGCGCGGCGCGTCGGCCGGAAAGTCCATCTCGTAGAGATCGCCGAGACGCCGAACGAAGAGCGGCCCCGAGCGCGTGTCGAAGGCGAGGTCCGCCGCCCCCGAACCCATCTCCGCCCACAGGGCGTGCGCCGAGGCCAGGGTGGCGTGGCCGCACAGATCGACCTCCTGCCCCGGCGTGAACCAGCGCAGGTCGAACCGCGCCGGATCGGCCGTGCGCCGCAGGAAGGCGGTCTCCGCCTGGTTGTTCTCGCGCGCCACCGACTGCATCCAGCCGTCGTCCGGCCATTGGTCGAACGGTTCGACCACGCAGGCCGGATTGCCCAGAAAGGGTCCGGCGGCGAAGGCGTCCACGGTCCACTGGCGCATCAGGCGGTCTCCTCGATCACGGTCACTTCGGGCCACCGGGCGCGAAGACCGGCGACGACGCGATCCCAGTCCCGCGCTAGGGGCCGGTTGGGGTTTGGGCGCACGATCAGGCCGAAGGCGTCGTCCAGGCCGAACGGCGCGACGACGCGGACGTCGCCGTCCGTCTCCATCCGCACGCCGATCGCGAACGCCGGCGCGACGAAGCGGTCCAGCGCCTCCGCCGTGCAGGCGACCGGCGGATAGGGTTCGCCGAATTTCGCCGGAAACCACTCCGACACCCGCCGCTGGTTGCGCACCTCGACCCGGCTGCGCAGGGGCTCGTCGAAGGCCGCGGCGACCCGCCGGATCACGGCGTCCTCGGCTTCCCAGCTGAAGTCCGCGTCGAAATAGCCGAGGTCGAAGTCCCTGACCCCGTGCCCGGGCGACCGGCCCGTCAGGGCGTTCCAGACGCACTGATAGACGCTGCCGGAAAACACCAGCCAGTCGTTCAGGCCCAGCGTGGCCGTCGTTTCGAGCACCCGCATCAGGTCGGGATCCTGTCGCACGAGGCCGACCAGGCGGCGTTCCAGCACGGGGTTCGGGTCCATGGCCGACCTTCAAGCCGATTCCGGCGCGGCCGTCACGCTGGCGTTTCGCGCCCGTCTTCTGTAAGAGGCGCGCGCCTCCCCGCATCGTCGCATGAATCCCGCGGCCCGACCGTTTCGGCGCCGCCCGTCCCCGATACTGAAATGAACCTGCGCAACGTCGCCATCATCGCCCACGTCGACCACGGCAAGACCACGCTGGTGGACCAGCTGCTGGCCCAGTCCGGCGTCTTCCGAGCCAATGAGGCGACCACCGAGCGCGCCATGGACTCCAACGACCAAGAGCGCGAGCGCGGCATCACCATCCTGGCCAAGGCCACCTCGGTGCTGTGGAACGGCAGGGCCGGCGAGACCCGCATCAACATCATCGACACCCCCGGCCACGCCGACTTCGGTGGCGAGGTCGAGCGCATCCTGGGCATGGTCGACGGCTGCGTCATCCTGGTGGACGCCGAAGAGGGCGTCATGCCCCAGACCAAGTTCGTGCTGACCAAGGCGCTGAAGATGGGCCTGCGCCCCATCCTGTGCATCAACAAGGTCGACCGCGCCCACGCCGACCCCGACCGGGTGCACCTGGAGACGATCGAGCTGTTCGAGGCCATCGGCGCCTCGCCGGAACAGCTGGACTTCCCGCACATCTACGCCTCGGGCCGCAACGGCTGGGCCACGCTGGATCTGGACAAGCCCAACGACACGCTCGCCCCCCTGTTCGACCTGATCGTCGACCACGTCCCGCCGCCCAAGGTGGCGGACAACAAGGACAAGCCGTTCCAGATCCTGAACGTGCTGATCGAGAGCGATCCCTTCCTCGGCCGTCTGCTGACCGGCCGCATCGAGAGCGGCAAGGCCGTGCCCGGCATGGCGATCAAGGCGCTGGACCGCGACGGCAAGCAGATCGAACAGGGCCGCATCACCAAGGTGCTGGCCTTCCGCGGCCTGAAGCGCCAGCCGGTCGACGAAGGCGCCGAGGCCGGCGACATCGTCGCCATCGCCGGCATGTCCAAGGCCACGGTGGCCGACACCCTGTGCGCGCTGGAGGTCACCGAGGCCCTGCCGGCCCAGCCGATCGATCCGCCGACCATCTCCATGACGGTGTCGGTCAACGACAGCCCGCTGGCGGGTCGTGAAGGCGACAAGGTCCAGTCGCGGGTCATCCGCGACCGCCTGCTCAAGGAGGCCGAGGCCAACGTCGCCATCCGCGTCACGCAGACCCCGGGTGCCGACGCCTATGAGGTCGCCGGCCGCGGCGAACTGCAGCTGGGCGTGCTGATCGAGAACATGCGCCGCGAGGGCTTCGAACTGTCGATCAGCCGCCCGCGCGTGGTCTACCAGACCGGCGAGAACGGCGAGCGGCTGGAGCCGATCGAGGACGTCATGATCGACGTCGACGACGAGTACACGGGCGTGGTCATCGAGAAGCTGAGCCAGCGCAAGGCCGAGCTGAAGGATATGGGCCCGTCGGGCGCCGGCAAGACCCGCATCCAGCTGATGTGCCCCTCGCGCGCCCTGATCGGCTATCAGGGCGAGTTCCTGACCGACACGCGCGGCTCGGGCGTGCTGAACCGCGTCTTCTCGCACTATGAGCCCCACAAGGGTGCCATCGACGGGCGCGGCAAGGGCGTTCTGGTCTCGAACTCCGACGGCGACACGGCGGCCTTCGCCCTGTGGAACCTCGAGGACCGGGGCGTGATGTTCGTCGGCGCCGGCGAGAAGACCTATCAGGGCATGATCATCGGCGAGAATTCGCGTGCGGACGATCTGGACGTCAACCCGATCAAGGGCAAGCAGCTGACCAACGTCCGCGCCTCGGGCAAGGACGAGGCGGTGCGTCTGACCCCGCCGCGCCGCCCCTCGCTGGAACAGGCCATCGCCTACATCGAGAGCGACGAGCTGGTCGAGGTGACGCCGAAGTCGATCCGCCTGCGCAAGCAGGTGCTTAACCCGTCGTTCCGCAAGAAGCGCGTCCGCGAGGACTGATCGACGCCGGTCCGGGCAAAGAAGAAGGGCGGCCTCCTTGCGGAAGCCGCCCTTTTTCATGCCGTCGATCCGGGGATCGATCAGGCCCGGCGCTTCACCAGGCCCAGCAGGAACAGCAGGATGATCGCGCCGATGGTGGCGACGATGGTCGAGCCGATCC
Source organism: Alphaproteobacteria bacterium (assembly GCA_018820275.1). Classification (GTDB taxonomy): domain Bacteria; phylum Pseudomonadota; class Alphaproteobacteria; order Caulobacterales; family Caulobacteraceae; genus Brevundimonas. The sequence continues at coordinate 19,364 of JAHJOO010000035.1, forward strand.
AGCCGCCCCAGGCGAAGCCGAGGGCGTTGGCCAGAAAGCCGCCGATCACGGCACCGACGATGCCGACGATCAGATTGGTCAGAAGGCCGTGATTCCGGCCCATGATCTTTTCGGCCAGAAAGCCGGCGATGATGCCGACGATGATCCAGAAGATGATGTTCATGTCGCTTTTTGCTCCCAAGTGCCAAGCTGACGTAACAATGCGTCTGGGCCCCCTCGGTTGCCTGAGCGCCGCACTTCGTCGCCCCGCGACGCGTTTCGCCGAACATCGTCACTCCCCCGTCGCGCGATGACGGCATGTCCCTTGCCGCGTGCAGGGCGAGCCGTGCCGTTTCGGGACGGTCCGTGAAAGGGGACATTGGGGCCATGGCCACCGACATCGATCTTCATCTGGGGCGCCGCCTGCGCCGCCGTCGTCGCCTGCTGGGCCTGACCCAGCAGCAGCTGGCCGCCCAGGTCGGCATCCGCTTCCAGCAAATCCAGAAGTATGAGTGCGGTGCCAACCGCATCTCGGCCGCCCGCCTGTGGCAGCTGTCGGAGGCGCTCGAGGCGCCGGTGAGCTATTTCTACGACGGGCTGACCGAGGCGCTGGAGCGGCGCGAAGCGGCCCCCACCAACCACGGCGGGGAAATGTACTCCCGCAAGGAGACGCTGGATCTGATCCAGGCCTACTACCAGCTGGACGAGAAGCCGCGCCGGCGCCTGCTGGACCTGGCCAAGTCGCTGCACGTCGAGGGCGACGCCGCCTGATTTGAGGTCGTGACGGCGCGGGGCGGCGTCTGTATGCCCCCGCCCATGACCGAGTTTGAAGCCTTCGCCGTCGACCTGGCCCGCGCCGCCGGTGCCGCCAGCCTGCCCCTGTTCCGCACGGGCATGGAGTTCGACGACAAGAACGAGGGCGGCGCGTGCGACCCGGTCACGCGCGCCGACCGCGACGCCGAGGCGGCGATGCGGAAGCTGATCGCGGAACGGTTCCCGGAGCACGGGGTCGTGGGCGAGGAGTACGGCGAGGACCGGCCGGACGCCGAGCACGTCTGGGTGCTCGATCCGGTCGACGGCACCCGCGCCTTCGTGGCGGGCCTGCCGCTGTGGACCTGCCTGATCGGCCTGCGCGTCGCCGGCCGGCCGACGGTGGGCGTCGTGGCCCAGCCCTATCTGGACGAGATCTTCCTGGGCGGGCCCTCGGGCGCGCGGCTCCTGCGCGGCGGGCGCGAGACGCCGTTGACGGTCCGCGCCTGCCCCGACCTGAACGCGGCGGTGATCGCCACGACCGACCCGGACATCTTCACCGGCGCCGAACTGGGCGCGTGGCGTCAGGTGCGCGCGGCCGCCCGGCTCGCCCGGCTGGGCTGCGACGCCTACGCCTACGCCATGCTGACGGCGGGCCACATCGATCTGGTGGCCGAGACCGGGCTGAAGGTGTGGGACTGGACCGCGCTGGTGCCGCTGGTGGAGGCGGCGGGAGGCCGGGTCACCGACTGGCTGGGGGCCCCGCCGCACGACGACGGCCGCATCCTGGCCGTGGGCGACGCGGCCCTGACGGATCAGGCGCTGGTGGCGTTGAAGCGCGCCGTCGTCTGACGATCAGTGCCGGCGGCGGCCGTGCGACTTTTCGGTGAAGGCCGCGGCGACCATGGTGGCGAGCGCCGGGTTGCGCAGGAAGATCCAGCCGCCGGCCAGCGCCGCCACCGTGCCGAGGATCGGCCTCTGGCGGAACAGCGTGAAGGCCCGCGCCCCGAGACCCTCAGGCTCGTCATGCTCCTCTTCCCCGGCGTCCGGCGCGCCGAGAAACACCGCCGCCACAGTCCCGGCGACGACGGCGAACAGGAGCATGGTGATCGCCGCAGCGGCGAGGGGCACCACCACCAGACACAGGGCGAAGAAGATCGTCGCGCCGAGGGCGACGACGGCGACGAAGGCGGCCGCCGCGGCCGCGGCACCCGCGACCGCCTTCTTGATCAGTCCTCGTCCCAGCATCAGCGGCGACGACCGGCCAGAAGCATGCCGATCAGGACGCCGACGCCCAGCGCGATGGCGGTCGACTGGACCGGACGCTCCTGAACCCGCTCGATGACGTAGCGCTGGGCCTCGTCGAAACGCTCGGCGGCGTCGTCGTACGCTTCGCGGCCGCGCACGCGGGCCTGCTCGTAATAGGCCTGGGCCTGGACGCGGGCCTGTTCGGCCTTCTCGCGGACCAGGGCGTCGGCCTCCGAGGCTTTGGCGCGGATGCGGGCCTCCGTCTCGGCGGCCTTGGCGCGCAGGCGCGCGGCCTCCTCGCGACCGGCGACCTTCACATCCTCCTTGAGGGTCTTCAGGTCGTTCTTGACGTCTTCCCGAGCCTTGGTCGTGGCCATGTGATGCGCTCCCGCGTTGTAAGCTTGACGGTTTAGATAGGGGACCCCGCCTGTCAACGCCATGGGGCGGGGGGAGTTCCGCGCCGCACCATGGGCAGGCGCGCCCGACCTGCTATTGAGGGCCGCATGAGCGAATGGATTTTCCCGCCCGGCCCGACGCCCTCCGTGCCCATCCGGGGGTCCCCGGCGCGGTTTCCGGCCAGGCGCATCCTGTGCGTCGGCCAGAACTACGCGGCCCACGCCCGCGAGATGGGGGCCGAGCGGGCGGAGCCGTTCTTCTTCTCCAAGCCCGCGGACGCCCTGGTCGTCGACGGCGCGGACCCGGTCTATCCGGGCGCGACGGAGGACCTGCACCACGAGGTCGAACTGGTCTGCGCCGTCGGGCCTCAGGGCATTGTCGGCTGGGCGGTGGGCTGCGACCTGACCCGACGCGATCTCCAGGCCGCCGCGAAGAAGGCTGGACGCCCGTGGGACGCGGCCAAGGGCTTCGACATGTCGGCCCCGTGCGGCGCCCTGACGATCGGGGCCGGGCCCGGGCCGGATGCGCGGATCGCCCTGACGGTCGACGGAGCGGCCCGTCAGTCGGGCCGCATCGGCGACATGGTCTGGGCGCCGGACGAGATCCTGGCCAAGGCGCGGACCCTCTGGGACGTCCGGCCCGGCGACCTGATCTTCACCGGCACGCCGGAGGGCGTCGGGCCGGTCCTTCCCGGTCAGACCGTCGCGGCCACCATCGACGGCCTGGACCCGCTGACCTTCACCATGAGGCCCCGATGATCCTCCACGGCTACTGGCGCTCGGGCGCCGCCTACCGCGTCCGCATCGCCCTGAACCTGAAGGGCGTGGCCCATGAGCAGCGGGCGATCGACCTGCGGACGGGCGCCCAACGCGATCCGGCGTGGATGGCCCGCAATCCCCAGGGGATGGTTCCCGCGCTCGAGGCCGACGGCCTGATCCTGACGCAGAGCCCGGCCATACTGGAGTGGCTGGAGGAGACGCGGCCGGAGCCGCCCCTGCTGCCGCGGGAGTCGGGCGATCGGGCCGCCGTCCGCGCCATGGCCGCCATCGTGGCCTGCGACGTCCATCCGTTGAACAATCTGCGCGTCCTGACCGCCCTCCGCACGGATTTCCGCGCGGACGCCGATCAGGTCAACGCCTGGGCCGATCGCTGGATCTCGGCCGGGTTCGACGCCCTGGAGCGGCTCGTGGAGCGCCACGGCGCGGGCTTCTGCTTCGGCGCGTCCCCGACGGTCGCCGACGTGAACCTGATCCCGCAGATGTATTCCGCGCGCCGGTTCGGGGTGGATCGGTCCCGCTGGCCCCGGCTGTCCGCGGTCGAAGCCGCCGCGCTGGCCCTGCCCGCCTTCGCCGCGGCACACCCGGACCAGCAACCCGACGCGGACTGACGTCGCGGACGGTTAATCGGCCGTCAAGGTGTTGGAAAACCGGCCTTAAGCTTTCGGCGTCAGGGTTGCGCGGTGACGAGTCCGTCGATTCCCTCCTCGCCCGCCTCCGCCCTGGCTCTCGCCGTGGTGACGGAACCCCTGCGCGCCGCGCCCGCGGCGCCGGGGGCCCGGGAGGAGAACCTCCGCGCCCTGCTGCAGACGGCCGCCGACGGCGGCGTCCGCGCCGTCGTCAGCCGCCCCGAAGGCGACGAGGAGCGCCTGCTGGGCCACGCCTGGCCCTTCCCCTCCCCGTTCGAGGTCACCGTCCGCACCGTGGCCTCGACCGAGGGGCTGGATCGCGTCGAGGCGCGCGCGCGCCGCTCGCTGGAGCGGATGGGTCTGCCCCGCGCCGAGGTGCTGCTGGTCTCGAACGCGGCCGATCTGGCAGGATCCGAAGGGCGCGCCCTGTGGGACCGGGTCCGCGGGCTGAAGGATCGGGGCCTGTTCAGGAAGATCGGCTTCGTCGCCGAGGCGGCGGACGGTCCGGGTCTTCTGGCGCGCCGGCTGTCGCCCGACGTCGTCCGCCTGTCCTGCAATCTTCTCGACCAGACCGCGTGCCGCTCTGGCGAGCTGGAGGCCCTGCACGGACTGGGCGTGGCGGTGCAGCTGTCGTCGGTCTTCGCCCGGGGCGCCCTGTTCGGCGGATCGGCCACGCCGGAGGCCTGGCATGGGCGCGAGCTTGAGCTGTCGCGCGTGCGGCGGCGTCTGGCCGAGGCCCGGATCGACCCCATGCAGGCGGCCCTCGCCTATGGCCTGTCGCTGCCGTGCGGGCCGAAACTGGTCGTCTCGGTGGCCTCGGCCGCGGAAATGCGCGCCGTGCTGGCCGCCGTGCACGCGCCGGCGCCGGACATCGACTGGGCCCAGCTGGACCTCGGCCGTGGCACGCCGGGAGCCGAAGCCCCCGGCGTCCGCGCGGTCAGTAGCGCAGCCTGACCCCGACGTAGCCCGAGCGACCGGGCTCGCCGTAGCCCAGCAGCTGTTCATAGGTCTCGTCGCCGAGGTTCTCGACCCGGACCGTCAGCTCGACCCTGTCCGACGCCCGCCACGCAGCGTTCAGATTGGCCGTGACGAACCCCTCGCGCGTCCCGCCTGAATCGGGCATGTCACCCTCCCCGCGGACGGTCAGGGCGGCCGACAGCCGATCCCCGGTCCAGGCCAGGGTGGCGGACCCGGCGCGTTCGGGAACCCGGAGGATCGGCGTGCCGGCGCCGAGGTCCTGCGCGTCGGTCCAGGCCCAGGCGAGGGTCAGGTCGAAGCCGCCGCCCAGCGTCGCGCGGCCTTCCAGTTCGACCCCGTCGGTGCGGGTTTCGTCGATGTTGACGTAGTAGAACTCGAACGTGCCGGGATCGAAGACGCCGTCGATCTGGTCGTCGACGTCCAGCCGGTAGGCGGTGACCCGCCCGTCGAACCGGCCGTCGACCGAGCGCCAGCCCAGAGCGATCTCGCCGCCCCGGGCGCTTTCGGGACCCAGCGCCGGGACGACGGTTCCGGGCAGGACGAAGCAGAAGTCGCAGACCGCCTGGCTGACGCTGGGCGTCTTGAACCCGGTGCCGTAGGCGCCGGACAGGGTGAAGCCGTTCCCGAGAGCGAACGCCGCCGACACGCGACCCGTCGTCTCCCCACCGAAGTCGTCGGTGGAATCGTGGCGCAGGCCCAGGTTCAGCGTCAGCCGGCCGGTCGCCCGCCAACGCAGGGTTCCGAAGGCGGAATTGACGCCGAGATCGGCGGCGCGGCCGTTGAGGAAGGCCTCGGTCTCCTCCCGCTCCAGCCCGAAGGCCCAGACCATGCCCGATCCGGCACCGCCGTCCGCCTGCCAGCGCAGCAGGCGGCGCTCGCCCTCATAGGTCGAGGGGAAGGCGCTGTCGGTGACGCGCGCGACGTCCGACGCCGCCGCCGTGACCTGATGATCCAGTCCCAGCACGCCTGCGGCGGTCAGGCGCACAAAGCCCGAGCGGTTGCGGGTGTCGGTCGTGTCGAGGCTGTCCACCGGGCCGAAGTCATCGATCTCTGCGAAAACGTCGGATTGGCGGGCGCGGGCCTCGATCGACAGCCGGTCGGTCAGATCGACGCGACCGTTGGCGGCCACCGTCTCGACCTCGACGCCGTCGGCCTCGGTTCCGGACGCGGCGGCGGAGATGCCGTCCGTCTCGTAGCGGCTCCACGAGGCACCGAAGGCATGGCTGTCGGTCGAGGTGCCCGCGCCGAGGCGGCCGCGCGCGGTGTCGAACGATCCGACCTCGGCGTCGGCCTCCAGGCCGTCGATCTCGCGGCTGGTGAAGGCGATCACCCCGCCGATGGCGTCCGATCCCCACAGCGACGACTGCGGGCCGCTGAGCACCTCGATCCGTTCGGTCACACCGAGGTCGAACCCCAGGAAGTCGAACCCGCCCGCCGGCTGGGACGGATCGTTGACGGGCACGCCGTCGACCAGCACCAGGGACTTGTCCTGGCTGGCCCCGCGCATCCGCACGGAGGTCACGCCGCCCAGTCCGGCGCGATAGACCGAAAGCCCGGGCACGTCGGCCAGGATGTCCTGGGCGAAGACGGCGCCGCGCAGACGGATCGTCTCCGCGTCGATGACCCGCGCGCCGGGTGTGTCCTGGACGATGGCAGGCAGGCGGGTGGCGGTGACGACAACGTCGTCGACCCGGGTGGTCTCCTGCGCGAGCACGCAGGTGGGCGCGGCCAGAACGGCCGCGGTGGTCAGCAGGAGTCGCTTCATGGCGACGGTCTCCTCGGCCGGAGACGCGCGCGCCCCGACGGATGAAAAGCGACCGATCCACCGGGCCTTTCGGCCCGGACGGCGCACGGATCGGGTCGCTTCGAAGAGACAAGCCTGTCCCCGCGCCTCCATCTGGTCCCGGATGGCGGGCGAGCGACGTCGGCGGCCAGGTCTCCTGGCTTGCGGGTCAAAAGCCGCCGCTCACGCCTTCCCGGTTGCCCAGTGGCGCCGGACCCGAGGGTCCGGAACGAACGACGGCCTCGCCGCCTACAGTTGCGGGCACAGCCGCGGTGTCTGACCGCGTTCCCTTAACCGCCTGACATGGCTGTGGACCGATGCCGTCGTGCGCGCAAGCCGGGACCGCCCGCCCTTGAGCGCCCGGGCGCGATCCGTCACCCTCGCGCCACGCATGAACGCCCGAGTCCCCCCAGAGCAATTCACGGCCCCCGAGGGCTCGACGCCCGTCATGGCCCAGTTCCTGGAGGCCAAGGCGCAGCACCCGGACGCCCTGCTGTTCTTCCGCATGGGCGACTTCTACGAACTGTTCTTCGAGGACGCGGAGCGGGCGGCGGCCGCCCTGGGCCTGGCCCTGACCAGGCGGGGCAAGCATCTGGGCGAGGACATCCCCATGGCGGGGGTGCCGGCCCACGCCATGGAGGGCTATCTGGCCCGGCTGATCCGGCAGGGCTTCCGCGTCGCGGTCTGCGACCAGCTGGAGGATCCGGCCGAGGCCCGAAAGCGCGGGTCCAAGGCGGTGGTGAAGCGCGGCGTGGTGCGCATCGTCACGGCGGGCACCCTGACCGAGGACGGCCTGCTGGACGCCCGCGCCGCCAACCGTCTGGCGGCGGTGGCCATCCGTCGCGGGCGGGCGGCGGTGGCGACGGTCGAACTGTCGGGAGGCGGGGTCGAGGTCATGGCCTGTGCGCCCGACGACCTCGGCGCGGCGCTGGCTTCGGTGCGGCCCAGCGAGGTGCTGGCGCCCGACCGGATGTTCTCCGATTCGACGCTGAAGACGGCGCTGGACGGGTCGGGCGGCGTGGTCCAGGCCGTGCCGCAGGCCCAGGCCGAGCCGGAGGCGGCGCGCGCGCGGGTCGAGCGCCTGTATGGCGTCGCCTCGCTGGACGGCTTCGGCGCCTTCGAGGAGGCGGAGGTGTCGGCGCTGGGGCTGATTGCCGCCTATCTGGAGCTGACCCAGGCGGGGCGGCTGCCGGCGCTGCTTCCCCCGAGACGGCTCGGCGAGACCGGCCGGCTGGCCATCGACGCCGCCACGCGGCGCAGCCTGGAGATCGACCGGACGCAGGCGGGCGAACGCGAGGGGTCGCTGCTGGGCTGCATCGACCGCACCGTCACGCCGGGCGGCGCACGGGCGCTGGCCGACCGCATCGCGCGCCCGCTGTCGGACCCCGGCGAGATCAACCACCGGCTGGACGCGGTCGACTGGCTGGTCGAACGGCGCGGCCTGCGCCGGACCTTGAGGGATGGACTGAAGGGCTCGGCCGACGTGGCGCGGGCCCTGTCGCGGCTGACGCTGGGACGGGGCGGTCCGCGCGATCTGGCGGCGATCCGCAGCGGCCTGCACTGCGCCGAGAGCCTGTCGGCCTGTTTCCTGACGGGCGGGGAGGGGCTGCGGCCGCAGCCCCGCGAGCTGGAGGCGGTGCTGGCCGACCTCGCCTTCCCGGCGGAGTTGGGGGCCCTGCTGGCCGAGCTGGACGCGGGCCTGTCGGCCGAGCCGCCGCATCTGGCGCGCGACGGCGGGCTGGTGAACCCCGGCTTCCGGCCGGAACTGGATGCGGCCCGCGCCCTGCGCGACGACGCGCGGCGCGTGATCGCCGATCTGGAGGCGCGCGCCTCGGCCGAGGCCGGCATCCCGTTCAAGGTGCGGCACAACGCGGTGCTGGGCTATTTTCTCGAGACCACCGCCCAGAAGGCCGAGCCTCTGTTGCGGCGCGGGCCCGACAGCCCCTTCATCCACCGCCAGACCCTGGCCAGTCAGGTCCGGTTCACGACGGTGGAGCTGTCCGACCTCGACGCGCGCATCGCCCAGGCCGGACACCGGGCGCTGGCGATCGAGATCGAGACCTTCGAGGGCTGGCGCGCGGCCTGCGCCGCCCATGCCGCCCGGCTGCAGGCCGTGGCCGAGGGACTGGCCGTGCTGGACGCCGCGGCGGCGCTGGCGGAATGGGCCGAGGAGGTCGGCGCGGTCCGCCCCGTCGTCGACGGCTCGACCTGCTTCTGCGTGGAGGCGGGCCGTCATCCGGTGGTCGAGGCGGCGGTGCGCCGCGCCGGCGACCCCTATACGCCCAACGACTGCCTGCTGGACGGCGAGGCGGCGGCCGGGCCCCGGCTGGCGCTGGTCACGGGACCCAACATGGCCGGCAAGTCGACCTTCCTGCGCCAGAACGCCCTGCTGGTGATCCTCGCCCAGGCCGGGGCCTTCGTGCCGGCGCGGGCGATGCGGCTGGGCGTGGTCGACCGCCTGTTCAGCCGGGTCGGATCGGGCGACGATCTGGCGCGCGGCCGCTCCACCTTCATGACCGAGATGGTCGAGACGGCGGCGATCCTGAGCCAGGCGGGCGAGCGCAGCTTCGTCGTGCTGGACGAGATCGGGCGCGGCACGGCGACCTACGACGGTCTGGCCATCGCTTGGGCGGTGACCGAGGCCCTGCACGACCGGGCCCGGAGCCGCACCCTGTTCGCCACCCACTATCACGAGCTGGCGGCGCTGGAGGACCGGCTGTCGGGTCTGGCCAACCTGTCGATGCGGGTGCGCGAATGGGAGGGCGAGCTGGTCTTCCTCCACGAGGCCGCGGCCGGGGCGGCGGACCGCAGCTATGGCGTTCAGGTCGCGCGGCTGGCCGGGGTGCCGCCCCAGGTCGTGGCCCGGGCCCAGTCGGTGCTGGAGACGCTGGAAGGCCGGGGGCGATCGGCCGGCCGCCTGGCCGAACTGCCGCTGTTTGCCGCCGTGGCCGAGCCGGCCGCGCCGGCGCCGGGGCCCACGCCGCTGGAGCGGGCGCTGGCCGACGTGGAGCCCGACGACCTGTCGCCGCGCGAGGCGCTGGAGGCGCTCTATCGCCTCAAGGCGCTGAAGGGTTAGCCGCCGGCGTCGCGAAATTCAGGACACAGACGGTGCGCCAGACGGGGTGCGGCCCGCACCAGGCGCCGACCAGCTGATAGGTCGGGCTGAACAGGATGGTGCGGTGCCCGCGGTCGGGCACGCCGTCGTCGACGATCAGCTGCATGACCGCGTGCTCGGGCGTCGGGCCGTAGGCGATGGCCTCACCCGTGGCCCGCCAGCGGCCGTGACGACGCATGCGGTCGTGGGCGCTGGAGCCGTCGGAGCCGGTGTGCCCGACCTGGCCCGTGCGGCCCTGGTCGAGCCCATGACCGGCCGCGGCGCGGTCCAGAAGCGGCGAGCGGGCGAGGGCCGGTACGGCGGGATGGGTCTCCAGGAACCGGATCGCCTCGTCGACGGCGGCCACGCCTTCCTGCGTCACCACGGCCACCTCTCCGGGCCGCTGGAAGCGGTCGCCCGTGAACAGGCCGCGGAATTCGCGCACGCGCCGGGCGTAGGCCGGGGGATCGCGGCGGGCCGCGTTCAGTTCCGCCAGCATGGCCTCGATTTCCGCCGCATCGGAGGCCTCCGGCGGGCCGGCGACGGACGAGGGCGGCGCCGACGCCGGGGCGCAGGCGGACCCGATCAGGAGGGCGGCCAGCGGGGCCATGACAAGACGATGGAGACGGCGCATGACGCGAGCCTGCCAGCGTCTGATGCGGCGCGCCAGTCGGCGGTCTATACGGGGGCATGAGCGACCGCCGCCGCCCCTCGCCCGCCGATGCGCCCGACGCCTGGGCCGCCGCCGCCCGGGCCGCAGAGCCTCGCGCCGCGGTCGGGCCGCTGGTCGCGGGGCTGCTGGCCGCGGGGCGGGAGCGGGCGACCCGGCGACTGGAGGCCGGGGGCGACGGGGTGGAGGTGGCGCGCCTGTATGCCCAGGCGGCCGACGAGGCCCTGACGGCCTTGTGGGAGTTCGCGGCCGACCAGCTGTACCCCGCCGCCAATCCGACCCAGGCCGAACGCCTTTCGCTGCTGGCGGTCGGCGGATACGGGCGTGGCGTGCTGGCCCCCCACTCGGACCTCGACGTGCTGTTCCTGCGCCCGTGGAAGATCACGCCGCGCGCCGAGCAGGTGACCGAGTTCGTGCTCTACGTCCTGTGGGACCTGGGGCTGAAGGTGGGGTCGGCGGCGCGGTCGGTCGACGAATGCCTGAAGCTGGCGAAGGCCGACATGACGATCCGCACGGCCCTGCTGGAGGCGCGGCCGCTGGCGGGCGACGCCGCGCTGGCAGCGGAGATGATCGACAAGTTCCGCGCGCAGGTGCGCAAGGCCGATCCCCGCCCCTTCATCGCCGCCAAGCTGGCCGAGCGGGACGCCCGCCACGAGAAGGCCGGGGCGGTGCGAAACCGGGTCGAACCGAACGTCAAGGACGGCAAGGGCGGGCTGCGCGACCTGAACGCCCTGTTCTGGATCGCCCGCGGGCTGTCGCCCGAAAGTCCGAACGGGGAGGCCACGCTGGCGGATATCCTGACGGCGCGCGAGCGCCGCCTGTTCGCCGAGGCCTTCGACTTCCTGTGGCGGGTGCGGCACCACATGCACCTGACCGCCGGGCGGGCAGTGGAGGCCCTGACCTTCGACCTGCAGCCCGAGGTGGCGCGGCGGATGGGCTGGCGCGGGCGCGGCGACGAGCCAGCCGTGGAGCGGTTCATGCGCCGCTATTTCATCGTGGCCGGCGACGTGGGGGCCCTGACCCGGGCCTTCTCCGCCCAGCTGGAGGCGCGCGGCCAGAAGGCGACGATGACGCTGTCGCGCCTGTTCGCCCCCCGGCCCAAGAAGCTGTCCACCGAAGGCTTCCTGACCGTCGGCGGCCGGCTGTCGGTCGCCGGACCGGAGGTGTTCGCGGCCGACCCGGTGAAGCTGCTGGACCTGTTCCGGGTCATGGACGCCGAGGATCTGGACCTGCATCCGGACGCCTTCGCCGCCGTGTCGCGCTCGCTCAACCTGGTGACGCCGCAGCTGCGGCGGAATCCGGAAGCGGCGCGGGCCTTTCTCGACGTGCTGGCGCGGGGGCAGCGGCCCTACCGCGTGCTGAGCGTGATGAACGCCGTCGGCCTGCTGGGTCGCTTCCTGCCCGAATGGGGCCGGATCGTCGGCCAGACCCAGTTCAACATGTACCACGCCTACACCGTCGACGAGCACACCCTGCAGGCGGTCGGCGTCATCAACGATATCCAGAGGGGCAAGCTGAAGGACGAGCACCCGCTGGCGAGCGAGATCGTGCACCGGATCGCGGACGTCGAGGCCCTGATGCTGGGCATGCTGCTGCACGACGTCGGCAAGGGCGGCGACCGGGGGCAGCTGGAGGACGGGGCGATCGCCGCACGGCGGGCCTGCCAGCGGCTGGGGGTGGACGCGCGGCGCATCGAACTGGTGTGCTGGCTGGTGGCCAACCATCTCGCCCTGTCGGACGTCGCCCAGAAGCGCGACGTCTCGGATCCGGCGACGGTGCGGGCCTTCGCCGAGCGCGTCGGGGATCCCGAACGGCTGCGCATGCTGCTGGTGCTGACGGCCGCCGACGTGCGCGCCGTCGGACCCGGGGTGTTCAACAGCTGGAAGGGGGGACTGATGCGCGACCTCTACATGCGCGTCGACGCCCTGTTCCGGGGCGAGGATGCGGACGAGGTCGATCCGGCCGAAGGGTTCGCGGCGCTGCTGGACCGCGCCCGGACCGATGGCGCGGCGGCGGACGCCGTCGTGGACTGGGAGGCGGACCGGCACGGAGGACGCGCCACCACGCGGGTCGCCGTGGCCGCGCCGGACCGGCCGCGCCTGTTCGCCGATCTGGCCGCCGTGCTCGCGGCCGAGGGGGCCGACGTGGTCGGCGCGCGCATCGGCCCGGCCGGCGACGGCGTGACCCTGGACGTGTTCGAGGTGCAGGACGGCGCGGCCCGTCCCTACGGGCAGGACGAGCCCCGCCGGCTGTCGCGCCTGCTGGGCCGGCTGGCCGAGACCGCCGGATCGACCGCGCCGCGCGCCCCCGCGCCCGACGCCCCCGCGCCCAGCGCCCGGCGGGCCACCTTCGAGGTGCGGCCGGTGGTCATGGTCGACCTGGACACGGTGGACGACGCGGCGGTGGTGGAGGTCTCCGGGCCCGACCGGCCCGGCCTGCTCGCGGCGCTGGCGGGCGTGCTGGCCGACGGCGGCTGGCAGGTGCGCTCGGCCCACGTCGCCGGCTTCGGCGAGCGGGCCGTCGACGCCTTCTATCTGACGGACCGCGACGGGGCGAAGCCGCGGCCCGGCAAGCGGCTGGACGCCCTGCGCGACGCGCTTTCGGCCGTGCTGGAGGACAAGCCGCCGACGGTCGCCGACGGGCGGCGCATCACCCCGGTCCGGGCGTCGACGCGCGACGTGTCCGACCTGACCCGACCGCCCGTTTCGCGGCGGCGCAAAGCGGGATAAGCGGAAGGCGAACCTTTCGACGGGACGCCCGGACCTTGACCTTCACGCCCGAGACCCCGTCCGGCCCGACCATGGCCGAGGCACCGACTGCTCCCGCCCCTCCGCCCGGAAATGGCGGCGGCATGCTGCGGTCCTCGGCCATCTTCTCGGGCCTGACCCTGGTCAGCCGCTTCGTCGGCTTCGCCCGCGACGTGGTCATCACCGCGGCGCTGGGGGCCGCCGCCGGACCGGCGGGCGACGCCTACAACACGGCGCTGAGCTTCCCCAACCTGTTCCGGCGCATCTTCGCCGAGGGGGCCTTCGCGGCCGCCTTCGTGCCGGCCTACACCCGGACGCTGAAGACCGAGGGGCCGGTCGAGGCCGACCGGGTGGCGACCCAGGCGCTGGCCGCCGTCGCCTTCGCCACCGTGCTGCTGACGGTCGCGGCGCAGCTGGCCATGCCGTGGCTGATGACGGTCATCAACGTCGGCTTCCTCGACGACCCCGCCCGCTTCAAGCTGGCCGTGGTCCTGACCCAGATCACCATGCCGTATCTGCCCTGCATGGCGATCGCGGCCCTGCTCAGCGGCGTGCTGAACGCGCGGGGCCGGTTCATCGTCTCGGGCGCCTATCCCATCCTGCTGAACCTGATCATGCTGGCGGCGGTGATCCCGGCGCAGGGCGGCCAGATCGGGGCGGCCTATGCCGCGTCCTGGGCCGTGCTGGCGGCGGGGATCAGCCAGGCGGGCCTGTGCTGGTGGGCGGCGCGGCGTGCCGGCGCGGACATCCGCCTGGCCCTGCCGCGGCTGACGCCGCCGGTGAGGGCGATCGTCATCACCGCCATCCCGGCCGCGATCGGCAACTCTGCCACCCAGATCAACGTCTTCATCTCGGGCAATCTGGCCAGTTTCGTGGACGGCGGGCGGACCTGGCTGGCGACGGCGGACCGGCTGTACCAGCTGCCGCTGGGCCTGGTCGGCGTGGCCATCGGCATCGCCCTGTTGCCGCGCCTGTCGGCGGCGGTGGCGACCAGGGATCACGCGCAGGAGCAGGCGGCCATGGACGAGGCGGTGATCCTGTCCATGGCCCTGACCCTGCCGGCGGCCGCGGCGCTGATGGCCATGCCCTATTTCCTGATCGACGGCCTGTTCACGCGCGGCGAGTTCCTGACGACGGACGCCCGGGCGACGGCGGCGGCCCTGTTCCAGTTCGGCTGGGGCGTCCCCGCCTTCGTGCTGATCCGGATCCTGTCGCCGGGCTTCTTCGCGCGGGGCGACACCCGTACGCCGATGACCTTCGCCCTGGTGTCGGTCGCGGTGAACGCGGTGCTGGCCTTCGCCCTGTTCTACGGCGGCATGGGCGTTTCGGGCGTCGCCGCGGCGGTGTCGGCCGCGGCCTGGACCAATGCCCTGCTGCTGGGTCTGCAGCTGTGGCGGACCGGGCACTGGAAGCCGGGCCCCAGGGTGACCGGGCGCGTCGCGCGGATCGCGCTGGCGGCGCTGGGGCTGGCGGGCGCGGTCTGGGCCGCGCAGCTGGGCCGGCCGCAGATCGAGGCCGCGGTCGACGCCGTGCTGGGCGGGCTGACGCACGGCCACGGCGCCAAGGAGATCGCCCTGATCCTGACCACCGCGGCGGGCGGTCTGGCCTACGTCGCCCTGGCCTTCGCCACCCGCGCGGTGACGCCGGCGGAGGTGCGCAAACTGATCCGTCGCGGCCGATGAGCTTGCGGGCGGGGCGGGGCTGAGGCAAAGCCCGGACCATGTCCGAGACCGCGTCCCCCACCGTTCCCGTCTACGCCGGCCCGCGCCGCATCCTGTCGGGGATCCAGGCCTCCGGGGCCCTGCACCTCGGCAACTATCTGGGGGCCTTGAAGCGGTTCACCCAGCTGCAGGACCAGGGCGCGCCGTGCTTCCTGTTCGTGGCCGACCTGCACGCCATCACCGTGTGGCAGGATCCGAAGCTGCTGGCGGCCCAGACGCGCGAGATCGCCGCCGCCTATCTGGCCTCGGGACTGGATCCGGCGAAGTCCGTGATCTTCCCCCAGTCCGCCGTGCGCGCCCATTCCGAACTGGCCTGGATCTTCAACTGCGTCGCCCGCCTCGGCTGGCTGGACCGGATGACCCAGTTCAAGGAGAAGTCCGGCAAGCACAAGGAGCGGTCCTCGGTCGGCCTCTACACCTATCCGGTGCTGCAGGCGGCGGACATCCTGCTGTACAAGGCCACCGAGGTGCCGACCGGCGAGGACCAGAAGCAGCATCTGGAGCTGACCCGCGACATCGCCGCCAAGTTCAACGGCGATTTCGAGGTGCCCGGCTACTTCCCCCTGCCGGAGCCGCTGACGCAGGGGCCCGCGCCGCGGGTCATGAGCCTGCGCGACGGCGCGGCCAAGATGTCCAAGTCCGATCCCTCGGACCAGTCGCGCATCAACCTGACCGACGACGCCGACACCATCGCCGGCAAGATCCGCAAATCCAAGACCGACATGGGCGTGATGCCCGAGCCGGGCGAGAGCCTGGACGAGCGGCCCGAGATCCGGAACCTGCTGACCATCTATGCCGCCCTGTCGGACCGGACGCGCGACGACGTGATCGCCGAGTTCGCCGGCCAGGGATTCGGTGCCTTCAAGCCCAGGCTGGCCGATCTGGCGGTCGAGAGCCTGGCCCCCGTCACCGCCGAGATGCGCCGCCTGATGGCCGACCCGGCCGAGATCGACCGGGTGCTGAAGGTCGGGGCCGAGCGCGCCGCGGCGGTGGCCGACGTCACCGTGGCGGAGGTGAAGGACATCGTGGGCTTCTGGAGGGGATGATGCGGTTTCACCTGGTCGGCGCGATCTGCGCCATCGTGACGGCGGCGGCCGGTGCGGCCCATGCCCAGGACGCGCCGGCGTCGGCGCAGGCGGGTGATCTGACGATCAGCCAGGGCCATATGATGGGCTGGGCCGGCGGCGGCAAGCCATTGGGCGGCGAAGTGGCCTTCACGGTGGAGAATGCGGGCGCCGAGCCGGACCGGGTTGTGTCGGTTTCCACGCCCGCCGGACCGAGCGGAGAGGTGTCCGTCCAGGTGGCGCGCGACGGTCGCGCCGTTAAGCTGGAACCCGGTGACCTGACGTTGGCGGCGGCGACGGCGGATGGACCGGGGTTGTCCCGGGTGACCGCCCAGCTGACGGGCCTGACCCACGGCGCGCCGTCGTCCGTGCCCACCACGATCACCGTCACGTTCGAGCGCGCCGGTCCTGTCACCGTCTCGGCTCGCCCCGTCTCCCCCGCGCCGCCGCCCGGCTGACGGCGGTCTTCGGACCGCGCTTTCCCCAGCGCCGCTGACGCCGGGGGCAAGCGGGGCTATAGCCCCGTCATGTCCCATCCGCTCGACCGGCCGATCTGGAGTTCGCTGACGACGCGGCAGGCGCATCTGGCCGTCGGCGACGGGCGCGCCCTGAGGTTCGACGCCGACTTCGCCCTGTTCGCGGCGGGGGCTGACGCCGGGCCGGAGGCCGCGGAGGCGCTGGGTGCCCTGATCCCCGCAGGCGGGGCGGTGGGGCTGATTGAGGCCGGGCCGGTCGCCCTGCCCTCGGCCGCGCGGGTGATCACCCGGGCCGCCTGCGTGCAGATGACGCTGCAAACGCTCGCGCCGTCGCGCGCCGCAGACCCCGACTGGATCGACCTCACCGACGCCGACGCGCCGGAGATGCTGGCGCTGGCCACGCTGACCGAGCCCGGGCCCTTCTTCCGCCAGACCCACCGGCTGGGCGATTTCGTCGGCGTGCGCATCGACGGGCGGCTGGCGGCCATGGCCGGCGAGCGGATGCGGCCCGAGGGCTTCACCGAGGTGTCCGGCGTCTGCGCCCATACGGACTTTCGCGGGCGCGGCCTGGCCAGCGGCTTGATGCGGATCGTGACGGCGCCCATCCGCGAACGCGGCGAAACGCCGTTCCTGCACGCCTATGCCGACAAGCCCGAAGCGCTGGCGCTGCACACCGCGGTCGGCTTCGGAGTACGTTCGCCGATCACCTTCACGGTTCTGACCCGGAGCGACGACGATGAGCGAACATACGGCCACGGTTGAGTGGATGCGGGGCGACCAGCCCTTTTCCGACGGGCGCTATTCGCGGGCGCACGACTGGCGTTTCGACGGAGGCGCGACGGTGCGAGGATCGTCCGCCCCGCCGGTGCCGGGCTCGGACCCGGCCGCGGTGGACCCCGAGGAGGCCCTGGTGGCCGCGGTGTCGAGCTGCCACATGCTGTTTTTCCTCGCGTATGCGGCCAAGGCGGGCCTCGTCGTCGATCGCTATGCCGACGCCGCCTCGGGCATGCTGGGCAAGGACGACCGGGGCCGGGTCTCGATGACGGAGATCGTGCTGCGGCCCCGGATCGACTGGGTCGGCGCGGAACCGACGGCCGAGGCGCTGGCCGACCTGCACCACCGCGCCCACGAGAGCTGCTACCTGGCCAATTCGGTGCGCGGCGAGGTCCGCGTCGAGGGCTAGAGGTCCTTGAGAAAGGCCTTGAAGCGGTCGCGGGCCTCGAGGCTCAGGGTCTCGTCATAGGCGAGCAGCCGGCCCTTCAGGCCCGGCTCGTCGAAGGCGTGGGTGGCGTCGACGCTCCAGATCGAGGCCTCGGCCCCCGCGCTGATGGCCGAGGCGAGGGCCCGCAGGTGGCGGCGCACCGAGGCCATGTGATCGCGGCGCGGCACGACGGACAGGATCTTCAGCCCTTCGCCGCGCGGCCAGGGCCGCCCCCCGCGGCTGGCCGAGGCGACCCCGACGTAGGGATAGGCGAGGAAGGCCCCGCGCACCCCGTCGAGGCGGCCCGTGTCGGCGTCAGACAGGCGCACCTCGCCGCGCCGGGTCAGGGGCTGGGCCCACAGGTCCATGATGGCCCAGGCCCCGTGGCTCCAGCCCGCCACGGCCATGCGGGACGGATCGACGAGGGGCAGGCGCCGGGCACCGCAGACCGCCGCGAGCACGTCGCCGGCCCGCCGGCGGCCGCGAAAGATCAGGCCCGTGCAGACAGCGACCTGGGCGAAACGCCGGTTCCAGCCGCGCGCCTCGAAACTGTCGACGATCAGCGAGGCCCAGCCGGACTCGGCGGCGGCGCGGGCGTAGGCGCGGATGTGGTCGCGCACGCCGCCGCAGCCGTGAAACAGGATGACGAGCGGAAAGGGCCCCCGCCCGGCCGGCGTGAGCAGCTCGGCCGCGGGCGCCAGGCGCCGCCATCGCTCGACCAGATCGTCCACGCCCGCATCCCCCCGGACCGGGCTGCGACTAGGACGACGGGCCCCCGCCGCGTCAAGCCGCGCGGCGTCGCCGCGGCCGTTTGGGCGTCGGTTTCGGCGCGGCCGTGTCTTCCAGAAGACGGCGGAAGCGGTCGATCGCCTGGGAGGCGAGCGCCTCGTCGAAGCGCATGGGCGGGGCGGTCATGGGCTCGTCGAAGCTGTGGGTGCCCTCGGCGATCCAGGTCTCGACCTCGGCGCCGCAGTCCCGGACCATGCCGTGGACGCGCTCGGCGTTGCGCACCGTGGTCAGGTGGTCGCGCCGGGCGACCACGGCCAGGGTGCGCGGGCAGTGCCGCCACGGCCGCATGCGGTTGGCCGCGCCGAAGCCGACATAGGGATAGGCCAGGAAGGCGGCCTTGATGCCCGACAGGTCGGCGGCTTCCGCATCCGCCACCCCGAGCGCGCCCGCCCGGTCGCGGTCGGCGCTCATCGCCTCCATGATGCCCCAGCCGCCGTGGCTCCAGCCCGCGACGCAGATCGCCGCGGCGTCGACGTCGGGCCGCCGCGAGACGCCGAGGACGGTCGCCAGCACGTCGCCGCCCCGCTCGTGCCCGCGGAACTGCAGCCCGGTGCAGACCGTGGCCATGGCCCATTCGCGCGACCAGCCGCGCGGGGCGAAGGAATCGACGATGGCGGCGCGCCAGCCGGCCGCGGTGGCGGCCTCGGCGTACCGCGGCAGATGACCCCGCACCCCGCCGCAGCCGTGGAACAACAGGGCCGTCGGGCGCGGCCGGTCGTCGTCGGGACCGTGCCAGGTCACGTGCGGTTCGAGGCGGGCCCAGCGGGCCGAGAGCGTGTCCATGATCTGTCCCTGGCCTTCCGCCGAGAGGGGAGAAACGACCCTAGTGCCGGAAAACCCGCACGCCGGTGAAGGCCATGGCGACGCCCTTGTCGTCGGCGGCGGCGATCACCTCGGCGTCGCGCATCGAGCCGCCGGGCTGGATCACCGCGGTGGCCCCGGCGGCGACGGCTTCCAGAAGACCGTCGGCGAAGGGGAAGAAGGCCTCGGAGGCGCAGGCGGCACCCTCGGCCAGCGACGCGGGCAGGCCCAGCGCCTCTCCCGCCTCTTTCGCGCGGATGGCAGCGATGCGGGCGGAGTCGCGGCGGTTCATCTGGCCCGCACCGATGCCGGCGGTGCGGCCATCCTTCGCATAGACGACGGCGTTGGACTTGACGTGCTTGGCCACGGTGAAGGCGAACAGCATGTCCTCGATCTCCTGCGGCGTCGGCTGGCGCTTCGTCACGATCTTCAGGTCGGCGGCGGTGATCCGCGCCCCATCGCGGGACTGGACCAGGAAGCCGCCGGCGACGCTGCGGAACACCTCGCCGGCCGCCAGCGGATCGGGCAGGCCGTCGGTCAGCAGCAGGCGCAGGTTCTTCTTCGCCGCGAACACCGCCTGGGCGCCCTCGTCGGCGCCGGGCGCGATGACGACCTCGGTGAAGATCTCGACGATCTTCTCGGCATCGGCCGCCGTCAGCGGGCGGTTGACGGCGATCACGCCGCCGAAGGCCGAGACGGGGTCGCACTCCAGCGCACGGCGGTAGGCCTCGGTCAGGTCGCCGCCCGTCGCCACGCCGCAGGGGTTGGCGTGCTTGACGATGACGCAGGCGGGCGCGCCGAACTCGGCCACCAGCTCATAGGCGGCGTCGGCGTCGGCGATGTTGTTGTAGCCCAGCTCCTTGCCCTGCAGCTGGCGGGCATTGGCGACGCCGGGGCGGGCTTCGGAGGTGCGGTAGAAGGCGCCCGCCTGATGCGGGTTCTCGCCATAGCGCAGGGTCTGGGCCAGGGCACCGGAGATCGACTTGCGGGCCGGGGCGGCGTCCCCGATCTGGCCGGCGAACCAGCCGGAGACGGCGGCGTCATAGGCGGCGGTGCGGGCGAAGGCGCGGGCGGCGAGGCGCTTGCGCAAATCAAGCGAGGTGGCGCCGTCGGCCTTGAGCGCGTCGACGATCATGGCGATGGACTCGCCGTCCACCGCGACGGCGACATGGCCGTGGTTCTTGGACCCCGAGCGGATCATGGCCGGACCGCCGATGTCGACGTTCTCGATCGCCGCCTCGAAGCCGCCGCCGGACGCCACGGTGGCCTCGAACGGATAGAGGTCGATCCAGACCAGATCGATCGGGCCGATGCCGTGCTCCTGCATCGCCGCCGCGTGCGACGGCGCATTGCGCACGCCCAGCAGGCCGCCGTGCACCACCGGGTGCAGGGTCTTGACCCGGCCGTCCATCATCTCGGGGAAGCCGGTCAGGTCGGCCACGTCCTTCACCGGCAGGTCCAGCGCCGCGATCGCCGCGCGCGTGCCGCCGGTGGAGACCAGCTCGACGCCCAGCCCGTGCAGGGTGCGCGCGACATCCTCCAGCCCCGTCTTGTCGGACAGGGAGATCAGGGCGCGCGCGGGCACGACCCGGTCGGGCGCGGGGGGAAAGTCGGGAGCGGCGGGCATGGGCGGTCTCGGCGGCGGGGGAGGAGCAGGACGCCGGGCGGCTTAGCAGAGTCGGACGCAGGCGGTAAGGCGGTGCCTCAGTTGGCCGGGACGATCTCGGTCCGCTCCACCACCCTGAGCATGTTGGTGCCCGACTGGTGGTAGACGGTGCCCGGCGCGGGCTGGCCCTCTGCCGGGATGACGAGCACGCCGGTCGTCCGCTCCGCCATCTCGAGGCCGTACAGCGAGCCCACAGGCAGGCTCTGGTGCACCAGGCAGTCGCGCAGGCGCAGGTCCTCGCCGACGATGCAGGTGATCTCGGCGGCGGCCGGGACCTCAGTGCCAGGGGTCCGGAGGTCTCGACGGTTGAGGGCCTGCTCAAGGCTGCGTCGATCGGGCTCGCCCTTGAAGACCGGCAGGGCGTCGCGTTCGTCCTGCAGCGGGCGACCGCACGCCGTCAGGACGCGGTCGACGCTGGCGGACTCGGCCGGAAGCTCCAGCCCCAGACGCGCCGCGGGCGTGCCCGCGAGAGTGCGGAACTGGACCGCGCCACCGCCCCGCAGCATCCGCGCGGCGCGGCCGGGCATCTCGGCCCCACCTGCGGTCGGGGCCATGGCGCGCCACGGTTGGTCGTCACGGCGGCCATCGGTACGGGCGACGCGCAGGTCGCGCCGACCTTCGCCCAGCTCGAGCCCCTGGACCACGACCGACAGCTCGCCGGCGCGGCACTGGACCACGATGGCCTGACCGGTGTCGTAGCGGCTGACGGCGGCGGACACCCCCTTGGCGGCGTCCTCCCCGTACTCCCAGTCGTCCGTCTCCTGCGCCATGGCGACGGCGGGCGTCAGGACGCAGGCGGCGGCCGCGATCATCAGCAGCTTCATGAAACAATCCTCCCCCGGACAGATCACACTGGCGGGCCGGCGGTGGTCAAGTCTCAGACCGGGTCCCCCGCCCCGCCGGCCGGGCTGAGCTTCCAGCGGACCTTCGTCTCCGCGTCGGTGCGGGCCGAGCCGCGGACGACGATCTGCAGCGAACGGCGGGTCAGGCCGCCGTCGACGTGGACGGAGGGCTCGATGGCCACGTCGGGGCCGTCGGTGCGGAACCACCACCCCCGGCTGGAATGACCGCGCAGCAGGATGGAGCGGCGATCTCGCGCCAGCGAGGCCTGCACGCCGGGCTCCAGATGGAAGCGGATGGCGTAGGGGGCGGCGATCTGGCGGATGGCGTAGGGGGCGGCGATCTGGCGGGTGACGTCGGGGCGGCCGGCGGTGGGGAACAGTCGTTCCTCCGCGCGCAGTTCGTCCATGCGCTGGTCCAGATACAGGCGGCGCTGGTGCGTCAGGCCGAAGGCGGTCCAGCCGTCGTGCTCGATCTCCAGCCAGACGGCGCCGTCGCCGTCGCGGCGCTCGGTGCGGACCGGATAGGGCCGGCCGGCGAGGCGGGGGCCGAGCACGCTCGCCTTCCAGCCGGACAGGGGTTCGCCCAGCGAGCTCTCGCCCAGCGTCAGGGTCGAATGGCCGGGCGTCAGGCGCAGGCCCTGACGGTCCGACGCCAGCGGGGTCCAGCCGCAGCCGGTGACCAGACGGTCCCTGCCGCAGACGATCTCCAGCGCCAGCGGCTGGGCGCAGGCGTCGGCACCCCAGGCCCCGCGCGGCGGGGCGGCGATGTCGGCGAGCACGGTCAGCAGCGGGCTCTGCAGGCGCGCGAAGCCGTTGCAGGCGAGACCGGGCTCTGCGGCACCCCCGGACTGGAGCGCGGCGGCGACCGCGGCCGGCAGCGACGGGCCGCCGCCATGGAACCCCCCCAGCCGCCCGTCGGGCAGGGCCAGAGCGCCCACCCCCTTGCCGAGACGGGCCACGGCGCGGGTCACGGCCTCCGGCACGGGTTCGCCCAGCTGGTTCAGGGCGTCCGAGAGGGTCATGAGGTCCAGCAGGAGCTCCAGCCCGGCCTCGGGGCTGCGGCTGGCATGGCCGCCGTCCTCGGCCACGCCCTGGGCGAGGGCGCCCGGCAGACGGCCCAGGGCCCGGCGGCGCAGGCCCGCCCCGGTCGGCCCGGTCAGGACGCAGCCCGCCAGGGCCGCGGCCGTCAAACGCTCGGCCCGACGCGCGGTCGGATCGGGCGCGCGCAAAAGCTGTCGGGCCTGGCGCGACAGGCTGACCGCCAGCGCCAGCCGGTCGGCCTCGTCGGCGACCGATCCGAGGCGGCGCGCGGCGCAGGACAGGTTGAAGACCCGCCGCGACAGCCGGTCGGCGTCCCAGACGAAGGGCGACCAGCGGCGGAACGTCGCCTCCCAGCCCCGGACCAGCCGCAGCGCCTCGCGCAGGCCGCGCTCGCCCTCGGCCATCAGGTGCGGCAGCCAGGCGAAGGCGTGCAGTTGGGCCGCGAAGGGCTGCGAGGCGCTGGGCCGGTTCCACGGGTCCTCGGGTGCCGCGGCGTCCATGGCCGTGCCGGCCAGGACGAAACGGCCGTCCAGCACCGACCGGCCCAGCGCCGGGTCGACGGGACGGGGGTCCTTCGGCGCGCAGGCGAAGGCGGCGACGCGGGTCCCGCCCAGGGTCGCGCCGTAGCCGGGCAGGCCATAGAGCTCGATCCAAAGCTGGCGGGTCAGCAGACGGCCGGCGAGGGCGGGCCAGAGCTCGGGTCCGGAGGCGGCGCCGGTCGGCCTGACCGGCGTGCGCATGGGGGCGCCGCGCAGGCCGGGGATGTCGGGCGTCCCGCTCACGCCGCGGCTTTGAGCGCCGAGATGTTGGCGGCGTAGGCGTCGGCCCCGCCCTTGAAGGCTGCGGTGCCGGCCACCAGCGCATCGGCACCGGCGGCGACGCAGGCCCCGGCGTTGGCGGCGGTGACCCCGCCGTCGACCTGCAGCACGGCCTTCGAGCCCGCCGCGTCGAGGATGGCGCGCACGCGTTCGATCTTGCGCAGGGCGGAGTCGATGAACGACTGGCCGCCGAACCCCGGATTGACCGACATGATCAGGACCAGGTCCAGCAGGTCGACGGTCTCAGCCACCACCTCGACCGGGGTGGCGGGGTTCAGGACCAGACCGGCCCTGGCCCCCAGCTTGCGGATCTGGCCGAGGGTGCGGTGGACGTGCGGGCCGCTTTCGGGGTGGACCGACAGGATGTCGGCGCCGGCCTCGCGATAGGCCTCCAGCCACGGATCGACCGGCGCGACCATCAGGTGGACGTCGAACGGCTTGTGCGAATGCGGTCGCAGCGCCTTCACCACCGCCGGGCCGATCGTCAGGTTGGGCACGAAGTGGCCGTCCATGACGTCGACATGGATCCAGTCGGCGCCGGCCGCGTCGATGGCGGCGACCTCCTCGCCCAGGCGGGCGAAATCGGCGGACAGGATGGACGGACAGATGAGGGGCGCGGCCATGGTCCGGGCTTAAGCCCGGTCGCCGCGCCGGGCAAGCCGCGTCAGGCGGTGCGCTCGAACCGCGCCACGAAGAAGCCGTCCAGCCCGCCTCGCCCGGCCCACTGGCCGGGGTGGAGACGCAGGCCGTGCGCCGAGGCGGCCTCGGCCGGGGCGCCCACCGCGGCGGGGTCGAGCGCGGTCAGGCGGAAGTCGGGGCGGCGGCGCAGGAAGGCCGGGACCTGGCCCTCGCCCTCCTCGCGCTCCAGCGAGCAGACGCAGTAGACCAGCCGCCCGCCCGGCTTGACCCGGTCGGCGGCGGCGTCGAGCAGGCGGTGCTGGACGTCGGCGAGATTGGCGACGTCGGCGGGGCGCACCGCGTGGAGCGCCTCCGGATGGCGGCGCAGGGTGCCGGTGGCGGTGCAGGGCGCGTCCAGCAGCACGGCGTCGAACAGGCGCGGGTCACCCCAGCCGGCTGCGTCGGCGGCGACGACCTCGGCCGTCAGGCCGGTGCGGATCAGGTTCTCGCGCACCCGCTTCAGGCGCGCGGCGTTGCGGTCCAGGGCGACCACCGCGGCACCGGCCGCCGCCAGCTGCAATGTCTTGCCGCCCGGCGCGGCGCACAAATCGAGCACGGTCTCGCCGGCCTGCGGGGCCAGCGCCCGCACGGGGACGGCGGCCGCCGCGTCCTGCACCCACCAGCCGCCGTCGGCATAGCCGGGCCAGGTCGAGAGGTCGCCGCGACGCCGCGTGCGGACCGAGCCGCCCGGCAGGACCTCGCCCTCCAGGTCTGCGGCCAGGGCGGCGGGGTCATGGCCGGGCTTCAGACTGAGGTCGGTGGCCGGCTCCTCGCGGGCGGCGCGGGCGATGGCGCCGGTCGCGTCGGCCCCCCAGGCCTGGGTCCAGCGCGCGGCCAGCCAGCCGGGCAGGTTGGCGACCGGATCGGCGTCCGGCAGGCCGTCGCGCTCCAGCCCGCGCAGCACGGCGTTGACGAGCGCCTTGTAGGGCCGGGTCTTGGCCTCGCGCTCCGCCAGCTTCACCGCCGTCGACACGGTGGCGAAGGCGGGCACGTCCAGCACCAGCCGCTGGGCCAGGGCGATCCGCAGCAGGGTGCGCACCGGCTGCGGCGGGGCGGTCTTCAGCCGGGCGTCCAGCGCGCGGTCGATCTCGCCCAGACGGCGCAGGGCCCCCATGGCGCAGGCGCGCGCGAAGGCGCGGTCCTGCGGCGACAGGGCGTTGAAGGGCTTGCCCGCCTGCACCGC
The DNA here is from genome assembly GCA_018820275.1 of Alphaproteobacteria bacterium. GTDB lineage: Bacteria > Pseudomonadota > Alphaproteobacteria > Caulobacterales > Caulobacteraceae > Brevundimonas. The sequence goes on from JAHJOO010000035.1 coordinate 44,694, forward strand.
GGCCAGGCCGTCGCGGCCGGACAGGGCACCTTCCAGCAGGGCCCCGGCGGCGCGGCGCGCCTCGATGCCGGGTTCGGCGGCGGCTTCGCTCACACCGAAACCTGCGCGCCGAGCTCGACCACGCGCCCGGGCGGGATGTGGAAGAAGTCGGTGGGGTTGGCGGCATTGCGCATCAGGAAGATGTATAGCCGGTCCTGCCACAGGGGCATGCCCTGCTGCGCCGAAGGCACCACCGAGCGACGGCCGAGGAAGAAGCTGGTCGACATGATGTCGAACTTCAGCCCCTGGCGGCGGCAGACGCCCAGCGCCTTGGGCACGTTCGGCTGCTCCATGAAGCCGTAGTAGATGGTCAGCTTCTTGAAGTCGTCGGAGATGGGCTCGATCTGGACGCGCTTGTCGTCGGGGACGCGCGGCCGGTCGGTGGTGCGGACGGTCAGGATAACGTTCTTCTCGTGCAGCACCTTGTTGTGCTTGAGATTGTGCATCAGGGCGACCGGGGCGACGTCGGGATCGGACGTCAGGAAGATCGCCGTCCCGGGCGCGCGGTGCGGCGGCCGGGCGCGCAGCATCTCGATCAGGTCGGTCAGCGGCAGGGAATCCTTGCGCGTCTTGGCCGTCAGGATCTGGGTGCCGCGCACCCAGGTCCACATCAGGATCAGCAGGCCGGCGCCCAGGACCAGCGGGAACCACGCCCCCTGGGGGATCTTCAGCAGGTTCGAGGTCAGGAAGACGAGATCGAGGGCGAGGAAGGGCGTCAGCACCGCCAGCGACAGCGGCAGCGACCACTTCCACAGCCTGCGGACCACGAACCACGCCAGCAGGCTGTCGACGAACATCGAGCCGGTGACCGCGATGCCGTAGGCGGCGGCCAGGTTCGACGAGGTCTGGAACATGGCCAGCAGGAACAGGACGCCCACCATCAGCATCATGTTGACCGCCGGAACGAAGATCTGGCCGGCCTGGCTTTCGGAGGTGTTGAGGATGCTGATCCGCGGCAGCAGGCCCAGCTGTACGGCCTGCTGGGTGACCGAGAAGGCCCCGGTGATGACCGCCTGGCTGGCGATGATGGCGGCGATGGTGGCGATGACGAAGACCGGCCAGTAGGCCATTTCCGGCACCATCATCCAGAAGGGGTTGGCCGCCGCCGAGCGGTCGGCCAGCACCAGGCCGCCCTGGCCCAGATAGTTCAGCGTCAGGCAGGGCAGGACGAAGAACATCCAGCCCTGGCGGATCGGCGCCTTTCCGAAATGGCCCATGTCGGCATACAGCGCCTCGGCCCCGGTGACGGCGAGGAAGACGCTGCCCAGGATGACGAAGCCGAGGAAGCCGTTGTCGATCAGGAACAGCACGCCGTAGTGCGGCGACAGGGACCGCAGGATCGAGACGTCGTCGAAGATGTGGTAGAGGCCCAGCCCGCCGAGGACGAGGAACCAGACCGTCGTCAGGGGGCCGAACCACTTGGCCACGCTGGCCGTGCCGCGCGACTGGATCAGGAACAGGCCGATCAGGATCCCCGCCGCGATGGGCAGGATGAAGCCGTCGACGCGGCCGGCCAGGCCGGGGGCGTCCTTCAGCCCCTCGACCGCGCCGAGCACCGACACCGCCGGGGTGATGATGCCGTCGCCGTAGAACAGGGCAGCGCCGCACACGCCGAGCAGGAAGATCAGCGCGCTGCGCCGGCCGATGGCGTGCTGGGCCAGGGCCATCAGCGACAGGGTCCCGCCCTCGCCCTTGTTGTCGGCCTTCATCAGGAAGACGACGTATTTCAGCGTCACGACCAGGATCAGGGCCCAGAACACCAGCGAGACCACGCCGAGCACGGCGAGCTCTGACTGGCCGCCCGAGCGGCTGTGCGCCAGCGCCTCGCGCATGGCGTAGAACGGACTGGTGCCGATGTCGCCGAAGACGACGCCGATGGCGCCGATGATCAGCGCGCCCTTGCCCGCGCGGGCGTGCCCGTCCCCATGGGGGGCGTCGGGTGTGGCGGTGTGGGAGGAAGCGGCGGGCGGGGCGGCCTCGTCGCGGGGGTCGACCCCAGCCATTCACAGTCTCCGGGACGCGCGGGGAGGCGGTCCGTTCTCGAAAGCCGCGGGGCTTTAGACCCTTTCCGTCGGCGCTTCAATCGCGGCCCCGGAACGATCCGCCCGCCGTCGAGGTTGCGTCGTTTGTGATTCGCCGCGCGCGGACCTAAATTGGGGGCTGGAGACTCCATGTCCGACAGCCAACGCTTTCCCGTCGCCGCCCACGCCCTGGCCTATCTGGCCCACAAGGGTGCCTATGGGCCCGAGGCCGCCGCCGCGAGTGCGGTGCTGGCGGCCTCGGTGCCGACCAATCCCGTGGTGGTGCGGCGCGTCACCGCCCTGCTGGCCAAGGCCGGGCTGATCGCCACCCGACCCGGTGCCTCGGGCGGGGCCTGGCTGCTGCGCCGCCCCGAGGACATCACCCTGGACGAGGTGCTGCGGGCCGTGCACGGCTGCGCCCATCTGGGCTCGCCCCCCGCCGGGGCCAAGGGCTGCCCTGTGGGAGAGCACATCCCCCGGCAGGTCGCCAAGGCCCTGACCGCCGCCGATCAGGCCGCGGGCGCGGCCCTGGCCAAAATCACCATCGCCGACCTTCTGGCCGAGGACGCCGCCTCGCTGCGGCCTTTCGCGCCGCATGCGTCGTGTCCGGTCGCGGCCTGACGTGCGGCCTCAACCGGCGCGACGCGCGACAGGCCGGAAGACATGAGCCTGCCGTCGAAGGTCCGGCCGACGATGCTGGTGACCGGCGCCTCGGCCGGGATCGGTGCCGCGCTGGCGCGCGCCTATGCGGACCACGGCTGGGATCTGGTCCTGACGGCCCGGCGCGAGGGGCCGCTTGCCGCGCTGGCCGACCAGCTGACCGTGACCGGCGCGGCGGTCGCGGTGCTGACCGACGATCTGGCGGACCCGGGCGCGCCCGCCCGCCTGGCGGCGGAGATCGGGCGGCGGGGGCTGCACGTCGACGGTCTGTGCAACAACGCCGGCTTCAGCCGCACCTCCGGCTTCCTCAACACCGACCCGGCTGACCACGCGGCCATGGTGCAGGTGATGCTCGCCGCCCCGGTCGAACTGGCGCGACGGCTGGCACCCGGCATGGTCGAGCGCGGCTTCGGCCGCATCCTGAACGTGGCGTCTCTGGCCGGACGCATGCCGGCGACGGGCGGAGACACCCTGTACGGGCCGATCAAGAGCTTCCTGATCAAGGCGTCGCAGGGTCTGCATCTCGAGCTGCGCGGCACCGGGGTGCACGTCACCGCCCTGTGCCCCGGCTACACACTGACCGAGTTCCACGACGTCAACGGCACGCGGCAGGAGGTCTCGACCGCCTATCCGGCCTGGATGTGGCAGACGGCGGAGCACGTGGCGCGCGTGGGATATGACGCCTGCGAGGCCAACCGTCCGCAGGTGACGCCGGGCGTGATGAACAACCTGCTGGCCGGTCTGGCCAAACACCTGCCCGACCGCGTGGCGCTGAACATGGTCGGCGGCCATGCGAAGCGGCTGAAGCGGATCTGATGCCGGGCCGCCGGCCGGCGTTGGGACGGCGTTAGCCATCTTCGCTCGCCCGATTTCAAGGGATGACGCGGCAGACTGGTGCCATGTCGCGTGCCCCGAAGCGCCCCGCCCCGTCGGTCGAAACCTCTCCCGAACGTCAGTTCCTGAGGCTGATGAGCCATGAGATGCGCACGCCCCTGAACGGGGCGATCGGCATGCTGGGCCTGTTGCAGCGGACCCGGCTGGACGGGGCGCAGCGCGCCTATGCGGAAGCCGCGCGGGCCTCGGCCGAGCATCTGCTGGGGCTGGTCAACGATCTGCTGGACTATGCGCGGCTGGAGGCCGGCAAGCTGGAGTTCGACCTGGCCCCGGTCGATCCGGAGGCGCTGGTGCGGCAGGTCGTCGAACTGCTGGCGCCGCGGGCCCACGACAAGGGTCTGGAGATCGTCGGCTGGTCCGAGGGGCCGGCGGTGCGCGTGTCGGCCGACGAGGGGCGGCTGCGGCAGGTGCTGTTCAACCTCGCCGGCAATGCGGTGAAATTCACGGAATCCGGCGCGGTCGCGGTGCGGGCGACGACCACGGTCCTGCCCGGCGGCCGGGCGCGGCTGACGCTGACGGTCGACGACACGGGGCCCGGCGTGCCGCAAACGGCGCGGGCCCGCATCTTCGAGGAGTTCGGCCATGCCGAGGCCGGCGACGCGGTCCGCGTCGACGGGGCGGGCCTGGGTCTCGCCGTGGTGCGTCGGCTGGCCGAGGCCATGGGCGGCACGGTCGCGGTGCAGGACCGGCCGGATGGGCCGGGGGCCCGCTTCGTCTTCACCGCCGAATTCGACGCGGCCCCCGTCGAGGCCGCCGCGGCCCCGCTGGCGGGTCTGACGGTGGCCGTGCGCAGCCCCGATCCCTTCGTCCGCCGCGCCGCCGAGGCCCAGGCGCGGGCCTGCGGCGCCGCGATCGGCACGGAAGCCGACGTGCTGCTGGTCGACCATGCCGAGGCGGGCGCGGCGGGCCGCGCCATGGCCGGGCGGCCGGACCGGCCGGCCCTGATCCTGCTGCGTCCGGCTGATCGCGACCTGATCGCCCGCTATCGCGGCGCGGGCTGGGCCGGCTATCTGATCAAGCCCCTGCGCGGGGCGTCGCTGGCCGAGCGCGCCCTGGCGGCGGTGAAGCGCGGCCCGCAGGCCGCCGCGGCCGCGCCGGACGACGACCGCGTGGCCCCGCCCCGGCAGTTCTCCGCGCGGGTGCTGCTCGTCGAGGACAATCCGGTCGGCGCCCTGCTGGCCCGGACCCTGCTGAAGCGCGAGGGTTGCACGGTCGAGACCGCCGCCAGCGGCGACGAGGCCGTGCAGGCGCTGAAGCGGGCGCGCTACGACCTGGTCTTCATGGACATGCGCATGCCCGGCATGGACGGGCCGACGGCCGCGCGCGCCATCCGCGCCGGCGGCGACCGCACGCCCATCGTGGCCCTGACCGCCAACGCCTTCGAGGAGGACCGGCGGGCCTGTCTGGACGCCGGCATGGACGACTGGATGCCCAAGCCGCTGGAGCCCGACGCCCTGCGCGCCGCGCTCGCCCGCTGGACGAAGCGCGAAGTCCGCGCCAAGGTCGCCTGATCGACGCCGGCTCGGGGGGCGTTCGAAGAGGGACGCCTGAATGACCGACGCCGCGAAACCCGCCCGGGGCCTGGGGGGCCTGGCCGTCTACGGCGAGCGCCGCGTCTTCGTCATGCTGCTGCTGGGCTTCGCCTCGGGCCTGCCCAACCTGCTGATCTTCGACACCTTGTCGGCCTGGCTGCGCGACGCTTCGGTGTCGCTGGAGGTCATCGCCTTCTTCGGCCTGGCCACGCTGACCTATGCGCTGAAATTCGTCTGGGCGCCGCTGCTGGACCGGACGAACATCCCGGTGCTGACGAAATGGCTCGGCCATCGCCGGTCGTGGATGCTGGCCACCCAGGCCATGCTGATCCTCGGCCTTTGGCTGATTTCGGGGTCCAATCCGCAGAACGCCCTGGGCATGGTGGCCCTGTTCGCCGTCATCGTCGGCTTCTTCGGCGCCACCCAGGACATCGCCATCGACGCCTGGCGCATCGAGGCGGCGGACGACAGCCGGCAGGGCGCCATGGCCGCCGCCTACCAGCTGGGCTGGCGCGTGGCCCAGATCACCGCGGGTGCCCTGCCCCTGATCCTCGCCGAACTGTACAACTGGAACCTCTCCTACGCCGTGATGGCGGCCCTGATGGGCTTCGGCGTGCTGGGCGTCCTGTTGGCCCCGCGCGAGCAGCAGCACGTGGTGCGGCCGATTCCGGTCGGCGACGTGCCGTCCCGCCCGGCGGTCGAGGTGGTCGAATGGATCGTGCGCCTCGGGCTGATCGCCGTCGCGGCCCTGATCATCGGCACGGGCCTGACCGACCAGCCGGACGCCTTGCTGTGGGCCTTCGGGGGCGCGCTCGACGAGGGCGCGCGCGCGGCCGTGACGGCGGGGCTGGAGAACGGCGAAGCGTCGGGCGTGGCCATCCAGTTCGCCTACGTCATCGGCGGATTCCTGCTGCTGACGGCGGCGTGCTGGCCCATCCCGGGCTTCCGCACCCGGCCCGGGGCCTATCTGGCCGGGTCGTTCGGAGAGCCGCTGAAGGACTTCTTCGTCCGCTTCGGCCGTCTGGCGCTGCCGATCCTGGCCCTGATCTGCCTGTATCGCCTGTCCGACTTCGTCCTGAACATCATGAATCCCTTCTATCTCGACATGGGGTTCTCCAAGATCGAGGTGGCCGAGGTGCGCAAGGTGTTCGGCGTGGTCGCCACCTCCGGGGGCGTGTTCGTCGGCGGCTGGATGGTGATGCGGCTGGGGCTGATCCGCACCATGGTGATCGGCGCCTTCATGAGCCCGGTGTCGAACCTGGTCTTCGCCTGGCTGGCGACGCAGGGACACGACGTGCAGGCGCTGTTCGTGGCCATCAGCGTCGACAACGTGGCCACCGGCATCGCCGGCACGGCGCTGATCGCCTACATGTCCAGCCTGACGTCGATCGGCTTCACCGCGACCCAGTACGCCCTGTTCAGCTCGCTGTACGCCCTGCCCGGCAAGATCATCGCGTCGCAGTCCGGCAAGATCGTGGAGGCCTCGGCGCGGTCGGCGGACGCCGGCGGCCTGCCCGCCGCCTTCAAGGGCCTGTTCGCCGGCATGCCCGAGGGGTCGCTGGTCGAGGGCGCGGCCAAGAGCGGGACCACCGTTCAGGGCCTGGGTGCGGGCTATTTCACCTTCTTCCTCTACTCGACCGTGATCGGCGTGTTCGCGATCCTGCTGGCCTTCTACGTCGCCCGCCGTCAGCCGGGCGTGGTCGCCGAGGCCGCGGCCCGGGTCAAGGCGGAGAAGACGGAAGTCCAGCCGTCGTGAGGTCGGCGAGGAGGGGTCACCCCTCCTCGATCACGCCCTCTTCGTAGGCGGCAAAGGTCGCGGCGGTGATGATCTCGGACACCGAGGCCCCCAGCGAGACGATCTGCACCGACTTCTCCAGCCCGACCAGCAGGGGGCCGATCACGGTGGCCCCGCCCAGCGCCTGGACCAGTTTGGTCGAGATCGAGGCGGAGTGCACCGCCGGCATGATCAGGACGTTGGCGTCCTTGGACAGGCGCATGAAGGGGTAGTTGGCCCGCGCCTCGGGATCCAGCGCCAGCTCGGGCGGCATCTCGCCCTCGTATTCGAAATCGACGCCCCGGCGGTCGAGGATGCGGATCGCCTCGCGCACCTTCTCGCCCCGGTCGCCGGGCGGGTTGCCGAAGGTCGAATAGCTCATGAAGGCGACGCGCGGGGTGCGGCCAAGGCGACGCACGGTCGTCGCGGCCTGGACCGCGATGTCGGCCAGCTCCTCGGCGTCGGGCAGTTCGTGCACCGTGGTGTCGGCGATGAACAGGGTCCGTCCCCGGGCCAGCACGATCGACAGGCCGATCAGGGTGCCGCGCACGTCCAGAACCCGGCCGACCTCGCGCATCGCCATGTTGAAGTTGCGGGTGACGCCGGTGACCATGCAGTCCGCGTCGCCGTGGGCCAGCAGGGCGGCGGCGAAATAGTTGCGGTCCTGATTGATCATGCGCTGCACGTCGCGGCGCAGGTAGCCGCGGCGCTGCAGCTTGGCGAACAGGAAGTCGGTGTAGGCGGCGTTCTTGTGCGAGACGCGCGCGTTGTGGATCTCGATGCCGAGGTCGTCGAAATTCAGACCGGCCTCGGCCGCGTTCTGGCGCACCAGGTCCTCGCGTCCGATCAGGATCGGCGTGCCCAGCTCGGCCTGTTTGAACTGCCAGGCGGCGCGGATGACCGACGCCTCCTCGCCCTCGGCGAAGACCACCCGCTTGTTCGGCGCGCCGCGCACGGCGGACGAGATTTTCTGCATCAGGGCGGCGGACGGATCGACCCGCTCGCGCAGCTGGGCGCGATAGACGTCCATGTCGGGGATCGGCTTGCGGGCCACGCCCGTGTCCATCGCGGCCTGGGCCACGAAGGGGGGGATGTACCAGATCAGGCGCGGGTCGAACGGCGAAGGGATGATGTAGTCCGGGCCGAACTTCAGCTTGCGCCCGCGATAGGCGGCGGCGACCTCGTCCGGCACGTCCTCGCGCGCCAGCGCGGCCAGGGCGTGGGCGCAGGCCACCTTCATCTCGTGGTTCACCCGCCGCGCCCGCACGTCCAGCGCGCCGCGGAAGATGTAGGGGAAGCCCAGCACGTTGTTGACCTGGTTCGGATAGTCGGACCGGCCGGTGGCCATGATGGCGTCGGACCGCACCGAATGCACGTCTTCCGGCGTGATCTCCGGGTCCGGATTGGCCATGGCGAAGATGATCGGATTGGGGGCCATGGAGGCGACCATCTCTTTCGTGATGGCGCCCTTGGCCGACAGGCCGAGCACGACGTCGGCGCCGACCATAGCCTCCTCGAGGGTGCGATGCAGGGTGTTGGTGGCGTGGGCCGCCTTCCACTGGTCCATGCCGAACGGCCGGCCGCGATAGATCACGCCGTCGCGGTCGATCAGGGTGGTGTTCTCCGCCCGGACCCCCGCCGCCTTCATCAGGCCGATGGACGACAGGCCGGCGGCGCCCGCGCCGACCAGCACCACCTTGACCTCGTCCAGCCGTTTGCCGGCCACGTGGCAGGCGTTGATCAGGCCGGCGGTCGAGATGATGGCCGTGCCGTGCTGGTCGTCGTGGAAGACCGGGATGTCCAGCAGGTCCTGCAGCTGGGTCTCGATCTCGAAACATTCCGGGGACTTGATGTCCTCCAGATTGATGCCGCCCCAGGTGTCGCCGATGTTCTTGACCACGGTGACGAACTCGTCCGGGTCGGTGGTCTTCACCTCGACGTCGAAGCTGTCGACGTCGGCGAAGCGTTTGAACAGGACCGCCTTGCCCTCCATCACCGGCTTGGAGGCCATGTGCCCCAGATTGCCCAGGCCCAGGATCGCCGTGCCGTTGGAGATGACGGCGACCAGATTGCCCTTGGCGGTGTAGTCATAGGCGCGGTCGACGTCCTCGGCGATCGCCAGAACGGGCACGGCCACCCCCGGCGAATAGGCCAGCGACAGGTCGCGCTGGGTCGCCATGGGCTTGGTCGGCGCCATGGAAATCTTGCCCGGGGTCGGAACCCGGTGGAACTCCAGCGCTTCGTCGTCGGAAAAGGTCTGTTTGTCGGTCTGGTCGGGCATGGGACTCGCGCGTGCAGGAGGCCCGACGACCCTAGAACGTGATCCGGTCCGTTGGAACCGCGACGCTGCGCAAACTGAACCGGGGCCCGTTCGCCCGCCGTCGACGGCCCCGGTCAGGCCGCGGGGGGCCGCTCTTCGACGCCGGGGTGCCCGCGGCGGGGCAGCCGCCAGACCTGGCTGTCCTCGAAGCGGTCGCCGGTCCAGGCCATGACGGTGACCGTGATCGCGGCGTCGTCCCAGTCGATCCGGTTGAAACTCGCCGGCGTGCCCCGTTCGCGGTCCGACAGGGTGCCGCAGCCCACCGCGTACGAGCAATTGTCGACCAGCGGGATCGGCGTGGCGAACGGGACGTGGACGTGACCGGTCAGGATCAGGTCAACGCCAGCCTCGGCGAAGATCCGGGCGGCCGCCTCTCCCCGGCGGACGTCGCCGGTCACCGGGGTGCCGATCATCTCGATGAGGGGATGGTGGCAGGCGAGGACGCGCAGGGTGCCCGCCGGCGCCGCCCGCAGCGCCTCGGCCGCGCGGCGGGTCTGGTCCAGATCGATCACGCCCTTGGACCAGTTGGGCCGCGCCTGCCAGCCGCGCGCCGTGGTGACCCCCCGGACCATGACCCTGTCGCCGACGTGCTGATGATCATGGGCCGGATGGCCGATGACCGTCTCGAACGCCTTCCAGGGCGAGAACAGCCGGTGCCAGACGTTGAAGTAGGGCACGTCGTGATTGCCGACGACGACGAAGGTCGGATCGGCAAGTCGGTCGATCCAGCGCGACGCCGCCTCAAACTCGCCCGACCGGCCGGACTGGGTCACGTCGCCGGTCACGAGGGTCAGGTCGGGCCTGAGGACGTGGGTCAGCTCCATCGCGGCTTCCGCGGCCGCGGCGTTCTCCCGTCCGAAATGGACGTCGGAGACCTGGACGAGCCGTCCGCTCACGCCTCGATCCCCGGCGGGTCGAGGCGAGGGGCCAGGGCCTTGAAGGCGCGCGGGCGGAAGGTGGCCACCGCCTCGTGGTCCAGACGCAGGGGCTCCCCGTCGACCACCGCGGGAATGCGCGACCGGGCCCGCAGGGTCACCCGGCGCACCGTCTGGGTCGAGACGGCCGGGTCGTGCCGCCAGTCGTCGAACAGGGCGTGCGCCGCCAGCCGGAAGGCGTCGGCGGCGCCCGAGGGGCTCATGGCCGCCGCCTCCAAACCGCGGTCGACATCCATGACCTTGGAGATCAGCGGCGTGATCAGCGCCACGGCCTCGGCCCGCCGCGTCGGCCCGCCGTCCAGCTGGTAGCGCAGCCGACCGCCGAAGGCGCGGCGCAGGGCGCGCCGGCCGTGCAGCCAGGCGAGACGCCAGTTGCCCTCGCGAACGGCCTCCCGCGCCGGCGCCCACAGGGCCGGCGCGCCGAAGATGGCGGCGCAGAAGAAGGCCCGACCCCCGACCTCGCCGCCCGAGACGTGCCGGATCTCGCCCTGCTCCAGGGTCTCGCGAAGGGCCTTGCGCCAGTCGGTCGTGCCGTAGAGCGCCTTGGGCAGCATGTTCATCGTGCCCCCGGGCAGGGTGGCGATCATCGGCCCGTCATCGCCGACGGAGGAGGCGATGGTTCCGGCCGTGCCGTCGCCGGCGAGGATGATCAGCAGGTCGGGCGCGGCCTCCAGAGCGGCGGCGATGCCCTCGGCGAACCCGCCGGGCGCGAGTTCGATGACCTCGACGTCCGCGAGCGGATATTCGGCAAGGATGGCGCGCGCGGCCTCGGCCGCGCCCGCGTCGACGCCGCCCGACGCGGGATTGACGATCATCCGGACGCGCGACAGCGCGACGTGAGGCGTCAGAACCCCCGCCCGCGCCGCGGAGTCAGTCGGGGCGGGATCCACAGCCAAGGTTTCGCTCATGCCAGCCGAACGCCCCGCCGGGCGGGGCGTTCCGGCGGATCAGCCGGCCTTTTTCAGCTCTTCGGCCGTTTTCGCGGCGCCGGCCTCGAGGGCGTCGCCGGTCTTCTCCGCGGCGGCACCGGCTTCGTCGGCGACCTTGTCGGCGGCGGCAGGGACGGCGTCCACCGCCGCCTCGGTCTTGCCGCTGACGGTGTTCCACGCCGTGGCGATCCAGCCGTCCATGCGGGCGCCGGCTTCAGCCACGGACCGGTCCATGATCGACAGGACGAGGGTCAGGGCGCCGAACAGGGCCAGAAGGGCCACGACGAAGCCGACCACCGGATTGCCGCCGCGGCGACGCCTCGAAGCCCACACCGGGCCCGCGCCGTCGTCGGCCATGCGGGCGATCTCGGGAAAACGCATCATTCGACAAACCCCCAACCTATTCGCGGCCGACCCCGGCCGCGTCCGAAACCGGACGTTAACCTTGTAACCCCGACTTTACTGTCAAGCCTAATCGCGGAACCCGGCCGCAGGTCCAGCGTTCTCACCCCCGGGGCGAACCCGAGATTTCCCAGAGGACGAAACACAATGAAAAAGGCACTCATCGCCATCGCCGGGGCCGGCCTGCTGACCGCCGCCTGCGCCAGCGACGGATACGGCATGAATGAAACGACCCGCCAGGGTGCCATCGGCGCGGGCGTGGGTGCCGTGGCGGGCGCGATCATCGGCAACAACGTCGGCGACGGCAACGCCGGACGCGGCGCCGCCATCGGTGCCGTCGTGGGCGGCGCCGCCGGCGCGATCCGCGGCTCGGCGCAGGACCGCAACAACCAGCGCTACGACCAGGCGCGCGGCATCTACTGCTACCCGGAAGGCGACTGCTACTATCCGGACGGCCGCCGCTACCGCTAAGCGCGGCGGAGCTTCGAACGCGTCCGCCTTCCGCGAGGGAGGCGGGCGTTTTCGCGTTTCCGGCCCGTCCGCCGGAAAACGGTGGCGCTTGCGTCGCAACTCCGCAGGCGAATCGGCGTTACCTCGCACGATCCAGGGGGATGTCATGACCGCGAACCGAATTCTTCCCATACTGGCGCTGACCGCCGCGGCCCTGTCGGCCTGCGCGCAGGGGCCGCTGAGCCGCGATGAACTGGTGGCCGAGCCGTCGGCCTGCGGGAACCGCAGCTTCGAGGTCTATTTCGCCGAAAGCGCCGCCCAGTTGACCCCGCCTGCGCGCCAGGCCGTCGATCTGGTCGCCGACCAGATGGTCGGATGCGACATCACCAAGGTCACCGTGATCGGCCTGGCCTCGGCCACGGGCACGCCGGAGGCCAATCTGAACCTGTCGCAGCGCCGGGCGCAGACCGTGGCGGCGGAGTTCGAGCGCCGCGGCTGGCCGGCGCCCGCCTTCCAGCTGGACGCGGCCGGCGACACCGGCGCGGTGGCCCCGGACGGGACGATGGAGCCCCTGCGCCGCCGCACCCAGGTCTTCATCGAATCGCGGCCGCGCTGACGCCGCGGCTGCGGCCTCGCCGCAGCTTGGACGGGCGACCCCGGAACGCTAGGACGGAGGCGAACCCTCCGGAGGTCCGCTTGCGCCGCCTGCTCGCCCTGATCCTGACCATTCTGCTCTGGCCCGCCCTCGCGCAGGCCCAGCCGCGGTCGACCGAGCGGATCGAGGCGGAGCTGGTGTCCATGTCGGCCTGGGCCACGCCCGGCTCGACCCTGATGCTGGCCGTGCGGCAGGACATCGAGCCCGGCTGGCACACCTACTGGCGCAATCCCGGCGACTCCGGCGGCGCCACGACGCTGGACTGGCGGCTGCCCGCAGGCTTTTCGGCCGGCGAGATCGTCTGGCCCCTGCCGGAGCGGCAGCGGCTCGGCGAGCTGATGAACTACGGCTATTCCGGCGTGGTCTACCTGCCCGTCCCCGTTCAGGTGCCGGCGGACGCGGCACCCGGATCGCGCCAGACCTTCGGCGTCACCGCCCTCTTCCTGGTGTGCAGCGCCGAGATGTGCGTGCCGGACGAACTGGAGCTGTCGCTGGCCCTGCCCGTCGCCCCGGGCGCGGCGACCGACACCACGCATGCCGGGCCGATCCGCGAGGTGCTGGAGACCAGCCCCCGGCCGGCGCCGATCTCGGCACGGATCACGGTCGGCGAGAACGGCCGTCCGGTCCTGACCGCCGCCGGAACCGAGCTGGAGGGCGTGACCCGGGCGTACTTCTTCCCGTTCGAAGGCGGCGTGCTGGACCATGCGGCTGAACAGACCGGGACGCGGGGACCAGACGGCGTGGCCCTGACCCTGACAGCGGGTCGGGGCTTCGGCCCGACCGCCGTCCCGATGGGCGGCGTGCTGGACACCGACCGGGGCGCCTTCGAGATCACGGCCGAGCCCGGCGAGGCCCTGCCCGGCACGTCGGGTGCCGGAGCCCTGACCGCGGAAGCGGCGGAGACCGGGGGCGGCGGCACCGGGGGGGTGCTGGCGGCGCTGGGGCTGGCGCTGATCGGCGGGCTGATCCTGAACCTGATGCCGTGCGTCTTCCCCGTGCTGGCGATGAAGGCGGCGTCGCTGGCCACCACGGCGCACGACGCGCCGCGCGCCCGGCGCGACGGCCTGGCCTTCCTCGCCGGAGTGCTGGTCGCCTTCGTGGCGCTGGGCGGGGCCCTGCTGGCGCTGCGGGCGGCGGGACAGGCGGTCGGCTGGGGCTTCCAGCTGCAGTCGCCGGGCGTCATGGCCGGGCTGACGCTGCTGATGCTGGCGGTCGGGCTGAACCTGTCGGGCGTGTTCCACGTCGGCGCGGGCCTGCAGGCGGCGGGGTCCGGCCCGCTGGCGCGGCTGCCCGGCGGCGTCGGAGCCTTCTTCACCGGCGTGCTGGCCGTCGTTGTGGCCGCGCCCTGCACCGCGCCCTTCATGGCCTTCGCCCTGGGGGCCGCGCTGGTCATGCCGTGGCCGCTGGCCCTGCTGGTCTTCGCCGTGCTGGGGCTGGGACTGGCCCTGCCCTACGTCGCCGTCAGCTTCAGCCCCGCGCTGCTGCGCCGGCTGCCCCGGCCCGGGCCGTGGATGGAGCGGCTGAAGGGGCTTCTGGCCTTTCCGATGTACGGCACGGCGCTGTGGCTGGGCTGGGTGTTCAGCCGTCAGGCGGGGGCCGAGGCCCTGGCGCTGCTGTTCGCCGCCGCCCTGCTGGTCGCCTTCGGCCTGTGGCTGGCCGGCCTGAACCAGGCGGCGCGGGCGGAGGGGCGGCCGGCCGTACTGAGCGCCGTCGCCGCGACCCTGGCCCTGCTGGGCGGCGTCGGCCTGGCCGGCACGGCGACGATGCTGCCGGCCCCGGCCCCCGGGGGCGTCGGTGCCAGCGCGACCGCCCTGCCGTCGCAGCCGTGGTCGGCCGAAGCCGTCGCCGCCGCGCGGTCCGGGGGACGGCCGGTGCTGGTCAACTTCACCGCCGACTGGTGCGTCACCTGCAAGATCAACGAGCGCGCGGCCCTGTCGTCGGCGCGGGTGGCGCAGGCGCTGGAGGCGGCGGACGCGGCCTATCTGGTCGGCGACTGGACGCGCCGCGACGACGTGATCGCCGCCGAACTGGCCCGCCACGGCCGCTCGGGCGTTCCGCTGTATCTGCTCTATCCGGCCGGGGGCGGCGCGCCCCGCATCCTGCCGCAACTGCTGACCGAGGGCACGATCGTGCGCGCCCTCGAGGAGAGTTCCGCCCGCTGACCCGAAGGAGACCCGAGATGATCCGCCTGACCTTCGCCTGCGCCGCCGTTCTGGCCCTGGCCGCCTGTTCGCCCGCGTCGGAAACGCCCGAACCGAAGACGGAGACGGCCGCCGCTTCGACCGCCGCCCTGCCCGCGGCACCGGCCTTCACCCTGGTGGATTCCGACGGCGTCCAGCGCAGCCTGGCCGACTTCCGCGGCAAGACCGTCGTGATCGAATGGACCAATGAGGGCTGTCCCTACGTCCAGAAGCACTATTCGGCCGGGGCCATGCAGGCCCTGCAGCGCGAGGCGGCCGCCGACGGCGTGGTCTGGCTGACGATCATCTCGTCGGCCCCGGGCACCCAGGGCTTCGTCGAGGGCGAGGCCGCGCGCGCCTTCAAGGCCAAGCACGGCGGCGCGTGGACCCACCTGCTGCTCGACCCGACGGGTCAGGTCGGCAAGCTTTACGAGGCCAAGACCACGCCGGACATGCGGATCATCGATCCGGAGGGTCGTCTGGTCTACGTCGGCGGCATCGACGACCGGCCGACCAACAAGGTCGAGGATCTGGAGGGGGCGAACAATTTCGTCCGCGCGGCCCTGACGGACCTCGAGGCCGGCCGCCCGGTGGCGACGCCCTTCGCCCAGCCCTACGGCTGCTCGATCAAATATCCGGAGACGGTGGCGGCCGAGGCCTAGACTTCCGGCTGCGGCGGGGCGGTGATCACCGCCACGTTGTCGTCGAACAGGTGCACCAGTTCGGACAGGGCCGAGGCGCGTTCCTCAGGGCTCGCGGCGCTTTCGAAGGCGGTCAGGCGGACGGGGATGTCCTCGGAGATTCCTCGCAGGATGCATTTCAGGTCGCCGTCCACGCCGCGCTCCTTCAGCACCAGGTGCCCCTGCATGTCGCGGTCGGCCAGCGCCAGGGCGTCGGTCTTGAAGCCGGCCCAGTCGGGGCCGCCCAGCACGGCGGCGAGGTCCATCGCGGCCCAGCCTTCGGCCGTGGTTTTCAGCTTGCCGGCCCGGGCGACGATGTCGACGAACAGCGGCTCTTCGGCCACGGTCACGGGATCGCCAGCCTGCCAGGCGGGCTGGGCGGCGGCCGTGGCCACCGCAGGGTCGGTCAGGGACAGGGCGACGGCGAGGGCCAGACCGCAGGACATGGCGGCGTTCCTTCTTCTCCGATCTCGCGCGACTGGCGAATCGGTCATTGAATGGGGGTACGCCCCAGCCGTAAACGGACGCTTACGCCGTCCCCGGAGCCGATGATGCCGACCGCCCGCCCCGCCGCCCTCGACAAGGCCTGGAAGGCCTTTCGCCGCGCCGCCGAGGCCGATGCGAAGATTCGCATCGTCGACTGGTTCGGCCGCGAGCCCGACCGTCTGGACCGGATGACGCTGGACGCGGCCGGCCTGACGCTGGACCTGTCGAAACAGCCGTGGTCGCAGGCGGGTCTGGCCGCGGCGCTGGATCTGGCGCGCGCGGTCGACGTCGAGGGCCGCCGCGCCGCCCTGTTCGGGGGCGAGGTCGTCAACCCGACCGAGGGCCGCGCCGTCCTGCACCCCGCCCTCCGCGCGCCCGACGGCGCCATCTTCACCGCCCTGGGCGAGCCCGTGTCGCACGAGGTCGAGGCGGTGCGCGAGGCCATGGCGGCGTTCGCCGAGGACGTCCGCACCGCGCGCGAGACCGGCACGGGCGGGCGGCCCTTCGAGGCCGTCGTCCACATCGGCATCGGGGGCTCTGACCTGGGGCCCCGGCTGGTCTGGGACGCCCTGCGCCCGGTCGAACCCACGATCGACCTGCGCTTCGTCGCCAACATCGACCCGCGCGAGATGGCCGAGGCGCTGGCCGGGCTGGACCCCGAGGCGACGCTGGTCGTGGTCGTGTCCAAGACCTTCACGACGCAGGAGACCCTGGCCAACGCCGAACTGGCGCGCGACTGGCTGAAGACCGCCGTGCCGGCGAAACACATCGGGCGGCACATCGTCGGCGTCACGGCCGCGCCGGAGCGGGCCGAAGCGTTCGGCTGCGGGCGCACCTTCGCCTTCCGCGACTGGGTCGGCGGGCGCTATTCGCTGTGGTCGGCGGTCGGCCTGTCGTGCACGGTCGGCCTCGGCTGGGACGTGTTTTCGGAGATGCTGGACGGCGCCGCGGAGATGGACGCCCATTTCCGCAACGCCCCGCTGGAGCGGAACGCGCCCGTCCTGCTGGCGCTGGCGCAGGTCTTCAACGTCGCCGGGCTGGACCGGACGGCGCGGACCGTCGCCCCCTATGCCCACGGTCTGCGCCGCCTGCCGGCCTTCCTGCAGCAGCTGGAGATGGAGTCGAACGGCAAGGGCGTGACGCTGGACGGCGCGCCGGTCGCCGCGTCCGGGCCCATCGTCTTCGGCGAGCCGGGCACGAACGGCCAGCACGCCTTCTTCCAGCAGCTGCATCAGGGGCCGCAGATCGTGCCGGCCGAGTTCGTGGTCGTGCGCGACACCCTGGGCAGGGGCGAGACGGAGGCACCCTTGTGGTCCAACGCCCTGGCCCAGGCGCGCGCCCTGATGGTCGGCAAGACGGCGGACCAGGCCCGGTCCGAGATGGTCGAACTGGGCATGGAGCCGGAAGAAGCCGACCGCCTGGCCCCGCACAAGGCCTTCCCCGGCAACCGCCCGTCGACCACGGTCGTGCTCGACGCCCTGACGCCTCGGGCCGTGGGGGCGCTGCTGGCGCTGTACGAGCACAAGACCTTCGTCGAGGGCGTGATCTGGGGGGTGAACAGCTTCGACCAGTGGGGCGTGGAACTGGGGAAGGCCATGGCGCGCAGCCTGCTGGCGGACGCCGAGGCGGGCACCCCGTCGGAGGGGCTGGACGCCTCCACCGCCGCGCTGCTGACCCGCCTTGCGACGCGCCCGGCCCCCACGCCGACGCCGGAGCCCAAGGCCGGGTCGAAACCCGAGAAGCCCAAAAAGGAAAAGGCGCGCGCCCCCGTCAAGGACGCGCGCCCCTCGTTCCTGTCCCGCAAGAAGGCGCAGGACTAGATCAGGTCACCAGCGGCGGTCGCGGCGCCAGTCGCGGTCGTGGCGGTTCTGCGCACTGCGCCACTCGCCGTGGTTCCGCCAGAAGCGGCCGTCGCGCCAGTAGCCGCGGCCCTGATAGGTCCGGCCGTCGATGTAGCGCGGGTCATGGCCGTACTGCTGGCCGTAGCGGTTGCGGTCGATGCCGTGCGCGCGCTCCCAGTGGCCCTGATTGCGCCAGCATTGGCCATCGCGGCGATAACCGCAGTCATCGTCGCGGCCGGTCGCGCCCACGGCGGCCCCGGCGAGCGCGCCGCCGAGAATGTAGGTGCCGTCGCCCTGACCGATCACCGCGCCGGCGACAGCCCCCACGGCCGCGCCCAGCAGGGCGTCGCGGGTCGAATCGTTGCGGTCACGATCGAGGTCGTGGCGCCAGTCCTGCGCCGCCGCGGGGGCGGCCGTCAGCATCAGGGCGGCCAGCGGCGCGGCCGCCGTCATCAGGATCTTCGTTTTCATGTCGGCGCTCCTTTCATGAGTCATGTCCGCACCCTGCGCCTTCGGGGCTGAACCTGCCGGGGACCCGGCGTTCAGCGGACGTTCAGCCGCGCGCCTTGCCGTGAGGCCTGAGGGACGTCAGGGTCGGGGCATGCGGATCTGGAGCGGGTTGACACGATCGATCGCGGGCGTGGCCGTGCTGGCCTCGCTGGCGCTCGCCGGCTGCGCGACCGCGCAGGACGTGCCGCCCCCTCCGCCGCCGCCGCCGCCGTC
>JAHJOO010000036.1 GCA_018820275.1 Alphaproteobacteria bacterium
GCGAGGCCGCCGCCGCGCCGTCCGGCCCGTCCGCGACCCCGACCCCCGCGACGCCGACGGTCCGCCCCGCGCCCGCGCCCGCCGACGGACCCGGCGTGCCCTACGACTCCCTGCCGCGCTGATCCTCGCCCGGCGGTCATGGTCTTGACGCCACCTTGCGCCTATCTTGAGGGCCGATGAGCGCCGATCACACCCACGTCCGCCCCTGGCGGCACATCGACCGCCGCAGGAGCCGCCGGATCATGGTGGGCGCGGTGCCCGTCGGCGGCGACGCGCCGATCACCGTCCAGTCGATGACCAACACGCCGACCTCCGACGCGGCGGCCACGATCGCCCAGATCCGCCAGCTCGAGGAGGCCGGCGCCGACATCGTGCGCGTCTCCTGTCCCGACGAGGCCTCCACCGCCGCCTTCCGGACCATCGCCCGCGAGGTCCGCGTCCCGCTCGTCGCGGACATCCATTTCCACTACAAGCGCGGCATCGAGGCGGCCCGGGCCGGCGCCGCCTGCCTGCGCATCAATCCGGGAAACATCGGCAGCTCCGACAGGGTGCGCGAAGTCGTTCAGGCGGCCAAGGACCACGGCTGTTCGATGCGCATCGGCGTCAACGCCGGCTCGCTGGAGAAGGAGCTGCTGGAGAAGTACGGCGAGCCCTGCCCCGAGGCCATGGTCGAGAGCGCCCTGAACCACGCCCGCATCCTGCAGGATCACGACTTCCACGAGTTCAAGATCTCGGTGAAGGCGTCCGACCCCTTCCTGACCGTCGCCGCCTATCACCAGCTGGCCGACGCCATCGACTGCCCGCTGCACGTCGGCGTGACCGAGGCGGGGCCGCTGCGGACCGGCACGATCAAGTCGTCGATCGCCATGGGCAACCTGCTGTGGGCCGGGATCGGCGACACGATCCGGGTCAGCCTCGCCGCCGATCCGGTGGAGGAGATCAAGGTCGGCTTCGACATCCTCAAGTCGCTGGGCCTGCGGCACCGCGGCGTGAACATCATCGCCTGCCCCAGCTGCGCCCGTCAGGGCTTCGACGTCATCAGGACCGTCGGCATCCTCGAGGAGCGGCTGGCGCACGTGACCACGCCGATGTCGCTGTCGATCATCGGCTGCGTCGTCAACGGCCCGGGCGAGGCGCTGTACACCGACGTCGGCTTCACCGGCGGCGGCGCGGGCTCGGGCATGATGTACCTGAACGGTGCCATCGCCCGGAAGCTGGCCAACGCCGACATGGTCGAGGAGATCGTCGACATGGTCGAACGCAAGGCCGCCGAGCTGGAAGCCGCCCGCGCGGCGGAGAAGGTCGCCGCGGAATAGTTGCGACCGCTCCCGTCGAGGCGCATCATCCCGCCATGGCCAAGCTCGATCCCCTCGTCTCGGAGTTCGCCACGACCGAAGAGGCCGAGGCCTACGACGTCTGGTTCCGCAAGAAGGTGCAGGACGCGTTGGACGACCCGCGCCCGCCGGTGCCGCATGACGACGTCGTTCGGCAAGTGAAGGCGACCATCGACCGTAACCGCAAGAAACGGGCCTGATGCTCCCGGTCGTCTGGAGCGCAGTGGCGCTCGAGGACGTCGACGCGATCGCGGACTACATCTCACTCGACAATCCGGCGGCTGCCGATCGCCTGACGGATGTTCTGTTCGAGGCTGCGGCCGGGTTGGGAGAGCGCTCCACCCTGTATCGGCCGGGCCGCGAGCCGGGCACCCGGGAGATGGTGGTCACGCCGACCTATCTGCTGGTCTATCGCATCGATCTGAACGCGGTGCGCATCCTCAACGTTCTGCACTCAGCCAGGCGATACCCATGAAGCTCCACATCACCGTCCCGTCTCCCTACGCCCGCAAATGCCGGATCGTGGCCCTCGAGAAGGGCGCGGCGGTCGAGGAGGTCGCGGTCGACCCCTACGCTTCGGACCCCCGCCTGGTCGCGGCCAACCCCATCGTTCAGGTCCCGGCGCTGGAGACCGCCGACGGCGTCCTGACCGACAGCCCGGTGATCTGCGAATGGCTGGACGCCACGGGATCGGGCGCGCGGCTCCTGCCCGCCGACGGGCCGGAGCGGTGGCGCGTCAGGCGGCTGGAGACGCTGGCCAACGCCGGGCTGGAGATGGGCGTGAAGCGGGTGCTGGAGCTGCGCCGGCCGGAGCACGAGCGCTCGGCCTCATGGCTCGCGCGGTGGACGGAAAACCTGAACCGGGTGCTGGACCGGCTGGAGGCCGATCCGGGCATCGCGACCGGCATGTCGCTGGACATGGGCCGGATCACCGCGGGCGTGCTGGTCACCTGGGTCGGCTTCCGCCACCCCGACCTGGACTGGGCCGATGACCGACCGCGCCTCGTCGCCCTGCAGGCGGAACTCGAGGCGCGCCCCAGCTTCGCCGCGACGCGGCCCGACGCCTAGGCGAAGACCCCGCCCAGCTGCAGTCCCTGAAAGATCGACAGGCAGATCAGCAGTCCGCCGACGGCATAGCTCAGCGCCCGCTGCGGCACGCGCTTGACGATGTGGCCGGCGAACGGCGCCGCGATCAGCCCGCCGACGACCAGGCCGCCCACCGCCGCGGCATGATCCCGCAGCGCGCCGACGTCGCTCCACCGGCCGCTCAGCAGGGCCCAGACGAAGGTGGCAGAGATGGTGCAGGTCACGAGGAACTCCGCGGAGTTCACGGTTCCGATGACGCGCCGCGCCTCTGCCCCCGCACCCATCAGGGTCGACGACACCGTCGGCCCCCAGCCCCCGCCGCCGATCGCGTCGAACAGGCCGCCGACCAGGCCCAGCGGCGCGGTCAACCACGCCGGCCGGATGCGCCGCGTCTCGCGCCGCTTGCGCGTCCGCCACAGGATCCACAGGCCGACGACGGCCAGGTAGACGATGATGAAAGGCTTGACCACGTCGCCGTCGATCCCGGTCAGCACATAGGCACCCAGCGCCCCGCCGATCATGCCGGCGATCGCCAGGGGCACGAACACGCGCCAGTCGACGTTGCGGTGCGCGATGTGGCTGCTGGCCGAGGCGGCGGTGGTGAAGACCTCGGCTCCATGGACGCTGGCGCTGGCCATCGCGGGCGGCACGCCCAAAGCCAGCAGCACCGAGGTGGAAATGACGCCATAGGCCATGCCCAAGGCACCGTCGACGGCCTGGGCCAAGAGGCCGACCATGAGAAACAGCAGGAAGGTTTCCATTCAGCCCCCGGAACGCTCAGACCCGCGCTTAAGGCAAAGGTGGGAGGCCCGGTTCCAGGGCGCATCCCGACTGACGCGATCGTGACCGCATGGACGGCCGCTCCCGTGTCCGCTATCGCTCCGGCCCGATTTCCGCAAAGGACGCCGCCGCTTGCGCCTGCCCCAGGCCCGCCTCGATCAGGTTCTGGACCGCTTCCACGAGGTGGAGGCGCGCATGGGCGCGGCCGCCGACGGGGCCGAGATCGTGCGCCTGTCGAAGGAGCATGCCGAGCTCAAGCCGGTCGCCGACGCGGTCCACGGCCTCGCCCGCGCCCGCGCCGAAATGGCGGATCTGGAGGCCATGCAGGCCGATCCCGAGATGGCCGAGATGGCGGCGGAGGAGCTCCAGGCGCTCAAGGAGCGGCTGCCGGAGCTGGAGCGCGAGGTCGCCCTGCTGCTGGCCCCGCGCGACGCCGACGAGAACGCCTCGGCCGTGCTGGAGGTCCGCGCCGGCACCGGCGGGGACGAGGCGGCCCTGTTCGCCGGCGACCTGTTCCGCATGTACGCGCGCTATGCCCAGGCCCGCGGCTGGCGCGTCGAGATCGACAGCGTCTCCGAGGGCGAGGTCGGCGGCTACAAGGAGGTCGTCGCCACCGTCACCGGCGACGGCGTGTTCGGCCGGCTGAAGTTCGAAAGCGGCGTCCACCGCGTCCAGCGCGTGCCGACCACCGAGGCGGGCGGCCGCATCCACACCTCGGCCGCGACCGTGGCGGTGCTGCCGGAGGTCGAGGACGTCGAGATCGAGATCCGCGATCAGGATCTGCGCATCGACACCTACCGGTCGTCCGGCGCAGGCGGCCAGCACGTCAACAAGACCGATTCTGCGGTGCGGATCACCCACCTGCCGACCGGGATCGTGGTGACGTCCTCGGAAAAGAGCCAGCACGTCAACCGCGACAAGGCGATGAAGAACCTGCGCGTGCGCCTGTACGACATGCAGCGCCAGGCGAGGGACTCCGCGCGGTCCGACGCGCGCAAGTCGCAGGTCGGGTCGGGCGACCGGTCCGAGCGCATCCGCACCTACAACTTCCCGCAGGGCCGCGTGACCGACCACCGCATCGGCCTGACCCTGCACAGCCTGCCGCAGATCCTCGAGGGCGAGCTGGACCCGGTCCTGGACGCCCTGATCGCCGAGGATCAGGCCGCGCGTCTGGCCGATCTGGAGGCGGAGTTCGCCTAGGCCGCGGCCGCCTGACGCCGCATCGCCCGGCCGGCGTTGATCGCCATGATCGCGGCGGGGACGGTGAGCATCGCGCCGACCAGGAACGGCCAGTCGTGGCCCAGGCCGGAGAACAGGGCTCCCGCCGCGATGGGGCCGAGGATTCGCGCCACGGAGCCCGCGGCCATGTTCAGCCCCAGCATCGCCCCCTGCCGGTCCGGCGCCGTCGATCGGCTGATGACGGCCGAGATGTTGGGCATGGCCAGCGACATGCCGCACGCCCCGATCACCATGCACAGCGGGACGATCCAGCCCTGCACGATCGGCAGGGTGAACAGCCCCAGATCGACCTGGAGCGCGGGGAACCACGTCGGCGGGGCGATCACCTGCAGGATCAGAGAGAGGCCGAACATCAGCATGCCCACGGCCAGCACCCGGGTCTCGCCGAAGCGGCGCGCCAGCCGGCCGGTGAAGATGCCCTGGTTCAGGGCCGAGACGATGCCCACCACCATGAAGCTGAGCCCCACCTCGCGCGCCCCCCAGGCGTAGCGGTCCTCGGCCCAGATGCCGAAGACGCTCTCCATCGCCGAGAAGCCGGCCATGTAGACCAGGGTCACGATCAGGACGCGGGAGATGACCGGATTGTCGCGCGCGTCGCGCAGGCCCGAAAGGAAGGCCGGGCGGGGCGCGGCGGGATCGGCCTTGGCCCGGCTTTCGCGCAGGAACAGGACGACGCCGATCGCGGCCATCGCCGCGAGGGCCGCGGCGGTGAACATCGGCAGCTGATAGCCCAGCCGGCCGAGCTGCGGCTGGACCAGCAGGCCGCCCAGGCCCGGACCGACGATGAAGCCGAGGCCGAAGGCGGCCCCGATCAGCCCCATCCGTCCGGCCCTCTCGGCTGGCGGCGTCACGTCCGCGACATAGCCCTGGACCGTGGAAATGTTGCCCGCGCCCAGGCCGGTGAACAGCCGGATCGCGATCGCCGTCCAGACGTCGGGGACGAAGGCCAGGGCCAGGTAGCCGACGGCGTTGGCGATCAGGGTGATCAGCAGCACCGGCTTGCGCCCGATGCGGTCGGACAGTCTGCCCCAGAAGGGCTCGGCGAAGAACTGGCCCAGCGAATAGGCCGAGAACATCAGGGTGATCTGCCACGCCGACGCGTCGAGGCTGCGCGCGAAGAAGGGCAGCAGGGGCACCACCAGGCCGAACCCGACCAGGTTGATGAAGACCGTGCCGAACAGGACCGCCAGGGCCGGGGTCTTGAGCGGGGGCGTCGGCGGAACGGCGGTGTTCATGGCCAAGCCTTAGACCACCTGACGCGGGCGTCTAGCGCTTGTTGATCCGGCGCTTGAGCAGACGATCCGAAAGGGCTTCCGCGTGTTTGACGGTGAAGGCGAGGGCGGCCGGATTGCCGCGCTTGGGCCCCACGGTGTCGGCGACCACGGCCCCCCGCTCGCCGAGGGGCCGCGGCCCGCCGGTGGTCGTGTCCATGGCCGTCTGGTGCTCGGTCTCCGCGTTCAGCTCGGCCCCCATGAGGATGATCTGCACCGTCAGCCAGGTCCACAGCAGGAAACCCATCATCGCCGCCAGCGGGCCGTAGGCGGCGGTGCGGACGAAGGTGGTCAGGTACCAGCTGAAGCCGAGCGACAGGCTGAGGCTGAGCAGGGCCGCGACGATCGCGCCGGGCGTCAGCCAGCGCCAGCGGGCCCGCGCCCGGCACGGGCCCATGCGGTAGACCAGGGTCAGCACCGCCACATAGACGACCAGCAGCACCGGCCAGCGCAGCGGCGCCAGATAGGCCCACTCGTCCAGCAGGCCCAGCGGCCCCAGAACCAGCGGCGTGGCCACGACCAGCGCCGCCGACAACAGAACGGCCGTCAGCCCCACCAGGGTGAAGGCCATGCACTGGAGGTTGTAGGTGACCAGATTGCGCTTCTCGACCTCGTGATAGGCCACGTTCAGGCCGTAGAAGAGCACCTTCACCGCCCCGTTCGCGGTCCAGAGCGACAGGGCGAGGGTCCAGACCAGGGTGAAGGTCAGCTGGGTGTTGGAATCCTCGGCTAGCCGCTGCATTTCGCCGGAGATGAACTCGGCGACGTTGGCGGGCAGGACCGAGTAGAGGAAGGACAGCCGCGCCGCGGCGTCCGCGGGGTCGGCAAACAGGCCGTAGACGGTGACGATCGCGGCCAGGGTCGGAAACAGCGACAGCATGACGAAGAAGGTCACCCCGCCGGCGACGAAGCCCACGCGGTCGCCGAAATAGGACGCGCCCCAGCGCCAGAGGATGTCCGTCCAGCCCTTGCGTGGGATGTGCTCGGGGCGCTGGGCCAGTCGCCCACGTCCCGGCTCCTTCTCCTCGAACGCCTCCGGCAAGGGCGCGGCCGGCGGCGGCGGCATCGGCCGGTGCTGCCGCAGGTCGACGCCGATCCGGTGCCCCCGCGTATAGAGCAGGTGCGCCGCACCCGCGCCGGCCGCCAGTCCCCCAAACGCCGCGGCCAGCCAGACGCCGAGGGAGGCGCCGGGACGACGGGACGAAGCGTGCGGGGAGCGGGGCGTCGGCATGTCGGTGCCAACGGTGACGCCGGGGCTGCCGTTCCACAAGCTTCCCATGCGGGCGCGGCCGTCCTATCTCCGCGCCCATGTCCGACGCCCCCACCCTGCTGACCGCCTGGAAGGCCGCCCAGGCCCGCCTCAAGGCCGGGCGCATCGACAGCCCGTCGATCGACGCCCGCCTGCTGCTCGAGGCCGCCACCGGCGCGACCCGCACCGACATCCTGACCGATCCCTACCGCGCCGTGACCCCCGAGCAGGCGGCGACGCTGGACGCGTACGTCGAGCGGCGGCTGCGCCGCGAGCCGACCTCGCGCATCCTCGGCAAGAGGGGGTTCTGGAAGATCATGCTGAACGTCACGCCCGACGTGCTCAGCCCCCGCCCCGACACCGAAGCCCTGCTGGACGTGGTCCTGCCCGCCTTTCCGGTCGATCGTCCCTTCAGCATGATCGACCTGGGCACGGGGTCGGGCGCGATTCTCCTCGCCGTCCTGGCCGAACGGCCGGCCGCGACGGGGCTCGGCACCGACGTCTCGTCCGAGGCCCTCGCCGTGGCTCGCGAGAACGCCGCCAATCTGGAGCTGGACGGTCGGGCCGTCTTCCTGCGCACCGAATGGGCCGCCGGCCTGCCGGATCAGGGGTTCGACCTGGTGGTGTCCAATCCGCCCTACATCGCCTCGGCCGAGATTGAGACGCTGGACCCCGAGGTCCGCGACCACGATCCGCGGCTGGCGCTGGACGGGGGCGAGGACGGTCTGGACGCCTACCGGGCCCTCGCGCCGGAGATCCGCCGCATCCTCAAGCCGGGCGGCCTGTTCGCCGTCGAGATCGGCTGGACCCAGGGCGAGGCGGTCAAGGCCTTGTTCAAGGCCGAGGGGTTCGCGGACGTCAAGATCACCCTCGATCTCGCCAACCGCGCGCGCGTGGTGACGAACGGGCCCGATCCGCGCGCCGCGCCGGTGGTCCTCTAGAACGACGCCTCTTCCCAAGCCGGGTCGGGCGCGCTAAGTCTTGGCCCGTCTCCCACCCATTCGCATCTTCCCGGGCCTGTCGTCCGGCGACGCGCGAGCGGTTGAAACGACGGACGGTCGCCGCGGCGGCCGACGCGTCCGGGCGACGAGCACTTTTCCGAAACATCGACGACGGGCCGACCCGAAGCGAACGG
This sequence comes from Alphaproteobacteria bacterium, assembly GCA_018820275.1. Classification (GTDB taxonomy): domain Bacteria; phylum Pseudomonadota; class Alphaproteobacteria; order Caulobacterales; family Caulobacteraceae; genus Brevundimonas. The sequence goes on from JAHJOO010000036.1 coordinate 8,095, forward strand.
AAAGACCACCCCGGCGACCGGACGAGCCCAGGCTCGCGGCGCCCCGAGACGGTAGCCTGCATGAGAGATTTCAAGGGCATGAAGCGTCAGCGTGGACGCAACCGCAAGACGGGCGGCGGCGGGGGTGCGAACAGCGCCAACCCGAATCGCTCCTGGGACTCGCAGGGCCCCGAGAACATCAAGGTCCGCGGCAACGCCCAGACCGTCTATGAACGCTACATGCAGCTGGCGCGCGACGCCTCGTCCGCCGGCGACCGGGTGCTGGGCGAGAACTACCTGCAGCACGCCGAACACTATTTCCGGGTCCTGAGGGCCCTGCAGCCCCAGCGCCCGGCCAGCGAGATCGCCCAGCGCGAGCTGGCCGGCCAGGGCTACGACATCGACTTCGAGGACGAGTCCGGGGCCCAGGCCGCCGCCTTTCTCGCGGCCCAGCAGGCCGCCGACCGCGCCGCCGAGGACGAACGTCGCCGCGAGCAGCAGCCGCGCCCCGAACCGCGCCAGGAGCGTCAGGACCGGCCCGAGCGCCCGGACCGCGACCGGTCCGATCGTCCCGACCGCGCCGAGCGCCCGTCGGATGACGGGGACGGCGAAGCCCGGGCCGAGGGCGAGGGCGGCCGCCGCGAGACGCGCCGCGAGCGCTGGGAACGCCGCCAGCAGGAGCGCAACCGCCGCTTCGCCGAGGAGCGGGGCGAGGGCGTCGCCTCCGACTCCGCGGCCGACGCGCCGGAACGCAGCGGCGAGGCGACCCAAGCCGAGCCGGTCGTCGTCGAACAGGCCGTCGTGGCGCCGGCCGCGGAGGAACCGGCCGCCCTGCCGGGCTTCCTGACCCGCCGCACGGCGCGCGCGCCGGCCGCCGAAGCGC
>JAHJOO010000037.1 GCA_018820275.1 Alphaproteobacteria bacterium
GCCTGGGCGCCGTCGGCGACTCCGCCGAGGCCCGCGCGACCATCGGCGCGGGCGGCGGCGGCACGCACGCGGCCAGCCCCAGGGCGAGGGCGAAGGGCAGGATGCGGCGCAGGGTCCCGATCATGGGAGGACGCTATCGTGCGCGCCCCGTCCCCGACACTGACGACTTCCGACGACGCTCAGGCGTAGGCGTAGGGGCCGCCCCGCTCCAGCGCCCGGCACCAGGCCGGCCGGGCGTGGATCCGCTCGAGAAAGCCCCGGATGTTCGGGCGGGCGCTCAGGTCCGCGCGGCTGGACGCCGCCTCCAGCGGAAAGCTCATCATCACGTCCGCGCCGGAGAAGTGATCGCCCGCGAACCAGTCCGACCGGCCCAGCTCCGCCTCCCAGAAGTCGAGGTGGGCCTTGATCTGCGGATCGATGAAGCCGGAGCCGACCTTGGCGGAGATGCCCTTGACGATCGGCCGGATCAGGCCCGGCGACCGCTTCGGCAGTTCCCCGAAGATCAGTTTCAGCAGCAGGGGCGTCATGGCCGACCCCTCGGCATAGTGCATCCAGTAGGTGAAGCGTCGCCGTTCCTCGGTGCCGGGCGGCGGGCGCAGCCCGGCCTGCGGCCGCAGATCCAGCAGATGCTCGACGATCGCCCCGGTCTCGGCGACGATCGTGTCGCCTTCCTGCAGGATCGGCGACTTGCCCAGCGGATGGATCGCCTTCAGCGCCGGCGGGGCCAGTTTGGTCGCCGGATCGCGCGCGTAGCGGACCACCTCGTACTCCAGCCCCATCTCCTCCAGCAGCCACAGAACGCGCTGCGACCGGGAATCCTCGAGGTGGTGGACGATGAACATGGGCCGCTCCGGGGTTGGACGGCGAAGCTGGGCCTTCGGCGCGGCGGCGTCTAGGGCCTGCGTCCGCTCCAGCGGCTGCGCGAGGCCGGCCGCGGCCTGCCCGGGGCCGTGCCGCGCCTTTGCTGCCACAGCTGGAAGGCCAGGGTCGCGAGCGCCAGCTTGCCGGCGTGGCGACCGGCCATACGCCGCCCGCCCCGGCTCAGCAGAAGTCCCCCCAACAGCGTCGCCAGTCGGCCCATGATCGTCTCCTTCCCGCCGTCAACGCGGGGAGGGCGGGGCCGTTCACTCGGCGGGCGCGGACACGAGGTCGCTGGTCGACGAAACGCCGCCCTCGCCGAAGGCTTCGACCGCGAAGACGTAGTCGACGCCGACGTTGAGCGCGCGCACCTCGACCGCCCCGGCGCGGGCCGGCAGCTCGTCGTGCCAGACCTGGTAGGTCAGGGTCAGCCGGTCCGGCCGCACCCCCCAGCGGACGTTGTAGCCCAGCGCGCCCTCCACCGGCGTGAAGCGCACCGTCGCATTCCTCTGGTCCTCGCCGCGCGCGACGCTAAGGCCCTGTGGGGTCCCGGGCGGCGGCGCGTCGCCGGTCCCGAACACGCGGAGATCGCCGATCGCCAGATTGGCCCCCGGCGACTCCAGGTGCTCATAACGGACGAAGCGCAGCCGCTCGGGTGCCGGCAGCGGGACGTAGGCGTTGGGCCGGTCCCGGTCGGACTCCGACAGGTCGGCGATCACCCGCCAGTCCTCGCCGTCCTCCGATCCCCACAGGCGGAACCGGGTGCGGATCGAGGGGCTCTCGGCGTACACGCCGGACTGAAGGTCGGCATAGTTCACCTGCACCGCCTGCACCGTCTTCACCCCGCCGAGGTCCAGCGTCAGCGTCTCGCCCGGGGCGTTGCGGGCCGCGGCCCAGAAGGTGCGGGGGTTCTCGTCCGTCGCCCGGTCGGGGGTGAACTCGCCCTGCGTCGAACCGGCGGTCGCGGCGGCGCGATAGGACAGGGGCACCCAGCCGGTCCACAGGCTCTCCGGGTCCGCGACCGGCCCGTCCGGCAGGATCTGGGGGAAGTCGCCGAACCGGCTGGTGAAGGCCATCTGGCCGTCGTCCCAGATGCGGCCCGGGAACATCGCGATGCGCCGCTCGAAGGTCCAGTTGTGTCCCAGCCAGGGCGTGCCGGTGTTCCACCAGTTGCCGTGCCGGTCCTGGAAGGTCGAGCCGTGACCCGCGCCCTCGACGAAGCCGCCGGGCTTGTAGCTGATCGGGTTCCACGGCGCGTAGTCGAACGGCCCCAGCGGCCCCGGCCCGACGTAGGTTCCGTTGGCGTAGGCGTTGTATTCCGTGCCGGGCGCTCCGTACTGGAGGTAGTAGCGGCCCGCGTGCTTCGTCATCCACGCCCCCTCCATATAGGGGGCGATGGCCGTGCCGTTCGGCAGGCCGCCGGAATGATCCTCGCCGAACCGCTCCCAGCCGTGCCGGTCCGGGTGCAGGACGTGCAGCTTCAGCACCTCGCCCCGGAACGCCATCGGCGGTGCCGGGTCGATCTCCGCGGCGTACAGCGGATAGACGTTGGACGAGCCCCAGTAGAGGTACCATTTTCCGTCGTCGTCGATGAACAGGGCGGGGTCCCACGGCCCGGGCGGCAGGCGGTCGGCGGGCAGGCCGCCCTCGCCGAAGGTGCCCTCCTCCTGCCGGCTGACGGCCCCGGGCACGGGCGGCAGCAGGCGGGTGTGCCAGTCCCAGCCGTCGACCTCCGGCCTTTCGGAGACCAGCAGGGGGCGCGGCTCGAAGGCCGACTGCATCAGGTACAGCCGCTCCCCGTCCGACACGGCGGCGGGCGCGACGTTGGACTCGAACGGCCAGCGCGCCGAGGCGACGTAGGTCCAGTCCAGCAGGTCGTCCGAAACCCAGAACCCGTCCGCCAGGGTCTGGAACAGGTAGTAGCGGTCGCGGTGCAGCACGATCACCGGATCGGCCCCGGTGCGGTAACTGATCCCGCGGTGGGTCTGTTCGAAATTGTACTTGTAGTCGACGTCGACCGGATTGGCCCAGGTGCGCGGCCGCTCCTGCGCGGCGGCGGCACCCGCAAGCTGGACGGCGGCGAGGGCGAGGAGGATCGGGGTCGGGCGCATGGCCGGACGCTAACACGCCGCGCCGCCCGTTGAGTTCAACTGCCGTTTCGGTCATGCCGGAGGGATGGACGACGCGACCGAACCCCGCCTGACCTCGCTGGCCCACGGGGGCGGCTGCGGCTGCAAGATCGCACCCGGCGTGCTGGCCGACATGCTGAAGGCCGTGCCGCAGGCCGCGCCCTTCGCCAACCTGATGGTGGGCAACGAGACCAGCGACGACGCGGCGGTGTGGCGGCTGAACGATCAGCAGGCGCTGGTGGCGACCACCGACTTCTTCATGCCGGTGGTCGACGACCCGTTCGACTTCGGCCGCATCGCCGCCACCAACGCCCTGTCGGACGTCTATGCCATGGGCGGCACGCCGATCCTGGCGCTGGCGCTGGTGGGCATGCCGATCAGCGTGCTGTCGCCCGCCACGATCGGCCGGATCCTGGCGGGCGGGGCCGCGGTCTGTGCCGACGCGGGCATCCCGGTCGCGGGCGGGCATTCGATCGACAGCGTGGAGCCGATCTACGGCCTGGTTGCGCTGGGGCTGGCGCATCCGGACAGGGTCCTGACCAACAGGGGCGCGCGGCCGGGCGACGTGCTGGTCCTGACCAAGCCGCTGGGCGTCGGCGTCCTGTCGGCCGCCTTCAAGCAGGGCCGGTTGGACGCGGCCGGATATGACGCGCTGATCGCCACGACGACGCGGCTGAACACGCTCGGGGCCAAGCTTGCGGGCCTTGCCGGCGTCCACGCCGTCACCGACGTGACCGGTTTCGGCCTTCTGGGCCATGCGCTGGAGATGGCCCGGGGAGCGGGCGTCTCGATCACGCTCGACGCGGCCCCGCCGACGCTGCCGGGCGTCGAGGCGCTGCTGGCGGCCGGGCTCCGCACCGGCGCCTCGGGCCGCAACTGGGCCGCCTATGGCCATGACGTCGAGGGCCTGGACGAGGGCGCGCGCCGCGACCTGCTGACCGATCCCCAGACCTCGGGCGGCCTGCTGATTTCGGTGGGTGAGGATCAGGCCGAAGCTCTGCTGGCGCTGGCCCGCGCGGACGGCTTCGACCGGGCGGCGATCGTCGGCCGCATCGACGGGGGCCCCGCCGGGGTCCGCGTCGCGTGATCCGGGCCACCACCGACGTCTCGATCCCGGCGCTCGCGGCCCATGACGCGATCATCGACGTGCGCAGCCCGGCGGAGTTCGCGGAAGACCACCTGCCCGGCGCGATCAACCTGCCGGTGCTGGACGACGCCCAGCGCGCCGAGGTCGGCACGGAATATGTCCAGGGCTCCAAATTCCTCGCCCGTCGCCATGGCGCGGCGCTGGTCGCGCGCAACATCGCGGCGCATCTGGAGGGGGCGCTGGCCGATCGCGGCGGCGGCTTCCGGCCGCTGGTGCACTGCTGGCGCGGCGGCCAGCGCTCGCACGCCATGGCCACCGTCATGGACCAGGTCGGCTGGCACGTGACCCTGCTGGAGGGCGGCTACAGGACGTGGCGGCGCGCCGTCGTCGACCGTCTGCACGACGGCGAGCTGGGCCTGAACCTGGTCCTGCTGGACGGCCCGACCGGCTGCGGCAAGACGGCCCTGCTGGGCGAACTGGCCGCGGGCGGCGTGCAGACGCTGGATCTGGAGGGCCTGGCCAACCATCGCGGCAGCCTGTTCGGGGCTCTGCCCGGGGGACAGCCGCCGCAGAAGCTGTTCGAGAGCCGCCTGTTCGCCGCCGTCGCGGCGCTGGATCCGGCCCGCCCGGTCGTCGTCGAGGCCGAGTCCAGCAAGATCGGCCGCATCGTCCTGCCCCGGGCGCTGTGGTCGGCGATGGGGGCCGCCCCCGTCATCGAGGTGTCAGCCCCGGTCGCTGCCCGCGCCGACTTCACCTGCGCGACCTATGCCGACATCGCCGCGGACCCCGGCGCGCTGGACGCCGCCCTCACGCGCCTGCCGCGCCACCTGTCGAAGGCCCTGATCGCCGAGTGGCGCGACATGGCCGCCGCCGGCCGCGTCCGCGACCTCGCCGAGGCCCTGATCCGCGAGCACTACGACCCGGCCTATGCGCGGTCACGAACCGCGCGGGAGCGCCGCGCCCTCGCGGCGGTGGAGCTCGCCGCACTGGACCCGCCCTCGCTCTCGGCCGCGGCGGCGCGCCTGGAGGTCTCGATCGAGGCTCAGACCGCCGCGTAATCCTGCACCGGCCGCACGTCCATGTCGCCGGCGCGGACGGCCTCGATGGCCTGGGCCGCGGCCAGGGCACCGGAGATGGTGGTGTAGTACGGCACCTTGCTCATCAGGGCGGTCCGCCGGATCGAGAAGCTGTCGGCCAGCGACTGCTTGCCCTCGGTGGTGTTGATGACCAGCTGGACCTCGCCGTTCTTCATGGCGTCGACGACGTTGGGCCGGCCCTCCAGCACTTTCTTCACATAGCCGACGCCCAGCCCCTCGGCCGTCAGATAGGCGTGGGTGCCCCCGGTGGCGATCACCGAGAAGCCCTGTTTCAGCAGCAGGGCCACGGCCTCGCGCACGAAGGGCTTGTCGTCGTCCTTGACCGAGACGAAGGCGCAGCCCTCGGTCGGCAGGGTGGTGCCGCCGCCGATCTGGGACTTGGCGAAGGCGCGGGCGAAGGCCTCGGTCAGGTCCGCCTCGCCCTCGCGCCGGAAGTCCAGGCCCATGACCTCGCCGGTCGAGCGCATCTCGGGGCCCAGCACGGTGTCGACGCCGGCGAACCGGGCGAAGGGGAAGACCGCCTCCTTCACCGCAATGTGGTCCAGCGTGCGGTCAGTCAGGCCGAAGGAGGCCAGCGTCTCGCCCGCCATGACCTTGGCGGCGATGGCGGCGACCGGCGCGCCGATGGTCTTGGCGACGAAGGGCACGGTGCGGCTGGCCCGCGGGTTCACCTCCAGCACGAAGATGCGCGGCGCGTCGGAGTGCGGCTCCTCGATGGCGAACTGCACGTTCATCAGGCCGCGCACCTTCAGCGCCCGGGCCATGGCCTCGGTCTGGCGCTTCAGCTCGGCGATCACCTCGGGGCGCAGCGAGTGCGGCGGCATCGAGCAGGCGCTGTCGCCCGAGTGCACGCCCGCCTCCTCGATGTGCTCCAGCACGCCGGCCACGAACACCGTCTGGTCGTCGCACAGGGCGTCGACGTCCACCTCGGTGGCGCGGTTCAGATAGTGGTCGATCAGGACCGGATCGTCGCCCGACACCCGCATGGCCTCGCCGACGTAGCGGTCCAGCTGCTCGCGGTCGTGGACGATCATCATGCCGCGCCCGCCCAGCACATAGCTGGGGCGCAGGACGACGGGATAACCGACCTCATCAGCCTTGTCGGCTGCTTCCTGGGCCGAGCGGGCCAGGCCGTTGGGCGGCTGCATCAGGCCGATGTCGTGCAGCATCTTCTGGAACCGCTCGCGGTCCTCGGCCAGGTCGATGGAATCGACGCTGGTGCCCAGGATCGGCACGCCGTCCTCCTGGAGCGCGTGCGCCAGCTTCAGCGGCGTCTGCCCGCCGAACTGCACGACCACGCCGATCAACTCGCCGGTCGACCGCTCGACGTCGATCAGCTCCAGCACGTCCTCGGCCGTCAGCGGCTCGAAATACAGCCGGTCGGAGGTGTCGTAGTCGGTCGAGACGGTCTCGGGGTTGCAGTTGACCATGATCGACTCGACGCCGATGTCGGCGAAGGCGAAGGCCGCATGGCAGCAGCAGTAGTCGAACTCGATGCCCTGGCCGATCCGGTTGGGACCGCCGCCCAGGATGATGGCCTTCTTCCGGTCGGACGGCTGGGCCTCGCACTGCGGGACCTGCCCGAGCGCGCCCGTCTCATAGGTCGAGTACATGTAGGCGGTGGCGCTGGCGAACTCCGCCGCGCAGGTGTCGATGCGCTTGAACACCGGGCGGACGTCCAGCGCGCGGCGCAGGTGCCGGACATCGCGTTCGGTGGACCCGGTCAGATAGGCCAGACGGGCGTCGGAGAAGCCCATCGCCTTCCACTTGCGAAGTTGCAAAGGAGCGCGGACGTCCACGTCCGCATTCGCACCGGCAGGGCAGACCTGGAGGTCCGAGCTCCCGAGCCCTTTGACCCGGATGATGCCCTCTTCCCGCACGATGTCGGCGATCTGGCGCAGGAACCACGGCTCGTAGGAACAGGCAGCGTTGACCTCCTCGACCGACAGGCCGTGGCGGAACGCTTGCGCGATCACACGGATGCGGTCCGGCGTGGGTTGGCCCAGCGCGCGCACCACGGCGGCGCGGGCCGAGGCCTCGTCCTCGACATCGACCGTGCCCTCGATCTCGATCTCGTCGAAGCCCGACAGGCCGGTCTCCAGCCCGCGCAGGGCCTTCTGCATCGACTCCTGGAAGGTCCGGCCGATGGCCATGACCTCGCCCACCGACTTCATCGACGTGCCCAGCAGGGGCTCCGATCCCGGATATTTCTCGAAGGCGAAGCGCGGGATCTTGGTCACGACATAGTCGATCGACGGCTCGAAGCTGGCCGGCGTGACCTGGGTGATGTCGTTGGTCAGCTCGTCCAGGGTGTAGCCGACGGCCAGACGCGCGGCGACCTTGGCGATGGGGAAGCCCGTGGCCTTGGAGGCGAGGGCGGACGAGCGCGATACGCGCGGGTTCATCTCGATCACCACCATGCGGCCGTCGGCGGGATTGATCGCCCACTGGACGTTCGATCCGCCCGTCTCGACCCCGATCTCGCGCAGGACATTGATCGAGCCCGTGCGCATCCGCTGATATTCCTTGTCGGTCAGCGTCAGGGCCGGGGCCACGGTGATCGAGTCGCCGGTGTGCACGCCCATCGGGTCGACGTTCTCGATGGAGCAGACGATGATGCAGTTGTCCGCCACGTCGCGGACGACCTCCATCTCGTACTCCTTCCAGCCCAGCACCGACTCCTCGATCAGCACCTCGGTCGTCGGCGACAGGTCGAGGCCGCGCAACACGATCTCCTCGAACTCCTCGCGGTTGTAGGCGATGCCCCCGCCGGTGCCGGCCAGGGTGAAGGAGGGACGGATCACGGCGGGCAGGCCCACGAACTCCAGCCCGTCCAGCGCCTCTTCCATGGAATGCGCCGCCTTCGAGCGGGGCGATTCCAGGCCCAGCTTGTCCATGGCGTCGCGGAATTTCTGGCGGTCCTCGGCCTTGTCGATGACGTCGGCGCGGGCCCCGATCATCTCGACGCCCCACCGCGCCAGGGCGCCGGACGCGTCCAGCGCCAGCGCCGTGTTCAGCGCCGTCTGTCCGCCCATGGTCGGCAGCAGGGCGTCCGGGCGCTCCTTCTCGATGATCTTCTCGACGAACTCGGGCGTGATCGGCTCGATGTAGGTGGCGTCGGCCACCTCCGGGTCGGTCATGATGGTGGCGGGGTTGGAGTTGACCAGGATCACCCGGTACCCCTCGGCCTTCAGCGCCTTGCACGCCTGCACGCCCGAATAGTCGAACTCGCAGGCCTGACCGATGACGATCGGCCCGGCGCCGATGATCAGGATGGACTGGATGTCCGTGCGCTTGGGCATCTGGGCCTCCCTCTAGTTCGTCATGACCGCGCACTCCCAGCCGTCGTAGTCCAGCTGGAAGGCCGCGGCCCAGGATTGCATCATGGAAGACACCGGCGCGAACGCGGCCTCGTCCACCGCCATGGTCGTCTCCAGCACCAGCGAGTCGGCATCCCCGCTGGTGACGTAGCCGGCGCGGCGCGCGACCTCGTTCAGCTCCCCCAGCGCCTCGTCGTCGCCCTGGAAGAAGAACAGGGTGTGCCGCGGCGTGACGCCGGAATCGCCGTGCTGCGCCAGGGCGGCGCGCACCATGGCGTCTCTTTCGTCGTGGCTGACGGACGGGTCGAACAGGGTCGGGTCTCGCGCGCAAGCCCCCGGCGGCGCGCGGTTGCGGACCGGTGGCGTTCTCGTTGTCGGTTAAGCGGCCCGTCTAAGGTCGGCCGACGCGGGGGGCAAGCGATTTGGTCCGTCGCCGGCCAAAGAAAAAGGGCGGCCCCGGAGGGCCGCCCTTCAGCTCCGCGCCGGAAGGCGATCAGAGCTTGTAGTTCAAGCCGATGAAGAAGCGACGGCCGTAGGGATCGAAGTTCGAGTACAACGTGGTGCCCAGATACGGTGCCTGTTCGGCGTCGAAGGCGTTGACCACGCCGGCCCGGACGGACAGGTCCTCCCGCGCATTCCACCGCACCGTGAAGTCGTGGCGGGCGAAGTTGCGGGTGTCGAGCTGGTCGGTCGGGCGGGAGTCGGCGTTGGCCACGAAGTCCCGGACCTGGACGATGTCCTGGGCCGACTGCCAGTCCGCCGTCCAGTTCACGCTCCAGACGTCGTTGGGCTCATAGGTCAGCGACGAGGTGAACCGGACCCGCGGGTAGAACAGGGTCGAGGCCAGTTCGTCGAAGTCGGCCGGATCGTCCGCGTTGAGGAACTGCTGCTGGTCGATCAGCCAGAGCCCGCCCAGCGAGTAGCGCAGGTTGCCCCACGGACGGCCGAACGTTTCCTCCAGGTCCATGGAATAGTTGGCCGTGAAGTCGAGTCCGCGCGTCTTCAGCGAGGCGTAGTTGATCGATCCCTCGATGAAGCCGCCGACCGGATCGTTCACCGGCGCGCCGACGCCGAACGGAATGTCCGGGTTGTTGCGGAAGATGGTCGCGCAGGCCGCCGTGTTGAGCGACGGTCCGCTGACGCAGTTCGCCGCCGCCGTTCCGGCCGACACCGAGGCGATGACCCTGTCGATCTCGATCTCGTAGTAGTCCAGCACCAGCGAGAAGTTCGGGAAGAACCGCGGGCGCAGCACCGTCGAGAAGGTGAAGCTGGTCGATTCCTCCGGCTCGAGGTTCGGATTGCCGCCCAGCACCCCGGCGATGCCCGAGGTGTAGTCCGGCGTGAAGTCGTCAGCGTTGGTCGCGGTCGCGCCGGCGAAGTCGAACGACAGCCCCTGGCTCTGGGCCAGGGCGGTGCAGTTGGCGATGCGGTTGGCCCGCGTCTCCTCGTCCTGGGCGGCGATCACCAGCGTCGCGCAGGGGTCGGTGAAGTCGTTCAGGAAGGTCTGGCTGAACGGGGCGAAATTCTCGCCCAGATCCGGGACCCGCACCGAGGTGTTGTAGCTGGTCTTGAACGCGATGTCCGAGATCGGACGGTAGACGAGGTTCACGCCATAGACGTCGATGTCGCCCACGGTCGAATAGTCGGCATAGCGGTACGACCCGCTCAGCTCGGCGTAGTCGCCCAGCCAGCTGTCGGCGAAAAGCGGGACGGAAACCTCGGCGAAGACCTCCTCGCTGGTGTACTCGACCTCCGGGAAGTCCGGGCCCGTGTTGAGGAACAGCAGCGGACGTCCGGCCGTGTCGCGATCGCGGCCGGTGGCCGAGGTCGCCTCGCGGCGGTACTCGGCGCCCAGGGCGACGCCGATCGGTCCCGCGCCCCAGATGTCCCACAGGCTGCCGGACACCGAGGCGATGGCCTGCTCCTGCTCATTGCGCTCGGTGACCCCGACGACGGCGTCGATGTAGGCGAGCGCCTCGGCCGACTGGTTGCCCTTGCCGAAGACGTTCAGCGGCACGCACTCGTCGATGGCGCGGCGTCCGTACTCGGAGTCGCGAAGGTCGCCCGGGGCGGCGGGTCCCTGGCTCAGTCGGCCAGCCGCGACGCCCTGGGCGTCCAGCAGCTGGACGCGGCAGACGATCTCGCCGGGCGTCCCGTTGACCACGCCCGCCGAGTCGATCACCGCGTCAGCGGCGAGGGCAAAGCGCTGGCTGTCGGTCCCGCGTTCCCGGTTCTCGACCTCGACCTCGCCGTAGGTGTAGCCGATGTCCCAGTCGACGCCGGACAGGAAGCCCACCTGATCCAGCGAGCCGCGCACGCCGACCACGAAGCGGGTCAGTTCACGCGTGTTGTCCTGCGTCCGGTCCGGCCCGAACAGGCTATGGCGGGCGTTCTGCAGCAGGATGGGTGCCAGCGGGGTGCCCGGGGCGTCGGCGGTCGGCGGCGCGTAGGGCGTGACGAAGTTGGTGGCGATCGCATCCTTCACGTTTTGCGGCAGGAAGGCGTTGTCGCTCCAGCGCAGGTCGAAGTTGGCGACGTTGTAGACCGGGTTGGCGCGGGTCGCCGAATACGAGTCGACCAGGTCGATGTCGTAGAAGGTCGGCTGCGACAGGTCGAAGGTGTCCTCGGTGACGTATTTCGCCTCGGCGTAGGCTTCGATGTTCGACGTGATCTCGAAGGTCGCGCCGGTCTGGAAGCGGGCCGATTCCGAGCGCGGCACGCGCGAGCCGGTCGAGAATTCGGCCGGATTTTCTCCGTCGCCGCCGATCACATAGGGGCGGTTGATGCCCGTCTCGCCCACGCGCGTGCCGAAGTCGGCCAGACGCGCCGTATTGCCTTCGTACCAGTAGGTCAGGCCCGGCTGAACGCCGAAGCAGTTCGGGCTGTAGGAGAAGCCGAAGGCCGCGTCGGTCCCGGAGAAGCAGTCCTCATAGGGGACGTCCGGGTCGTTCAGCGGGCTGGGGCGGGCGACGTTCGCCAGCGTGGTCTGGCCCCAGCGCGGCAGGTCGATGCGGCGCACGCCGGTGAAAAGCTCGGCGTCGGTGACGCCATCGAAACGCGCGTTCGTCGGATCGGCGTCGGTGCCGATCCGGACGCGGGCGTCGCGCAGCCAGTCGATGTCCAGGGAGGTGACCTCGTCGACCTCTTCGTACTCGCCGTGGGCGTAGACGTTGAGGCGGCCGTCCATGAAGTTGCGACCCGCCAGCACCGAGATGCGTTTGTTGGCTTCGCCGTCCTGGTTGATCATGCCGTAGTTGGCGTCGATCTCCAGACCTTCGAAATCCTTGCGCAGGATGAAGTTCAGCACGCCGGAGACGGCGTCCGCGCCGTAGACCGACGAGGCCCCGCCGGTCACGATCTCGATGTTCTCGATCAGCAGGCGCGGGATCGTGTCGACGTCGACCGACAGGGAGCCGCCCGAGGAGCCGACGTGGCGGCGCCCGTCGACCAGGGTCAGGGTGCGGTTCGAGCCCAGCGAGCGCAGGTTCGGCAGCGACAGGCCGCCGTCGCCGAGCCCCGAGCCGGTGGTGTCGGACGGCACGACGGAGTTCGACAGGGCGGGGATCGTGGCCAGATAGTCGATGACCGTCGTCTGGCCCGTCGACAGCAGATCCTCGCGCTGGACCTGGATCAGCGGGGTCGGGGCGTTGGTGGCGTCGCGACGGATGCGCGAACCGGTGACGACGATCTCGTCGACCTGGGTCACGTCCTGGGTCTGGGGGCCCAGCGGGTCCTGACTCGAGGAGCCCGTGGAGGTCTGGTCCTGGGGCGGGGTCTGGGCCCAGACGGGCGCCGCGGCGGTCATCACGCCGGCGAGCACCGAGCTCGCCAGCAGGTGGTTACGAACAGATTTCATGTAACGCTGTTGATCCAAATGAAAGAGTGAGCCTGCGCCTGCTCCCCCAAGCCGGACGCGGTTACCAACCCTTCACGGGACCGATGGTCAATACCTAATGCGGCAACATCGATACAATTGCGTCACCTTGTCGTCATGGGTGTGTCGGCTAGCCGACGTCTTGGAATTATTGCAATAATCGGGAACAAAACGACGGTTTACTGATTGTGGTCGGATAGTGACGATATCAGATCTGGAAGTTGGCTGATCGAGCTGAGGGCGACGTAGCGGGGGTGACCCTCCGGGGCCTCGGCCAGCTCGTGGGCCCAGGTGACGTGATAGGGGATGTGCACGCCCCAGGCGCCGGCCCGCACCGCCGGCACGACGTCGGACTTCATGCTGTTGCCCGCCATCAGGGCCTCGTCCGCGCCGGTGCCGTGGCGGGCGAAGACGCGCTCGTAGGTGCTCCGGTCCTTCTCCGACACGATCTCCACCGCGCTGAACAGCTCGCCCAGTCCGGACGCGGCCAGTTTGCGCTCCTGATCCAGCAGGTCGCCCTTGGTGATGAGGATCAGGCGGTGGCGTTCCGCCAGCGCCGCCAGCGCCTCGTCCACGCCCGGCAGGGTCTCGACCGGATGGGCGATCATCTCGCGCCCCGCGGCCAGGATCTCGCGCACCACCGACGCCGGGGCCTCGCCGCCGCACAGCTCCATGGCCGTCTCGATCATCGACAGGGTGAAGCCCTTGATGCCGTAGCCGTAGAGCCGGAGATTGCGCCCCTCCACCTCCGCCAGTCGGCGTTCGACGTCCGCCCGTTCCCCGTGCGGGGCGAGCAGGTCCAGGAACCGCGCCTGGGTCAGACGGAAGATCGTCTCGTTGTGCCAGAGGGTGTCGTCGGCATCGAGGCCGATGGTCGTGAGGGTCATGGCCGCGGATTGGCCCGGGACGCAGGCCGGGTCAACGCGCCCCATTGCCGGTTCGGCCGGCGCGGGCGATGTCGGACACATGCAGACCTCAGCCGTCGTCATCGGAGCTTCCGGCGGGATCGGCGCCGCCGTGACCGCGCGCCTGCGCGCGTCCGGCCGGTTCGCCCTGGTCCACGCCCTGTCGCGGTCGGTCACCGGACTGGATCTGGAGGAAGAGGCGTCCATCGCCGCGGCCGCCGCCCGGGTGTCCGGGGGGCCGCCGCCGTCCCTGGTCTTCGTCGCCACCGGGGTCCTGCACGACGGGCAGGCGCCGGAGCGGACGTACCGGGCGCTGTCCGCCGACCACCTGCTGCGCGACTATCGCGTCAACGTCGTGGGGCCCGCGCTGGTGGCGAGGCATTTCCTGCCGCTGGTGCCGCGCGACCGGCCCGCGGCGTTCGCCGCCCTGTCGGCGCGGGTGGGCTCGATCGGCGACAACCGTCTGGGCGGCTGGCACGCCTACCGCGCCTCCAAGGCGGCGCTGAACATGATCCTGCGGAACCTCGCTATCGAACTGGCGCGCACCCATCCGCAGGCCGTCGTGGCCGGACTTCACCCCGGCACGGTCGAGACCGCGCTCAGCGCGCCGTTCCGGACGGGGGTTGCGCCGGAAAAGCTGTTCACGCCGGACTACTCCGCCGGCCGCCTGCTGGAAGTGCTGGATGGCCTGACGCCGGCGGAGTCGGGCAGCGTCTTCGCCTGGGACGGGGCGCGAATTCCGGCCTGACGCGCCGATCGCGGTGAATCCGCGGTTCACCGCTTTCGTAAGCCGTCTGGTGACGGACGAAGCGCATCGTGAGCGCCGGGGGGATCCCGGACGCGGCCCGAAGGAGGCGGTCATGACGGATCTTCGACGTGACGCCCCGACGCCGGGACCCGCCGCCGTTCACGCGGCCTACGCGGCGGCCTACGAAAGCCTGACGTTTCCGCTGGTCACCCGCGCGCGACAGGAACTGTCCATCACGCTGGCGGCCCAGCCGGTCTTCGATCTGACCACAGGCCTGCCCATGAGCCGGCGCATCCGTCGCTGCGTCCGCCACGCGGGCGGCGAGGCGGCCCTGGCCGGCGGCCGCGGCACGCTGGAGCCGATGGACCTGAAGCGCATCGACCTTCAGACCCTGAAGCACGGCCTCGATCTGCTGCGTCTGCAGCCGGGCGACAGCGGCATCGTGCCGGCCTTCTGGCGCACCATCGCCTCGTCCGGCGGGCGCTTCGCCCTGCTGTGCGCGGAGCTTCAGCACGGCGCGGCCCCGGGCGCCCTGCTGATCGAGGTCATGGGCGGGCTGGAACAGGCCCCGGCCGAGGCCATCGCCGACGCCGTCTCCCACTTCGAGACCGCCGCGCTGGGGGCCGTCCTTCATGTCGCCCCGGACCCGGGGTCGGTGCGTCGGCTGGTGGGCGTGCGGGCGCGGTGCCTCGCGCTCGACTTCGCCGGCGTGGCCCACGAGGCCGGGCGCGACTGGCCTGAGGCCGCGGCCCTGATCGGCGCGGGGCGGGACGTCTGCGACCACCTGCTGCTGTTGAACCTGCGCCCGGAGCGAGCGCGGGAGGCGCGCGCCGCCGGGGCCACTCACGCGGTCTTCGCCGGGCTGGACCCCCTGCGGGTCTGACGCCGGTTGACGGACGCCGGCGCGGCCCGCTTCATCGGCCGATGCAGCGCACCCTCCCGGCCCGGCTCTACGGCGATCCCGAGGCGTGGACGCGCGAGCGGTCGGCCGTGTTCCGCCGTGCGTGGCTCTTCCTGGGGCACGCGGCCGAGATGCCGGCGCCGGGCGACTGGATCGCCTCCGACGTCGCCGGCTGGCCCCTGCTGGCGGTGCGCGGAGCCGACGGCGTGGTGAGGGCCTTCCACAACGTCTGCCGCCATCGCGCCGGGCCGCTGGTGACCGGGCCCGCGGGGTCGTGCGGCCAGGAGCTGACCTGCGCCTATCACGGCTGGCGCTATGCCCTGGACGGCCGGCTGCGCGCGGCGACGGGCTTCGGCGCGGAAGCGGGGTTCGATCCACGCGAGTTCGGCCTTCTGTCGCTGACGGTCGAGGTCTGGCGGGGGCTGGTGTTCGCGGCGATGGCGCCGGCCGGCAGCCTCGCCGACGCGGTGGCCCCGATCGAGGCGCTGCTGGCCGAGCGCGGGCTGGACCTGCCGCCGCCCGCCCTGCGCCGCAGCCACGATCTGGCCTGCGACTGGAAGACCTACGTCGAGAACTATCTCGAGGGCTATCACATCGGCGTGGTCCACCCCGAGCTGGCCGAGGAGCTGGCGGGCACCGACTACGAGGTCCGCGTCGAGGGCGAGTGCGTGATCCAGCAGGCCGTCGGCGCGTCCGGCACCACCCAGGCCGGCGTCTGGGGCTGGCTGTGGCCCAACCTCGGGATCAACGTCTACGCCGACGGCGCCATGATCGAGCGCATGACGCCGACCGGCCCCGGCCGGACGCGGCTGGACTACCTCTATCTGGGACCCGACGGACGCGCGCCTTCGGAGGAGACGCTGGCCGTCTCGGATCGTCTGACGGCCCAGGACGCCGCCATCTGCGCGGCGGTGCAGACAAACCTGTCCGCAGGTGCGTATGAGAACGGCGTGCTGTCAGGCCGCCACGAGGCGGCGGTCGGCTGGTTTCAGGATCGGATCGGGGGGATCCACGCATGACCGACGTCGTCTCGGATCACGGGCGCAAGCTGGGCTGGGGCCTGGCCGCCCTGGTGGTCGCCGGCAACATGATCGGCTCGGGCCTGTATCTGCTGCCCGTGACCCTGGCCCCGTTCGGCAGTTCGTCGCTGATCGGCTGGCTGGTCGCGGGCGTCGGCGCGGCCGTGCTGGCGCTCGTGTTCGGAGCCCTGGGCCGCTTGCGTCCCGGCGCCGACGGCCTGTCCGGCTTCGCCCAGACCGGGCTGGGCCGGTTCTTCGGCTTTCAGGTTGCCATCGCCTTCTGGACCGCCTGCCTGGTCGGCAACGTGGCGGTGGCCGTCGCGGCCACGGGCTATCTGGCCTTCTTCTGGCCGGTCCTGAAGGATCCGGTCGCCGCGACCCTGTGCAACCTCGGCATCATCTGGGTGGCGACGCTGGCCTACATCGCCGGCACGCGGACCGCGTCCTGGCTGGCGGCCGGCGCGCTGGTCGTCGGCCTGATCCCGATCGTGATCGCCGTCGCCGCCGGCGTCGCCGCCTTCGACCCCGACCTGTTCGCCGCGTCCTGGAACCCGTCGGGCGAGCCGCTGAAGGAGACGGTGCCCGCCTCGCTCGTCTACATCTTCTGGGCCTATCTGGGCGTGGAGAGCGCCGCGGCCCTGTCGTCGCGCATCCGAAATCCCGGACGCAATCTGGCGCGGGCCTCGCTGGCCGGGGTCGCCCTCGCCACCGTGGTCTATGTCGGGTCGACGGTGGCGGTGTTCGGCGTCATCCCCCTCGACGCCCTGTCCGAGTCCACCAGCCCCTATGCGGACCTCGCCGCGCGGGTCTTCGGCGCCTCGCTGGCCGGCTTCGTCGCCGTCTGCGCCGTGGCCAAGACCATCGGCACGGTCGGCGGGTGGGTCATGATGGGCGGCGAGACGGCCCGGGCTGCGGCCAGGGCCGGCTTCCTGCCCAAGGGGTTCGCCGCGGGCGACAAGACGCCGATCGTCAATCCGCTGACCGGGGCCGCCATCATGACCATCGTCGCCATCCTGTCCGGCCAGCCGACCCTGGGCGAACAGTTCGGCATGCTGGTCGGTGTCACCTCGGTGCTGACGCTGACCATCTACGGGATCTGCTCCGCCGCCCTTATTCGCCTGTCTCCGGGGACGGGGGGCCATGTGCTGGGCGCGTTCGGCCTGATGTTCGCGGGCGCGGCGGTGGTCGCGGCGGCGGCCGGATACATCGTGCCGACCCTGGTCGTGGTGGCGATCACCACCCTGGCCTGGTTCACCTTGCTGAGAGGCGGCAAGCCCGCGGTTGACCCGGCGGGCGATGGGGCCTAACCCCCGCGCCGTTTGTCCGCCGTCGCCGCTCCGGAGTTGCCCGCCATGACCGACCTCCTGCCCGGCGTGACCGGCGTCCTGGCCCTGGCCGACGGCACGGTGTTCCAGGGGATCGGCGTCGGCGCGGAGGGCGAGGCGCTGGGCGAGGTGGTCTTCAACACCGCCATGACCGGCTATCAGGAGATCCTGACCGACCCGTCGTACATGAGCCAGATCCTGGCCTTTACCTTCCCCCACGTCGGCAACGTCGGGGTCAACGTCGAGGATCTGGAGCAGATGGGCGGCGGGTCGGACACCTCGGCCGTCGGCGCCGTGTTCCGCGACCTGCCCACCGACCCGGCCAACTGGCGTAGCGAGGGCTCGCTGGACGCCTGGATGAAGCGCCGCAACGTCGTCGGCCTGTCGGGCTTGGACACCCGGGCCCTGACCGCCCGCATCCGCGACACGGGCGCGCCGCATGCCGTCGTGGCCCACAGCGCGACGGGTCAGTTCGACGTCCCCGCCCTGATCGCCCGGGCCCGTGACTGGCCCGGTCTGGTCGGGCTGGACCTCGCCGGGCCGGCCTCCACCCTGCAGGCATTCCAGTGGGACGAGGGGCTGTGGGACTGGCCGGAGGGCCATCCGCGCGTCGAGGCCGGCGACAGGTCGGTGGTGGTCGTCGACTACGGCGTGAAGCGCAACATCCTGCGGGCGCTGGCCTCGACCGGCGCGAAGATCACGGTGGTGCCGGCCGACACCCCGGCCGAGGAGATCCTGGCCCGCAATCCCGACGGCGTGGTCCTGTCCAACGGGCCGGGCGATCCGGCGGCGACGGGCGCCTACGCCGTGCCGGAGATCCGTAAGCTGGTCGACAGCGGCAAGCCCGTCTTCGGCATCTGCCTGGGCCACCAGATGCTGGCCATCGCGCTCGGCGCGAAGACCGTGAAGATGGATCAGGGCCATCACGGCGCGAACCATCCGGTGAAGGATCTGACGACCGGCAAGGTCGAGATCGTGTCGATGAACCACGGCTTCACCGTCGACCGCGACAGCCTGCCCGACCACGTGCAGGAGACCCACGTCAGCCTGTTCGACGGGACCAACTGCGGCATCGCCCTGAAGGACCGCCCGGTGTTCAGCGTCCAGCACCACCCCGAGGCCTCGCCCGGGCCGACGGACAGCCTCTACCTGTTCCAGCGCTTCGCGGATGCGATGAAGGGCTGAGGCAAAAGGACGTTTCCGCCGTCACAATTCGGCGGCATGATGGGGTCATGCGGGTTCGTCCGGGTCATCGGGGTCTCATCATCGCGGCGCTGTCGCTGGCCCTCGCCGCCTGCGCGGGCGGCGGACGGCAGGCCTTCGACATCCAGGATCGCCGCGACGCTGCGCCGATGGGCCTGATCGCACCCGCGGAGATGCCGATCCGCTTCTACGTCGACGACGACACCCGGCTGGAGTTCTTTCAGGAGCGTATGCGCGAGGGACTGCGGGTGGGCCCAGACGGGCACCTCGACCTGCTGGCCGTCTCCGGCGGGGGCGCCAACGGGGCCTTCACGGCCGGCGTCATGGCCGGCTGGACCGAGTCCGGCGAACGGCCCGATTTCGAGATCGTCACCGGCGTCTCGACCGGCGCCCTGGCGGCTCCGTTCATCTTCCTCGGACCCGACTGGAACGACGAGCTGACCGAGGCCTACGTCGGCGGCGCGGCCAGCACCCTGCTTCAGCCCCAGGGGCTGGGGGCCCTGTTCGGGTCGGGCGTCTACCGCGCCGAGCCCCTGCGCGACCTGATCGAGCGGTACGTCGACATGGCCATGCTGGAGGCCGTGGCGGCCGAGGCGCGGAAGGGGCGGGTGCTTCTGGTCGCGACCACCGACCTCGATTCCCAGCGCGGCGTCAGCTGGGACATGGGCGCCATCGCCCTGCAGGGCGGTCCCGAGGCGCTGGACCTGTTCCGCACCGTGCTGCAGGCGTCGGCCAGCATTCCGGGCGCGTTTCCGCCCGTCCGCATCCGCTCGGTCGCCGGCGGCCGGGTCTTCGAGGAAATGCACGTCGACGGCGGCGTGACCGTGCCCTTCCTGGGCCTGCCCGAAAACCTCTGGACCTATCAGGATCCCACGGTGGGCCTGCGCGGCGCGCGGATGTACGTCATCGTCAACGGGCGGGTGTCGCCCAGCTTCGAGGTGACGACCGACAGTCTGGGATCCGTTCTGGGACGCAGCCTGGACACCATGTTGCGGGCCTCGATGCTCAGCACCCTGGCCGGCAACCGCGCCTTCGCGGATCGCAACGGTCTGGTGTTCCGCTGGGCCGCCCTGCCCGACGACAGCACCGCCGGGGCGCTGGACTTCCGGCCGGAGTCCATGCGGGCGGTCTACGAAGTCGGGCGCGCCGGGGCCCGCACCGGCGCCATCTGGCGCTGAGGCCCGCTCAGGGCAGGGCGGGCAGACCCTCGCGGCGCAGGTCGCCGGCCTTGCGGATCGCCTGGGGCGCGGCGCCCAACCAGTAGTCGGCGTCGTCGATGCGGCCGCAGGCGCGGCGCTGCTGGCCGCGCAGCCGCCGCTGGGCGGCATTGTCCAGCAACCGGGCGTGCAGGGCGCGCGGCGTCAGGCTGCGCACCCTGGGCGACCCCGGCGTGGCGACGGCGTCGGGGCCTGTGGGCTCGATCGCGGGACGCTGGATGCTGATGAACATGGGAACCGGCCTCGACCCGCCGCGCGGCCTGCTGCCGTCTGGAGGGAACCTGGGGATCGGCGTCCGCCGACCTCGCGTGTCCACAGGGCTGTGGATGAGCTGTGAGTAGCCTTGAAATCCGTCCGGATTCAGAACGTTCCGGGGCGCCGCCCGCCTTTTTGGTTAATCGAATCCTAACGGCGACGGCGTCGATCCGGGGTTCCGCCCCCGACCGCCGCCCCCAGGTTCATCCCCCTGTGGACCGGAAATCTGTGGCAAGATCGCCCGCGCCGCGCCGCGGGCCCGAAT
Source organism: Alphaproteobacteria bacterium (assembly GCA_018820275.1). GTDB lineage: Bacteria > Pseudomonadota > Alphaproteobacteria > Caulobacterales > Caulobacteraceae > Brevundimonas. The sequence goes on from JAHJOO010000037.1 coordinate 20,204, forward strand.
TCGTCTGGCGGGCACCAGCCATTGCAGAGACAGGTCGGCGTGTGCGCTTCGACGATCGCTACATCGAGGAACTGAAGGCCCGGCTGCGGCCGTCCGACGTCATCGGTCGGACGGTCAAGCTGAAGCGGCAGGGGCGTGAGTTCGTCGGACTGAGCCCCTTCTCGAAGGAGAAGTCCCCCAGCTTCTTCGTCAACGACGACAAGGGCTTCTTCCACGACTTCAGCTCCGGCAAGCACGGCGACGTCATCAGCTTCCTGCAGGAGACCGAACGGCTGTCGTTCGTCGAGGCGGTTCAGCGACTGGCCGGCGAGGCCGGCATGGCCCTGCCGGCCGAGGACCCCAAGGCCGCGGAACGCGAACAGAAGCGTCAGGGCCTGGCGGACTGGATGGACCTCGCCCAGAAATGGTTCGCCGCCAATCTGCGCCGTTCGGTCGGCAAGTCGGTCCGCGAATACCTCGACCGACGCGGCCTGCCCGAGGACCAGTGGGACCGCTTCGGCCTGGGCTATGCGCCCAACGACCGCGAGGGTCTCAAGAACGCGCTGGTCCAACGCGGGGCGCGGCCCGGCGATCTGGTCGAGGCCGGGCTGCTGATCGCGCCGGAAGGCGGCGGCCAGCCCTATGACCGGTTCCGCGACCGGCTGATCTTCCCGATCCTGGATTCCCGCGGCCGCGTCGTCTCCTTCGGCGGCCGGGCCATGAACCCCGACGACCGGGCCAAATACCTGAACGGCCCCGAGAGCCCGCTCTTCCACAAGGGCGCCACCCTGTACGGCCTGCCGGAAGCGCGGCGCATCCTCGGCGCCGAGTCGAAGTCCGAACAGGCCGTGGTGGTGGTCGAAGGCTACATGGACGTGATCGCCTGCCAGCGCGCCGGCGTGCCGGCCGTGGCCCCCATGGGCACGGCCCTGACCGAGGACCAGATGGCCCTGCTGTGGCGCGTCAGTCCGGAGCCGATCCTGTGTTTCGATGGCGACGGCGCGGGCCGGCGCGCCGCCTTCCGCGCGGTCGAGCGGGCCCTGCCGCTGATCAGGTCGGACCGCACCCTGCGCTTCGTGACGCTGCCCGACGGGCTGGATCCGGACGACATGCTGCGCGACCGCGGGGCGCCCGCCCTGCGCGAGGCTTTGGGTCACGTCGTGCCCTTCTCGCGCATGCTGTTCGATCGCGAGCGCGAGGCGGTCGGCCCGCTGGACGGGCCCGAGAAGGAGGCCCAGCTGATCGCGCGCCTGCGCAAGGCCGCCGCCACCGTCGCCGACCCGGACCTGGCCCGTACCTACAAGGACCACCTGCTGGGGGCCGTCTACCAACTGACCCGCCCGTCGGAAGCCCAGCGGAAACAGGCCGGCCGTGTCATCTATCGCGATCGCCGGGCGCGGAAGGCCATGGTCACCATGGACGTGACGCCGGAGGCGCAATCGGCGACCGACGGTCTTCGCCGCGCGCCCCGGCCCCTCGTCGCCGCCGTGCTGACCGGCCTGATCGACCACCCCGAGGTGCTGCAGGAGAAGGCCGAGCTGTTGGCCAGCCAGGGCCTCGGCGACGCCGGGCTGGACCGGCTGGTCGCCGACCTCGTGCGGCTGACGTGGGATCTGGCCGACTTCGGCGACGGCCTGCTGCGCGCCCGCCTGACCGCCCTGGGCCACGAGGAGACGCTGAAGGCGGTCGACCGCACGGCGGGGGTGTCCCACGCCCCCTTCCTCGACGCCGCGCGTCCGGTCGACCAGGCCCGCGCCGATCTGATCCGCGCCATCGACGGCCTGCTGAACGAACTGGCGCTCAGCCGCGCCATGGACGAGCTCAAGTCAGAGCCCGAGTTCGACGCCCAGCCCTTCGCCCGGCTGAAGGCCGAGCGCGACGCCCAGGCGCGTCTGCTGTCCAGCGGGGCCCTCTGGGAGCCGTCGGAGACGGTGCACTGAGCCCGTCCCGTCTTGACACGGACGGACCGGGTCGCCATCTCCGCCCCCGGATCGGACCGCCCGAGCGCGCGAGGTCGAGAAGGCGAGGGCATGTTCCGCTCGCGCTTCCGGGCCGCAGATGCGCCCCCCGCCCCGGGCCGCGATCCGCACGGTCGCCAGGATCGGCATTTGCCGCGCCTCCGCTGGGCCCTGCCCGACGACCGGCCAGAGACGACCGAAATTCGCCGCGGCGGGGGATCGACGATCCTTTTCGTCGCGCGTTGCACTTTTGCCGCAGGCCCCGCCTCGCCCGCCGGAGACAAGACTGAATGAACGCCCAGACCGACACGCCCGAGACCGAGACCGCTTCGGATGGTCCGCTGCTCGACCTGACGGATGCCGGGGTCAAGAAGTTCATCAAACAGGCCAAGACGCGCGGCTATGTGACGATGGAGGACCTCAACAAGGTGCTGCCGTCGGACGAGGTGACCCCCGACCAGATCGAGGACACCCTGGCCATGCTGTCCGAGATGGGCGTCAACGTCGTCGAGGCCGAAGAGGACGCCGAGCAGAAGGAGGGTGAGGGCGGCGAGGTCGCCGAGCGCGCCGACACCTCGGTTGCCGAGACCCCGGCCAAGGCCGCCTACGACCGCACCGACGACCCGGTGCGCATGTATCTGCGCGAGATGGGCTCGGTCGAGCTGCTCAGCCGCGAGGGCGAGATCGCCATCGCCAAGCGCATCGAGGCCGGCCGCGACGCCATGATCTCGGGCCTGTGCGAGAGCGCCCTGACGTTCGAGGCCATCATGGTCTGGCGCGACGAACTGGCCAACAACCGCATCCTGCTGCGCGAGGTCATCGACCTGGACGCCACCTACGGCGTGCTGAACCCCGCCTCCCTGCCGCAGAACCAGCCCCAGCCCGGCGCGACCCCGCCGCCGTCCGAGGCGTCGGAGGAGGGCGCGGCCGACAAGCCCGAGGGCGCCGACGACGAGGAGGACGAGGACTTCGACGACGGCGGCGGCCTGTCGATCTCGGCCCTGGAGGCCGAGCTGCGCGACGGCGTCATGGAGGTGCTGGACGCCGTGGCCGGCGACTTCGGCGCCTTCCGCAAGCTGCAGGACAAGCTGGTCGAGGCCCGGCTGAAGGGCGACACCCTCTCGGCCAAGGACCAGAAGGCCTACGACGGCCTGACCGCCGCCATCTCGGGCCGGCTGAAGACGCTGAAGCTGAACAACGCCCGCATCGAGGCCCTGGTCGAACAGCTGTACGCCATCAACAAGCGGCTGATGGGGCTGGAAGGCCGCCTGCTGCGCCTGGCCGACAGCTACGGCATCAGCCGTCCGGAATTCCTCAAGTCCTACTTCGGCCAGGAGCTGAACCCGGGCTGGGCCGACGGCGTCAAGGACATGGGCGTGCGCTGGACCAAGTTCAGCGAGAACGAGGCGACCCAGATCGCCCAGATTCGCGGCGACGTGGCCGCCGTGGCCACCGAGGCCGGCCTGCCGATCGACGACTATCGCCGCATCGTCCAGAAGGTGCAGAAGGGCGAGCGCGAGGCCCGCCAGGCCAAGAAGGAGATGGTCGAGGCCAACCTGCGCCTCGTCATCTCCATCGCCAAGAAGTACACGAACCGCGGCCTGCAGTTCCTGGACCTGATCCAGGAGGGCAACATCGGCCTGATGAAGGCGGTCGACAAGTTCGAGTACCGCCGCGGCTACAAGTTCTCGACCTATGCGACCTGGTGGATCCGGCAGGCCATCACGCGCTCGATCGCCGACCAGGCGCGCACCATCCGCATCCCGGTGCACATGATCGAGACGATCAACAAGATCGTCCGCACCAGCCGCCAGATGCTGCACGAGATCGGCCGCGAGCCGACCCCGGAGGAGCTGGCCGAGAAGCTGGCCATGCCGCTGGAGAAGGTGCGCAAGGTCCTGAAGATCGCCAAGGAGCCGATCAGCCTCGAGACGCCGATCGGCGACGAGGAGGACAGCCACCTGGGCGACTTCATCGAGGACAAGAACGCCATCCTGCCCATCGACGCGGCCATCCAGAGCAATCTGCGCGAGACCACCACCCGCGTGCTGGCCTCGCTCACGCCGCGCGAGGAGCGGGTGCTGCGCATGCGCTTCGGCATCGGCATGAACACCGACCATACGCTGGAAGAGGTCGGGCAGCAGTTCTCGGTCACCCGCGAACGCATCCGCCAGATCGAGGCCAAGGCGCTGAGGAAGCTGAAACACCCCAGCCGGTCGCGGAAGCTGCGGTCGTTCCTGGACAGCTAGGGCGGGCAGTCGGGCAGCGGGAGGAGGGCTTCGTCTTCCTTCTCCCCTCGTGGGAGAAGGTGTCAGGCGAAGCCTGACGGATGAGGGGGACGTCCCCGCGCGCAAAGGCGGACGGCGTCGAACACGACGTTCGGATTGGTCAGGACGGCCTCGTTGCCGAACCTCAGGACGGTGAAGCCGCGTCTGGCCAGATCGGCGTCCCGCACCCGATCGGCGTCCTCGCGCAGCCTGTGGACGCCGCCGTCCAGCTCGATCACCAGCTTGAGCCCATAGCAGCAGAAGTCCGCGATCCACGGGCCTATCCGGGTCTGTCGCCGAAACTTGAGGCCTTCGAGCCGGCGGTCGCGCAGCAGCGTCCACATCGCCGTCTCAGCGACCGTCATCCTGGCGCGGAGCCGTCGCGTCTGGTCCGCCATACCCCTCACCCGTCGTCGCCTTCGCCGCGAGAAGCAGTAGAACAAAAGAGGAACGGCCGCAATCGCCTTCTCCCCTCGTGGGTCGAGGAGGCCGCATGCGGCCGACGAGGGGTGTCAGGCGAAGCCTGACGGATGAGGGGGCAGCCGGCCGTGTGCGTATGTCGGAAGGCCGGGTTGCTGAACCACCCCCTCATCCGTCTCGCTTCGCGAGCCACCTTCTCCCACAAGGGGAGAAGGGGTTCGCGGCATCGCCAAACCGGCCAGTCCCGGTCGCCAACCTCGCGAGGTCGCCGGGCCCTGCGACCGCTCCTGACGCAGGGCGCCGTCATGATGGCGACATGACCGAGAGACGCGAGATCAAGCAGAGGTCCCGCAAGGTGTGGGACGCGGCGCGGGCGGCCTATCTGGCGGGAGAGCCGGCGGCGTCGGTCGCGCGGCGGTTCGACGTCGGCTACGGCAATCTGCGCTACCGGGCCAACAAGGAGGGCTGGACGCGCAAGGCCCACGCCGCCGCCGAGGCGGAGCGCGAGGCCGGGGAGGAACGGTGCGCGGCCGGTGAGGGCGGGAGCCCGGACGCCGCGCCCGCCGCCGGCGCGTTGCGGACGCCGGTCGACGCCCTGACCCCGCGCCAGCAGATGGTCCGGGGCCTGAAGACGGCGGCCCGGCGCCTGGCCGAGGGTCGCCCGGCCGAGGCCGAGGCCCTGATCCGCGCCGTGCGGGCCCTGAGCGAGGTCACCCGGGCCCCGGCGCCTACGCTGGACGAGCTGGAGGACGATCCGGCCGTCGGTCTGGAGGCGCTGGCCCGGGCCGTGGACTACCGGGCCTTCCAGATCGCCGCCGCCCTGACCGCGACCGACCCCGAGCCGCCGCCGGGGTCGGAGGCCTTCTATTTTCACCTCCGCGACCGGTACGGCCGCCGCCGGGACGGCGGGCCCATCACGGACCGGGCGTGGGCCGCGACGCATCGGCCCGACCTGCTGTCGCTGTGGGACGCCGACGGCCGCGTGCCGGCCCCGCCGGAGCCCGACGACGCGGAGACGCAGACGATCGTCGCCGTCCTGGCGGCGGGCGTCCGCCTGCGACAGGACGGCGACCTGAAGGCGTGGGTGGCGGAGGCGCTGGCGGAGGGAGAGCGGGGCGGATGAGGCGCGGGGCGCGAGCGGCCGTCGGGGCGGGGTGGAGGAGGCCGGATGCGGCCGACGCCGCGCCGTGACAGCGTGAGCGCATGACGCCGATCCGCGCCCGCCGCCGTGAGCCCTTTCCAGTTCGCTGACCCCTCGCGCGGGCCGTCGGGGCCCGCCGGTCGGCGGCTGGAGACGGCCCATGAGCTGGAATCATCGCGTGATGCGCCACGAGGACGGCCGGCTGGCCGTGCACGAGGTCTTCTATGACAAGGCCGGTCGGCCCGAGGGCCACAGCGCCGAGCCCGCCACCTTCGGCATGCCGGAGGACAATCTGAACCTGCTGATCCTCAACCTGCTCAACGCCGCCCGGAACGCCCGGACCCTGCCGGTGCTGGAGCGGAGGGATTTCGAACGGGAGGGGTGAGGGGGGCTCAGGCGGCCTTGCGTGTCAGGCGGTCGATCTGGGCTTCGAAGTCCGCCAGAATCCGGGCCCGCTCCTCGGGCTCCAACCAGCGGGTGGTCTGGGGGGCCACCGTCCGCCAGAAGCGCAGTTCCTTTTCCGTCAGAGGCATGACGTCCGCCTCGCTCAGGCGTTGCAGCAGGTCGGCCATGCGCCGACGCACGGCCTCGGGATCCGGCTGAGGCAGGGGCTGGGCGACGGCACCGAAGAGGTCGGGTTGCGACATGGGGGGATGTTCCGCCGATTCGGTGCGGCGTCCAGCGGCCACGACGGTTGCGTCGGTTCGCTCCCCAAGCGATCAAGGGGCTGTTGAGGGGGCTGTGGATGACATCGACGCTTGAGGAGGCCGTCGCACGGTTCGGCAAGTCCGCGAAGGACAAGCTGAACAACCCCGGCGCGACGGGCCAGCCCGAGGATCAGCTGCGCGCGCCGCTGGAAACCCTGGTCGCGGACCTGTGCGCCCTGATCGGACCTTCGGCGGACGATGTGGTTCTGGTGGGCGAGAGCGCCCTGTCGGAACTGATGACCCGGCCCGACTATGCGGTGACGCGCAAGAACGCCCTCGTCGGCCATATCGAGGTCAAGGCGCCCGGCAAGGGCGCGGACCCGCGCAAGTTCGCCGACAAGTCCCACGACAAGACGCAGTGGGAGAAGCTGAAGTCCCTGCCAAACCTGATCTACACCGACGGTCAGACGTTCAGCCTGTGGCGGGACGGGGTGAAGGTCGGAGAGATCGTCCGGCTGGACGGCGATCTGGACACGGCGGGTGCGAAGTTGACGGCACCGCCCGCTCTGACGGCTCTCATCGCCGATTTCCTGAGCTGGAACCCGGTTCCGCCGCGCACGCCGAAACAGCTGGCCGAGACGACGGCGCGCCTGTGCCGCCTTCTGCGCGACGAGGTCGAGGAGCAGCTGGAGCGCAAGGCCCCGGCCTTGATCGGGCTCATGGAGGACTGGCGTCAGCTGCTGTTGCCCGACGCCGAGGAGCCGGAGTTCGCCGACGGATACGCCCAGGCCGTGACCTTCGGCCTGCTGATGGCCAAGGCGCGGGGCATCGAGCTGGCGGGCGGGCTGGACGCGGCGGGCAAGGCGCTGAGCCAGACCAACACCCTGATCGGATCGGCCCTGAAGCTGCTGACCGAACCGGCGGAGGAAGCGCATCTGCTGGAGACGTCCATCGACACCCTGGTGCGGGTGCTGGACGTCGTGAACTGGAAGGCCCTGTCCAAGGGCCAGCCCGAGGCCTGGCTGTATTTCTACGAACTGTTCCTGCAGTCGTACGACACGAAACTGAGGAAGAAGACCGGCAGCTACTACACCCCGCCCGAGGTGGTGACGGCCATGGTGCGGATGGTGGACGAGGCGCTGATCGCGCCCGGCCGGTTCAGTCTGGCGCGCGGGCTGGCCTCGCCCGAGGTCAAACTGGCCGATCCGGCGGTCGGGACGGGCACCTTCCTGCTGGGGGTGCTGAACCGGATCGCGCGGACGGTGGAGGAGGCCGAAGGCAAGGGCTCGGTCCCGGCGGCGGTGCAGGACGCGCTGAAGCGGCTGATCGGGTTCGAACTGCAGTTCGGCCCGTTCGCGGTGGCGCAGCTGAGGCTGCTGGCCGAGATCGCGGACCTGACCGAGGCGGACGCCGACACCGCCGACGCCAGCGAGCTGAGGCTGTACATCACCGACACCCTGGCCGACCCGGACGAGGAGGCGGCATGGGTGCCGCACCCGGTCCGGGCCATCGCCGAGTCGCGCAAGCAATCGAACCGGGTCAAGCGGCACGAGGCGATCACCGTCGTTCTGGGCAATCCGCCCTACAAGGAGAAGGCCAAGGGGCTGGGCGGCTGGGTCGAGGATCGCGGCAAGGGCCAGCGGACCCCGCTGGACGACTGGCAGCCGCCGGTCGACTGGGGCGTGGGGGCCCACACCAAGCACCTGAGGAACCTCTACGTCTATTTCTGGCGCTGGGCGGCGTGGAAGGTGTTCGGGGGCGACACCTTCCGCTCGGGTTCGGACAAGACCGAGGCGGTGGACTGGACCAAGCGACAGGGGATCGTCTGTTTCATCACCGTGTCCGGCTTCCTGAACGGGCCGGGATTCCAGAAGATGCGCAGCGATCTGCGCCGCGACGCCGACGAAATCTGGGTCATCGACTGTTCGCCGGAGGGGTGGCAGCCGCCTGTTGCAACTCGTATTTTTGAAGGGGTGCAACAGACGGTCTGTATCGTCATGGCCCTGCGGAAATCCAAGGACAGTCCTGAGACGCCGGCGCGCGTGCGGTTCCGGACCCTGCCGGAAGGATCGCGGTCGGTGAAGTTCGCGGCGCTGGCCGGGATCGGGCTGGACGACGACGGCTGGGTGGAGGCGGCCAGCGAGCCGCGCGCGCCATTTCTGCCGCCAGGCGCGGCCAGTTGGATCGGCTATCCGGCGCTGGAGGACCTGTTCGTCTACAACGGCTCAGGCGTGATGGCGGGGCGGACTTGGGTCATTGCGCCGGACGCCCAGTCCCTGAGGGATCGATGGGCGCGGCTGGTGGCGGAGAAAGACCCGGCGAAGAAAGCGGTGCTGTTTCATCCGCACATGAACGGCGACAAGACCCTGACGAAGGTGGCCAAGGAGTCGCTGGAGGGTCACAAGCACCCGCCGGTTTCGGTCGATGACGACAAGGGGCCGGGGGCTGAGCCGGTCCGTTATGGATACCGCTCCTTCGACCGGGAATGGCTACTGCCAGATAGCCGGTTGATCAACCGGGCCAATCCTACGCTGTGGAAGGGCCACTCATTGAAGCAGGTCTACGCGACCGGCCTTTTCGCGCACTCGCCGACTGCTGGACCGGCCCTGACCTTTTCCGGCCTGATCCCTGACCTGCACCACTACAAGGGTTCTTTCGGGGGCCGCGTCTTCCCGCTCTGGGCCGACGCCGCTGCGACGTCGCCGAACGTCTCGCCGGGTCTACTGAAGGCGCTGGGCGAACACTATGGCGCGCCGGTCTCGGCGGAGGACGTCATGGCCTATATCGCCGCCTTGGCGGCCCACCCGGCCTATATCGAACGGTTCCGGGGCGACCTGAAGCAGCCGGGCCTGCGCATCCCCATCACCGCCGACGGGGCCCTGTTCGCCGAGGCCGCGGCGGTCGGGCGCGAGGTGATCTGGCTGCACACGTTCGGCGAGCGGTTCCAGGGCGACCGGGGCGGGGTGGTGCGGGTCACGCCGGCCGAGTTCGAGCCGACGGTGTCCAAGGCCCTGCCCAGGACCCTGGCCGAGATGCCGCACGACCTGAACTATGACCCCGCCGAGCGGGCGCTGAAGTTCGGGTCGACCGGGCGGATCGACAATGTCTCCCCCGCCGTGCGCGCCTATGAGGTGTCGGGCAAGGTGGTGCTGGACCAGTGGTGGAGCTATCGCCGCGCCGACCGGTCCAAGCCCGCCATGGGCGACAAGCGCCCGCCCTCGCCCCTGTCCGAAATCCAGCCGACCGACTGGCTGGCGGAGTACACGACCGAACTGCTGAATGTGCTGCGCGTCCTGACCCGACTGGTCGCGCTGGAGCCCCGGCAAGCCGAACTGCTGGGTCGGATCGTGGCCGAGCCAACGCTGGACGCCGATGTGCTGGGCAGCGCGGGGGCTCTCAGCGACGCCTCTGCGAGTGCGGAGGCCGAGGCGGGTGAGGCCGACTGAACGCTTGCAGCCGCCACGCCGGGTCGCCCAACCGGCCCCCGCCTCGACAACCGCGGTCCTGCGCCTCATGGTGAACGCCGGTCTTTCGGGGGCGGCGGCATGGTGGGCATCGGACATCTGAAGCGGCGGTTCGGCCAGTATGCGGGGGTCTGGGTCGGGGCCTTCCTGCTGGCGGGGGCGGCCATGCTGGGCCTGATGGCGCTGGGGACGGACCTGATGGACGCGGCCGACCTGGCCCTGCCGGTCGTGCTGGCGCTGACCGGGCTGACGCTGGGGGCGGGGGTGGTGATCAGCTTCTTCTCGGGCGAGACGCCGATGACCAAGATCCTGGTGCTGGTGCTGGCCCTGCTGCTGGCGATGCCGCTGCTGTGGGCGCCGGTCGCGGCGGCGGTGGCGATCGCCTTCTTCGCCGACCGCCCGATCGAATATTCGCAGGTCTATGTCGCCTTCCGCCTCGGCGTGTCGGACGTGCTGTGGGCGGGGTCGCAGGTCGTCGGATACGGCGGCTTTCTGGACGCGCTGTGGAGCGCCTTCCAGTGGGTGGCCAGCGTGGTCGGCTTCATCTCGGCCTGGGTGAATGCCTGGCCGGTGATCCGGCGCCTGCTGGGGCAGGAGCCGAGCCCCGCCTGAGGCTTTCTGTGGCCCTACCGCTCGCGACGCGGTCGCTCGCTGCTTGAGGGCGGGGTCAGCCCCCGGCGATGCCCTCGAAGCCGGCGTAGATCATGCGCTTGCCGTCGAAGGCCGGTTGCATGTCGGCCATGCGCGGGTCGGCCATCAGCGCCTCCCAGCCCGCATCGCGGGTCGCCCTGTCCGGCCAGGTGATCCAGCCGACCGCGACCGTCTCGCCGTCCTGGAGCGCCACCGCCCGCTTGAAGTCGGTCAGGGTGCCGTCGGGCACCTCGGCGCCCCAGGCGTCGGTCACGGCGGTGGCGCCGTGTTCGCGAAACAGGGCGGCGACCCGCGTGGAGTGATCCTCGTGCGCCGCCTTGCGGTCGGTGGGCACCGGGAGGACGGTGACGTCGTAGAACGCCATCTCAGGCCCCTTCCTCGAAGATCGGGGCGAAGCCGCCCCACATCATGCGCTTGCCGTCGAACGGCATGTCCATCTCCTGCCAGGCCGGATCCGTCTCCATCGTGGCGAAGCACGCTTCGGCGGTCGCCTTGTCCGGCCACTTGATCCACGAGAAGACGACGACCTCGCCGGGCTCCAGCTTCACGGCCAGGTCGAAGCCGGTGACCTTGCCGGGCGGGATATCGTCGCCCCAGGTCTCGACCTGCTGCAGGGCGCCGTACTTCTGGAACACTGGCCAGGATTTGGCGGCGGAGGCGACGTAGCGGTCCTTGTCGGCGCTCTTCACCGGGGTCAGGAAGCCGGAATAGTAGGTCATGGTGCAGTCTCCGTTCTCTGTTTTGCCTTGGCGCTTGCGACGCGGTCGCTCGCGGCTTGAGGGTGGGGGGGCGTCAGTCGGCGTTTGCATCCGTGAAGACGGCGCGCTGGGCGGCGAAGGCGCGGCGGAAGGCGGGTCTGGCTTCACCACGTGCCAGATAGGCGGCGACGTTCGGCCAGGTCGCCAGCAGTTCCGTGTCCTTGAGGCGCAGCAGCACCGTGACCATCAGCAGATCGCCGGCGCTGAACGCGCCATCCAGCCAGACGGTATCGCCAAGATGAGCCGATAACTGGCCCAGCCGGACGGCAATGCGCTGGTCAAGCGTGGCCAGCCGCTCGTCGAACCACGGCCGGTCCTTCTCCAGTCCACCGACCAGGCTGCGGTCGAACACCGGCGGCTCGATGGTATCGAGCGCGGCGAACATCCACATGATCGCGCGCGATCGGGCATTCGGCTCACCGGGCAGAAGGCCCGGGTGCCGCTCCGCCAGGTGCAGGACGATCGCGCCGCTCTCGAACAGGGTCAGATCTCCGTCCTCATAGGTCGGAATCTGCCCGAACGGATTGCGCGCCAGATGCGCCGGCCGCTTCAGCTCAGGAAAGGACTGGAGCCGCACGTCGTACGGCACTCCCAATTCCTCCAGCGCCCAACGTACGCGCATGTCGCGCGCCAGCCCCCGGCCCCGGTCGGGAGAGTTCGCAAAGGCGGTGATCGTCGGCATCCGTGCGCGCCTCTCAGGGCTCAGCCGGCGGCGTCGGCCGCGGCCCGGATGGCCGCGACGTCGATCTTCTTCATCGTCATCATGGCGGCGAAGCCGGCGCGGGCGCGGGCGGGGTTCGGGTCGCGGTGCAGGTCCATCAGCGCCCGGGGCGTGATCTGCCAGCTGACGCCCCAGCGGTCCTTGCACCAGCCGCACATGCTCTCCTGCCCGCCGTTGCCGACGATGGCGTCCCACAGGCGGTCGGTCTCGGCCTGATCATCGGTGCTGACCTGGAACGAGACGGCCTCGGTCTGCGGGAAGGTGGGCCCGCCGTTCAGGCCCAGAAAGGACCGGCCGGCCAGGGTGAACTCGACCACCAGGACGTCGCCGGCTTTTGTCGACGGATTGTCGGCGGGTGCCCGGGCGACCGTGTCGACGCGGCTGTCGGGCAGGCCCAGCGAGACGTAGAAGTTCGCGGCCGTCTCGGCCTGGCCGAGGTCGTACCAGATGCAGGGCGTGATCTTGTCGGGCATCGGCGATCTCCTGTGCTGCGCCGACCCTGCGCCTCCGCGGCCCCTTAGTCAACCAACCGGTTTAATAAAGGGGGCGCCGGGTGTCACGGGGCGGGCTTGCGGGGGCGCGAGAGCGGAGTCATCGTCGCGCCATGAGCCCGCAGCCCGCCACCGGCGATCGTTTCGCCTCGTTCGAGGAATTCTATCCCTTCTACATCCACGAGCATTCGAACCGGACGTGCCGGCGGATCCACGTGGTGGGGTCGGGGCTGGTGCTGCTGGCGCTGGCGGCGGCGATCGTGACGCGCAATCCGTGGTGGCTGCTGGCGATGCCGCTGATCGGCTACGGCTTCGCCTGGGTGGGCCATTTCTTCTTCGAGAAGAACCGGCCGGCGACGTTCAGATATCCGCTGTGGAGCCTGATGGGCGACTGGCGGATGTTCTTCGAGACGGTCAGCGGCCGGCGCCGGTTCTAGCCCTGCAGGATCAGCCGCGTCGCGGCGGCCATCTGGGGATCGTGGCCGAGGCCAAGGTCCTGGGCCGTGGTGAGAACCGGCAGGTCGGGTTCGATCCCTGCGTCGGGCTGTGGCGTCGTCGGGAAGCCCGCGATCAGCGGCAGGTCAACCACGATCCCTGACGTCGGCAGCTTCAGGAACATGAAGGCCCCGCCGTTGATGCCGCGCCGGTTCCCGCCCGTGGTCTGCCCCACCAGAGTGGCCAGCCCGGTGTCCTTGACCGTCCGGGCGAACTGGAAGGTGGCGGAGCTGTTCGACGCGTCGCACAGCACGCAGGCCTTGCCGCCGAAGCGCCGCCCGTCCGCCTTGATCACCGAGGTCGCCGCCCCTTCGTCCCAGCGCGTCAGGCGCAGGAAGCCGGGGCGTTCGGACGAGGCCTGGGCTTGGTCGCCCCAGTCGTAGAAGGAGTCGTCCCATGTGCTGAGGTGCGGGCGCAGGGCGTCGGGAACCCGTCGGTACCGCACCCATCTCTGCTGGGCGTCCACGACGAGATCCCGCTCCAGAAGGCGGCTCAGGATCACGTCGCCGCAATCCAGCCCGCCCTCGTTGCCGCGCAGATCGACGATCAGGCCACGCGCGCCGTCGCCGGTCAGGTCGTCCATGACGCCGGCCAGCCACGCCCGCCAATCGAAGCTGGAATTGTAGAGCGCCCAGCCGGGCATGGTCAGCCGCACGATCCCGTCCTCGCCCTTGTCGAGGGTCCAGGGATTGGCGTCTGCCGCCGTGGCCTCGGCGCCGGGGCGGGCCGCCTGACGCTCCGACAGGGTCAACAGCGGCGCCTCGATACGTCGCCCGTCGGCCAGACCGAAGACCGCGCGGTCCTTCAGCGGCAGAACCAGCGGCAGGTGCAGGTCGAAGGCCTCGAACCGGTCGTCGCCGCGCATCTCCATCAGACTGACCCGCTTGGCGTCGTTCGCCCCGTCGGCCCGGGCGAGTGGAATCAGGTCGAGCAGCAGGGAGCCCGTCGTCCGTCCATCGATCGTCTCGATCACGTCGCCCGCCCGGAACAGTCCGGCTCCGGACTGATCCGCGGTCACCACCATCCGGCGCTCCAGCCAGCGGAAGGCGAAGGGGACCAGACTGCGGTCCGGAAACATCTGCTGTCGGACAGGCTCGCCGGCGTTGTACGGGCTCGGATAGGTGTGACCGCAGCGGACGGCGGCGGTGACCCGGCTGAGAGCCAGCAGCCGCTCGCGAAACGATCCCGGCGTCGCCCATGCCGTCCGCAGGCGGGCCAGTCGGGCGTCCAGCTCCTCCCGCGTCTGATAGCGGAGCAGGCCGGGATGCAGGGCCGACCACGCCGCGTCCAGAACGCTGACGTCGGCGCTCCAGTCGCCGTCGGTTGCAAAGGCGCGTCGGGGCAGGGCGGCGGCAACCGCGGCGGCGCCCGAAAGGCTGAGGAAATGGCGGCGGCTGGATCCGGTCATGCGGGGGCTCCGGTGGTGACCCCTCACCCTGTCGCTTGGGCGCCGGCGTCGCGCCTCAAATCCGGTGCGGCCGACGAATAATCGGAATCTGAGACGCCTCGCCGCCATTCCGACGGAGACAGGCCGAACCGGGCGCGGAAGGCGCGGTTGAAGCTGGCCTTGGACGCGAAGCCCATCTCGAAGGCGAGGTCCAGCAGGTCGGCGGCGGGCCGGTCGCGCAGCGCCTCGGCCACCGCCTCGGCCCGCAGCCCGTTGATGAAGACCGAGAAGTTGACCCCGAGGCCCAGGTTGATCGCCCGCGACAGCCGCCCGGTGTTGGTGCCCAGACGTCGGGCCAGATCTGCCAGGGACAGCTCGGGCTCTCGCCACCATCGCCCCTGCCGCACCCGGCGTTCGACCTCCGCACCGACGGCGGTCCAGTCCGGGGCCGTGCGCTCGATCGTCCTTTGCTCATCGGGCTCGACTTCAGCCGGGATGGCCTGGGGCAGGCCCGCGTGCCGCCACCCTCCGACGCCCAGCCAGAGCCCCAGAAGGCCGAGCCCGAGGTAGAGGCCCGTCTGCTGGAAAAAGTCGATTCCGCCCGTCAGCCAGGACCAGGCGGAGAAGCCGAGACTCAGCGCGAGGCCCAGCGCCAGGGCGGCCCAGACCGCCTTTAGCCAGCCCGCCGCGAACCGGTGGTCGTCGCTGCGCGCCTGGGCCAGCCGGTCGTCCCGTCGCCTCAGCACATCCGCGGCCGCCCAGGTGTAACCCGCCAGGGAGATCAGCGTCGCGACCTCGAAAACCGGGTCGATCCAGTCCCGATGTCCCCCGGTGTACCAGTCCCACTTCGCGTCGAGCGGCAGCAGGAAACAGCCGGTCGAATAGGCGAACTGGATAGCCGGCGGGACGAGATGTCGCCTCAGCGATCGCGGCGGCCGTCCGTCGTCCAGCGTCGAGGCATAGGCCCAGAGCAGCGGACCGATCGCCAGGGAGATCGCCACCGGCAGGAAAGTCAGGCCGCGCCAGGCGTCGTAGAAGCCCGCGAACCCGATCGCATAGGGGATCAGCATTCCCGCGATGACGATCAGCAGGGCGGCCAGCAAACGGTTGGCGACCCGCACGCCGTCGCTGGCAGCCAGCGTGACCGCGAGCGCCAGAAGTTGCAGGATCGTCGCGCCGAGCAGCGCGGTTCGCCAACCGAGATGAAGTTCGGATTCGCCCATCCGGGCAGGCTAGTCCGGGCGGCGTCGCCCGGAAAGGCTCAGCCCCAGGCGGGCGGGCAGCCGTCGAAGCGGCCGGCCTCGACCACGGTCAGGGTGGACATGTTCAGCGGCATGGCGGGGCGCATCGAGCCGCGGCCGTGGCCGGTGTAGAGGTCGATCTTGTTGCCCTTGATCGCGCCGCCGGTGTCCGAGGCGTACCAGTAGCCGTCGTGGAGCGTGCCGTCGGGCATCTCCATCCCGACCGTTTCCTTGATGAACAGGCGGGTGCGGCGCGGGACCACGCGGGGGTCGATGGCCACGGTGCGCATGGCGATCGGCCGGCAGCCCAGGCTGTCGTTGCCCGTCGCGCCGCCGCCGCCCGCATGATAGAGCCGCGCCGACAGCCGCCAGTCGGCGTCGGCCGCCATATGCTCCGCCTGTTCGGCGCTGAGGGTCGTTCCGGTCGCCGTCGAGGCCGCCGCCGCTGCCGCCGCTTCCGCCGCGATCAACTGGTCGTACGGGACCGGGTCGGACGTGGGGGCGGGGAAGGTCATGGCCCAGACGAGGGCCAGCACGGCGGCTGCGGTGGACATCCGATCGACTCGCGGAGACGCCGGATCCGACCGCCGGCGGCGGGCTTGTCGCCGCCAAATGGGGCGAAAACCGGACACCGGCCGCTGGAGGCGGGCCCTCCGGCACGCTAGGCTGGCCGCCATGCGCGACCATCCCAGCCGAATTCTCGAGGGCTATCCGGAGCTTTCCGACGCCGAGCGGATCGCGCGCGCCGAGGCTTTTCTGGCCCTGATGGCGAAACGTCGCACCGTGCGCGACTTCGCCCCGGACCCGGTGCCGCGCGCGGTGGTCGAGGCGGCCCTGCTGGCCGCCGGCTCGGCGCCGTCGGGAGCCAATCACCAGCCCTGGACCTTCGCCGTGATCGAGGGGGCCGAGGCGCGCCGCCGCATCCGCGAGGCGGCCGAGGCCGAGGAGCGCGCCTTCTATGCGGAGAAGGCCCCGCAGGAGTGGCTGGACGCCCTGGCCCCACTGGGCACCGATCCGGACAAGGGCTTCCTCGAGGTCGCGCCCGTGCTGATCGCCGTCTTCGCCCAGAAGCGCGGCGGGCCGAAGCCGGGGGACGCCAGGAAAAACTACTATGTCGCCGAGTCCGTCGGCATCGCCACGGGGTTCCTGATCGCGGCGCTGCATTCGGCGGGGCTGGCCACGCTGACGCACACGCCGGCGCCGATGGGCTTCCTGAACGAGATCTGCGGCCGGCCGGCGGACGAGAAGCCCTTCCTGCTGCTGGTCGCCGGCAAGCCCGCGCCGGGGGCGACGGTGCCCGAGGCGGCGCTGGACAAGAAGCCACTGGACCGGATCGCCGTCTGGATCGATTAAGGCCCGCAGTCCGCATCGCGAGCCCGTCCCATGAAGCGTCTCCTCATCTCCGCCGCCGCCCTGGCCCTGGTCGCCCTGCCGGCCGCGGACGTCTCCGCCTGGGGGGCCACGGGGCACCGGATCATCGGCATGGCGGCCATGCGGGCCCTGCCCGACGAGCTGCCGGCCTTCCTGCGCGACCCCGCCGCCGCGGCCGAGGTCGGCGAGCTGTCGCGCGAGCCGGACCGGTCCAAGGGCGCCGGCCAGCCGCACGACCGCGAGCGCGACACGGCCCATTTCGTCAACCTCGCCGAGGGCGGCCGCGTCATGACGGCGGCGGGCCCGTCGCTGGACGCCCTGCCGGAGCTGAAGTCCGAATATGACGCCGCCCTGCTGGCCGCGGGGATCAAGGTCGACGACGCCGGCTATCTGCCCTACGCCGTCATGGACCGGCACCAGCAGCTGGTCGTCGACCTGGCGCTGTGGCGCGTGCTGAGCGCGGCCGAGGCCCGCGAGACCGATCTGGGCAGGCGCGCCTGGTACCGCGCGGACCGGATCCGCCGCGAGGGGCTGATCCTGCGCACGATCGGCGAGCTGGGCCATTTCGTCGGCGACGGGTCGCAGCCGCATCACGTCACCGTCCATTACAACGGCTGGTCCTCCAGCGTGCCGAACCCGGAGGGCTTCACCACCTCGCGGCGCACCCACGGCGCCTTCGAGGGGGCCTTCGTGCGCGACCACGTGCGGCTGCAGGAGGTCGAGGCCGCCCTGCCGGCGCCGCGGCTGGACGGGTTCCAGCTGCGCCCCCGCGTGGCCGGCTATCTGGGCACGACCCTGGCCGAGGTCACGCCCTTCTACCGGCTGGAGAAGGCCGGCGGCTTCGCCCCCGGAGACGCGCGGGGGCTCGACTTCGCCACCGCGCGGCTGGCGGCCGGGGCGGGCGAGCTGCGCGACCTGATCGTCATCGCCTGGCGCCTGTCGGGTCAGGCCGAGGTCGGCTGGCCCCGGATCAAGGTGGCCGAGGTCGAGGCCGGCACGGTCGACCCGTGGATCGCCATGGTCGGCCAGGACTGATGGCGGTGGCCTTCTCCCCTTGGGGGAGAAGGTGGCTCGCGGAGCGAGACGGATGAGGGGGCGGCAGGCCTCACCCTCGTCGCCCACATCCGACCGCGCGGACCGAGCCCCCTCATCCGGACGGCTCCGCCGCCCACCTTCTCCCCCGAGGGGAGAAGGGATAGTCAGGCCCCATGTCTGACCTCACCCCGCCCTGCGTCATCCTCGACCGGCCCCAGCTGGCCGACAACATCGGCGCCGTGGCCCGCGTCATGGCCAATTTCGGCCTGACCGACCTGCGGCTGGTCAGCCCGCGGGACGGCTGGCCGCAGGACCGCGCCTGGGCCACGGCGTCCGGCGCCGACTGGGTGCTGGACGGCGTCCGCGTCTTCGAGGACGTCGCCGGGGCCGTCGCCGACCTGCAGACCGTCTATGCCACCACGGCCCGCCCGCGCGAGACGCGCCAGCCCATCCTGACGCCCCGGCAGGCGGCGGCGGAGCTGAACGCGGCGGCCACCGAGGGCCAGTCCGTCGGCCTCCTGTACGGCGGCGAGCGGGCCGGGCTGGAGACCCAGGACGTGGTGCGCTGCACCGGCATCGTCACCATCCCGATCGACCCGCGCCATCACAGCCTCAACCTGGCCCAGGCCGTGGCCATCACGGCCTATGAGTGGCGCACCACGGTGCTGGACGCCCCGCCGCCCCGCTTCCGCGAGGCCGACCCGCCGGCCAGCGCCGATCTGGTCGAGGGCTTCATCGGCCATCTGGAGGCCGAGCTGGAGGCCGGCGGCTTCTTCCACCCCGCGGACAAGAAGCCCTCGATGATGCGCAACCTGCGCGCCCTGTTCGCCCGCGCCGGGCTGAGCGAGCAGGAGGTGGCCACGCTGCGCGGCGCCGTGCACGCGCTGGCGAAGGGACGCGGCCGGGTGCTGGCGCGGATGGCCGCCGCCGCGCAGAAGGAAGGCAGTAGGCAGTAGGCAGTAGGCGACAGGTAGGCCGCAGTCCGCTGTCCGACACCCCCGCTTTTCTACTGCCTACTGCCTACTGCCCTAAGCCCTAAGCCCTAAGCCCTAAGCCCTAAGCCCTAAGCCCTAAGCCCTAAGCCCTAAGCCCTAAGCCCTAAGCCCTAAGCCCTAAGCC